>JBCCZC010000106.1:0-14656 GCA_039188505.1 Pseudomonadota bacterium | reverse complement strand
GGCGATCCCCGCGAGCACGAGACGACCCGCTTCGTTCAGCCGGAAGTAACGCCCGCTTCTCGCGTTGAGAACGACGAGTTCGTCGCCGATCGGCTGGTGGACGACGTCAGGATTCAGCGCGAGTCGGCCGGCCATGGCGCATCGCCTCGTATCCGTTGCGGCCGAATTCGCGGCCGGCCACCTGCACCCAAGCGTGGGCCATGAAATCGCCGTCCTGGCGATCCGTACCGATGACGAGCTGGGGCGCGAAGCCCCGGCGCCGGGCCCATCGGCAGAGCGCGAGCGAGCGGGTCAGGCAGTTTGACCAGGGCAGCCGCCGGGTTCTTCCGAGCCAGCGATGACGCTGGATCAGCTCTGCCGTCTCCGCTTCGGACAGGCCCACGTCCTCGACCTGCAGAAACGGCGAAGCGCACGCCGCAAATCCCTCGCGACGCAGGGCTGCCGCCGACTGCGTCACGTCGCGGAGCACGCCGATGGCCGTGCCCAGGCTCACAGGGTCTCGAGGAGTGCGACCATGGCGCGGAGCTTAGCGGGCACCTGTGCGTAGCTCAACGCGACGCAGCGCTTCCGCGCCGCGACCGCGGCGGCCCAGGCGAGATGCGACTCCAGCAGCCAGGATGGAAACAGCCGCGTCGCCACCGTGTGTCGGATCAGCGCGAGCGACTGGTCCGCGGGGGACAGTTCGCGCACGACCGGCTCATCGCCGCCGGGTTCGAGCATCACGATTCGCGCGACTCGCCGCGGCGACGTTCGATCGAACTCATCCGGCAGGCGGGGCTGAGGGAGCGCGCCCGGCCACCTCAGGCCATCATCGTCGAGACGGCAGGCGACCAGGTCGTCTGCAAGGCGCCGACCCGAGTCCGCGTACTGCCGCGCCAGGGTCGACTTTCCGACGCCGGACTCACCCAGCAGCAGCAGGGCCGCATCACCGTGACGAACGGCGGAACCGTGCAGCATCCAGCTACCGCGGGCGGCGAGGAGCAGAGCCAGCGCCGGCCCCGTGAGAGCCAGGCCCATCGCGGTCGCGTCCTGCCCGGAGTCGATGGCATGCGCACGACCGGCGTCGAGGTCGAGGCTGATGTCCCCGATGCCGGAGATCGAGAGCTGGGCGCGACGCCCCTGCCAGGCGCAGCGAAAATCACGGGCAGCATCGGCCAGGAAGCCCTTGGCTACGACTTCCGTCACCGCGCCATCCGCCGGCTGTGCGGCTGCCGCGCATTCGGTCCCTGGCGTACCCACCACGAGCCCGGTCCAGGGGAAATCGGTGACCACGTCGACTCCCGCATAGCGTCCAACCCAGGTCGACGGGCCGCCCATGCCCAGCATCAATGGCGGACACAGGGTCACAGGGCTCGGCGCCGGGTAACGTCGGGGGAATAGCGGCTCAATCGCAGGTGTCGCTCGTCGCATCCGCCGTGCGCATGCGCCCGGTGCCCGAGAGGATCAAGCGTCGTCCGGGGATGCGGTTGCCGGGCGCGCAGACGCGGATTGTCGTGTTGCTGCCCCAGGCCCAACCCGCGGGATAGAACCGCATGCGCCGCCGGGAGCGGCTCGAGACAAGCGTGATGCCGCGAGCGGAAGCAACGTGCTGCTCGATCAACCGTTCGGACGGATCCAGGGCCCGGTCGTCGTCGGTATCCTCGAAGCTGATCCACCCGCGGTGCCAGTGCGGCTCGGCGAGACAGGTCGCGCCGTCTATCGATGGACAGAGCACCACATGGGTTCGAAAGATGACCGCGTGCTCGCGGGCGCGCATGGCGCCGAAGACCAGCTCCTGGCTGCGCGTGCGTAGCTCCGCTGCGACCAGCATCCGTTCGAAGGACGGCACGCCCAGACCCAGCAGAACCGCGGCGATGGCCAGGGTGACGAGCATTTCCAGCAGTGTGATCCCTCGCTCCGTTTTCCGCACCGCGCCCGCTCCGCTTCGTTCCTGAAGCCAGTCTGGGCCGGCGATGGCGGCGCGGGGATCGGAACTGATCGCCCTTCATCGTGAGGCGGCGACGATCGCGGCTGTCAGCCGCCGGCGGCGAATTCGCCAAGCCGGGCCATGGCCGCCTCCAGCTGGGCCATGCTGGTCGCGTAGGACAGGCGCAGGTGTCCAGGCATGCCAAAGGCCGTACCGGGTACCATCGCGACCCCGGCGCCCTCCAGCAGCGCGCCGGCTAGCGCTACGTCATCAGGGAATTCTGGCCGCCGCGCGAGCAGCCCCTCGAAGGACGCGAAGGCGTAGAACGCGCCGTCTGCCGGCAGGCAGCGAATGCCCTCGATGCCGTTGAGCGCCCCCACCACGTAGTCATGACGCTCCTTGAAGGCGGCGCCCATCGCGCTGACAGGCCCGTGGTCGCCGTCCAGGGCCGCAGCGGATGCCGCCTGGGAGATCGAGCAGGGATTGGACGTGCTCTGCGACTGAACCTTGCGCATGGCGGCGATCACCGCGGCTGGCCCGACGGCATAGCCGATCCGCCAGCCGGTCATTGCGTACGCCTTCGAGACGCCGTTGACCAGCACCGTCCGGTCAGCGAGATCCGGCGCGACTTCGAGGAGGTTGCGCAGCGGCGCCACGCCCCAGTAGATGAGCTCGTAGATGTCGTCGCTGACGACCATCACCTGCGGATGGCGCCGGAGAACTTCGGCGAGACCCGCAAGATCCTCCTCCCGGTAGACCTGACCGGTCGGATTGGACGGCGCATTGAGGATGAGCAGCTTCGTAGCCGGGGTAATCGCCGCCTCCAGCTGCGCTGGCGTCACCCGGAATGCGGTTTCTGCCGTCGTGCCGACGATTCGTGGCGTGCCGCCGGCGAGCGCCACCATGTCCGGGTAGGAAACCCAGTAGGGTGCCGGCACGAGAACTTCGTCTCCCGCATCAAGTATTGCAAGCAAGAGATTGAAAATGCTGTGTTTTGCACCATTTGAAACGATCACCTGGGCCGGTTCGTAGCTCAGATCATTGTCCCGCCGGTACTTGCGGAGGATGGCCTCCTTAAGGGCGAGCGTGCCGTCGACGGCAGTGTACTTCGTCTGCCCCGCCGAGATGGCCTCGAGCGCTGCCTGCTTGATGTGGTCCGGCGTGTCGAAGTCAGGCTCGCCGGCGCCGAGGGCGATGATGTCCCGTCCGGCCGCCTTCAGATCGGCGGCCTTCATGCTGACGGCGATGGTGGCGGACGGCTTGATGGCCGAGAGTCGCGCGGCGATGGCTACGCCCATGAGCTGGTCTCCACTCGTTGCTGCCGCGCATCGTACAATGGGGGTTTGCTTCTGCCTACAGCGACCTTGACGCCATATCCGCATCACTCGCGGGACGCTGGGGCAGCGGTGCGTCGGGCGCGTCGCCCGGCTTGAGGAGCGGAATGCTATTGTGAGTCAACAATTCGAACTCGTCTCGAAGTTTCGTCCCGCGGGGGACCAGCCCCAGGCGATCGAGCGCCTCGTCGACGGCTTCGAGAGCGGTCTGCAGCACCAGACGCTGCTCGGTGTGACCGGCTCGGGCAAGACGTTCACGATGGCCAACGTCATTGCCCGGGTGCAGCGCCCGACCCTGGTCATGGCGCCCAACAAGACCCTCGCGGCCCAGCTCTACGGAGAATTCAAGGACTTCTTCCCGGGCAACGCGGTCGAATACTTCGTTTCCTACTACGACTACTACCAGCCCGAGGCTTACGTCCCGGCCAGCGATACCTTCATCGAGAAGGACGCCTCGATCAACGAACACATCGAGCAGATGCGCCTCTCGGCCACCAAGGCCCTGATCGAGCGCAAGGACGCCGTCATCATCGCGACGGTCTCCGCGATCTACGGCCTCGGTGACCCACAGCAGTACTTCAACATGGTGCTCCACCTCAATCGGGGCACGAAGATCGATCAGCGCAGCATCCTGCGGCGGCTGGCCGAGATGCAGTACACGCGCAACGACCTCGAGTTGCGGCGCGCCACCTACCGCGTTCGCGGCGAAGTCATCGACGTCTTTCCGGCGGAATCCGAGCGGGATGCGATCCGCATCGAACTCTTCGACGACGAGGTCGAGCAGCTCGCCTACTTCGACCCGCTGACCGGCGAGGTCCTGCGCAAGCTGCCCCGGCTCACGATCTACCCGAAGTCCCACTACGTGACCACCCGGGGAACGGTGCTCGACGCCATCGAGACCATCAAGGCCGAGCTGAAGGAGCGACTCGAAGAGCTGTACCGCGGCAATCGACTGCTCGAAGCGCAGCGCCTCGAGCAGCGCACCCAGTTCGACCTCGAGATGATGACCGAGCTCGGCTACTGCCAGGGCATCGAGAACTACTCCCGCCATCTCACGGGGCGCAAGCCCGGGGACCCGCCACCGACGCTGTTCGACTACCTGCCGGCGGACGCTCTCCTGATCCTCGACGAGAGCCACGTGACCGTGCCGCAGATCGGGGGCATGTACCGGGGCGACCGCGCGCGGAAGGAAAACCTGGTCACCTACGGCTTCCGGCTGCCCTCAGCGCTCGACAATCGACCCCTGCGGTTTGACGAATTCGAGGCCAAGGCGCCGCGTACGATCTATGTCTCGGCGACGCCGCGGGCCTATGAGCTGGAGCGCTCCGGCGGCGATTTTGTCGAGCAGGTCGTGCGCCCCACGGGGCTGCTCGATCCCGAGGTCGAAATCCGACCCGTGGACACCCAGGTGGACGACCTGCTGTCGGAGATCCGCGATCGGGTCGGCCTGGGGGATCGGGTACTGGTCACGACGCTGACCAAGCGCATGGCCGAGAACCTGACCGACTATCTCGCCGAGCACGACGTTCGCGTGCGCTACCTCCATTCCGACATCGATACGGTCGAACGCGTGGAGATCATCCGGGACCTGCGTCTGGGCGAATTCGATGTCCTCGTCGGCATCAACCTCCTGCGCGAAGGCCTCGACATGCCCGAGGTTTCGCTGGTGGCGATCCTCGATGCGGACAAGGAGGGTTATCTTCGCAGCGAGGGCTCGCTGATTCAGACGATCGGCCGGGCAGCCCGGAATGTGCGGGGCAGGGCGATCCTGTACGCGGACCGCATCACGAATTCCATGGAGCAGGCGATCTCGGAGACCTCACGACGGCGAGAGAAGCAGCTCGCGCACAACGAGGCGGAGGGGATCGTGCCGAAGACGGTCCACAAGGCCATCGGCGACATCATGGAAGGCGCCCGGTCGAGCGAGAAGGGCAAGGGCCGCAAGCGGGCTGGAGGCGAGCGCCCCGGCGGCACGACGGCACGCGAGCGCCGGGACTACACCCCCGAAGAGGCGGCCGGAAAGATCAAGGAACTCGAGGCCAAGATGTTCGAGCACGCGCAGAACCTCGAGTTCGAGGATGCAGCGCGGGTCCGCGACGAGATCCAGTCGATCCGGGAGGTCGCTTTTCAGGCGTGAGCGGGCTCGGGGTCCGGGGAGGTTCGGAGCCTGAAGGTCGGGCGGCCCTCCACCAGCAAGCGCTCCTGCTCCAGCCAGCGCACCGCGTCGGCAGAATCGGTCTCGAACCAGGCGCCGGCGCTGCCGAGCCGGAAGCTGTAGCCCCAGGCATCCATGTCGGCGAGGATGCGCAGCCTGCCGAGACCGGGAAGCGCGTCTCCGAGTACGATCTGCAGGTAGCAAACGCCGCATTCCTCGAGATCCGTGCCGCCGGCATCGGTGTGGACGTTCGATCGACGCCGAGGGCTCATGCAGATCCAGTGACAGGCTTCGTGCAGCACGGAGTGGACCGGCGTATCGAGGCGCGCGTAAAGGGTGTCGCCGATGAGTCCAGCCTCGCTGTCGCCCCAGTAGCTACCCGGGATCCGTGCATCTGCGGCGACGTTCTCGAGGCGGAGGCCGAAGCAATCGAGCAAACGGGTGACCGCCGCACGGTGCCCGGCCAGGTCGGCGACGTCAGCCGTCGACGGATTCAAGGGTCGGCGAGCCGTACTGACGCTCGACGTAGTCGAAGCTGGGCAGCGGCTTGGACAGCAGGCTCACGTGGCGCCCATCGGGCAAGCGCTGACGCCCGACCTCGTGGAAGCCCTGGGCGCCGTGGAAGAGCATCGACACGTCGTTGCGGGGGCTGAGGTAGACCTCACAGGTGAGCACCGGCGCTCGCTGTTCGGCGAAGCTCTGAACATCCGCATAGAGGACGTTCGCGATGCCGAGGCCACGAAACGCAGAGTCCACGACGACGCGATCGATGTAGACGAAGTTCAGCGCGTGCCCCAGGAACCAGCGATAGTTCTCGCTTTCGTATTCGTGCCCCGGCAGCAGGGCAATCAGGAACGCCGCGATCTCGCCGTCCCGCGTGGCGACGCGAAAATAATCGCTGTGGCGCAGGAACGCAGCCAACCGTTCGGGCGGAATGTCGTTGACGTCCGGCATGGCCCCACGGTTGATCTCGCTGATGCGCTCGAGATCCTCCGCCGTCACGTCCCGTATGATTGTCGGCATGGAGCAAACTCCCTATGATAATCGCGCTCGCTGCATTGCGGCCGTCCGATTTCCGGGCATCCGTGGGGATCGAGGACCTTCCATGACCGCCACCTTTGAAACTCGCCCGCTGGGACGACGAGTATCGCCGCGGCCAACCGGGATTGCCAGCCACGGTCGACCAACGGCGCCGCTGCCGGCAACCCTTGCCATCGCTCGAAGCATCCGCTGATCCGTGCGCCTTTCGACGACCCAGCTCCTGAAATTTGCCGGGCTGTTTACCTGGGCCAGCGTGGGCCTCGCCCTGGCGATGACACCTTTGCTCGGCCGGGCGGAGAAGGCGCAGGAAGCGTGGATCGTCTGGGCCATCGCCCAGGTCACGTTCGGCGCTGCCTACTGGTGGGTCGCGAGCAGCCTCGAGCACCGCTCGCGGCGGGACGAGCAGATCGTGCTGCTCGGCCTGATGACGGTCGCAGCATTGGTCATCACGGGGTCTTCCCAGACGGGGCTTGGCGGCATCCTGCTGCTGGTGGTCGCGGGAGTGCTGCCATGGGTGCTCGACCTCCGCTACGGTGTGCCCTGGCTGCTGGCCCAGAACGTGGCCCTGGCCATCGTCGTCGCAACGACCTTTCCGGATGTGAATTGGACCAGCGCCGCCATTCTCTGTGGCCTGTACCTCGGCTATTCGAGCTTCACCTTCGTGCTCTCCCTGGTCGCACGGCGCCAGGCCAGGGCCCGGGACGAACTCCGGAAAGTCAACTCCGAGCTCCGGGCGACCCAGGCGCTCCTCGCGGAAAGCACGCGGATCGCCGAGCGCGTGCGGATCTCGCGGGAGCTACACGATCTCGTCGGTCACCACCTCACCGCACTCAGCCTGAACCTCGAGGTGGCGAGCCATCTCGTTGACGGTAAGGCGCACGACCACGTCGCTCAGGCGCGGTCGGTAGCGAAGCTGCTGCTTTCGGACGTCCGCGAAGCGGTCGGCACGATGCGAACAGACGACGCGGTAAACCTCACCGAGGCGATTCGTAGCCTCGCGGAGGGCGTGCCGCGACCACGCATCCACCTCAGCATTCCGGACGAGCTCGAGATCGATGACCCGCGGCGCGCCCAGATCCTGCTGCGCTGTACGCAGGAGATCATCACCAACACCGTCAAGCACGCCGACGCCGACAATCTCTGGCTCGCGGTGGACCAGGACGGGGAAGGATTCCGGATCGATGCGCGCGACGATGGTCGCGGCACGGACGCGGTCGACGCCGGCAACGGCCTGACCGGTATGAAGGAGCGGCTGCGCCAACTCGGCGGGCGGCTCGCGGTAAACTCTGCGGTCGGGGAGGGCTTCACCCTCAATGCCTGGCTGCCCAAGGAGGTCAGTTTGTGATCAAGGTGTTTCTGGTTGACGACCAAACGCTGGTGCGCCAGGGCGTGCGCAGCCTGCTCGAACTGTCCGACGACATCGAGGTGATCGGTGAAGCGCCCGACGGCGAGACAGCCGTCAGCGCGATTCCCGAGGCGGCGCCCGACGTGGTTCTTCTGGACATGCGCATGCCGGGCATGTCGGGACTCGACGTGCTCGATGCGCTCAACGAAAAGGGCGAATTGCCGCCGACGATTATCCTGACGACCTTCGACGACGACACCCTGGTGCTGTCGGGCATTCGCGCCGGCGCGAAGGGCTACCTGCTGAAGGACGTCAAGCTCGAGGATCTGGTCAACGCGGTGAAGACCGTGGCCGAGGGCGGCTCCCTGGTGAAGCCGGCCGTGACCGAGCGCCTCCTCGAGGGCCTCGAACGGATGCGCAACGAGTTTTCCAGCCTCGATCGCCCGGATCCGCTGACGGACCGGGAAACAGAGATCCTTCGCCTCATGGCCGGCGGCTACAGCAACAAGGAGATTGCCAACTCGCTGGGCGTTGCCGAGGGCACGGTGAAGAATCACGTCTCTAACATCCTCTCCAAGCTGGGCGTCCGCGATCGCACGCGCGCCGTCCTCAAGGCCTTCGAGCTCGGCATTGTGTAGGCACCTTCTGGGAGCAGGCCTCGACTTGCGATAAGGGGCTTCGCCTGCCGACGACCGTGTCCGCGGCCGTTGCTGCGCCCACTGATGGCTCGCCCGGGTAGCGAAGGCCCGGGCGAGCGGACTCCATGCCCTCAGACTGCGGGATCGCCTGGCAGAAACGCGCTGATCTCCACGCTGACGTCCAGGGTCGACGGGCTACCGCGAGGCCCTGATCGGCCCGCCGGTCCACGCAGGACGGTGAGCTTATCGACAAATACATACGGGCGGCTGCCCTCGATCTGGTAGAGCACGGCGCCCAGTTCAGCAGCGTCGCATTGCAGGCGCGCGCTGATCGCAACCCGGGCATGCGGCTCGTGGAGCGTCGCCGGAAGCACCCGCTGGGTCATGATGGCGCACCCCTCTGCGCGGGCGACGGACTCGGCGAAGCGGGCGGCAAGCTCTGCCGACGCAAGCCCCCGGTCGCGGCTTTCCAGATAGCCGACGCCGTTTCGCAGGGTTTCGGTTATCTCGGCCCGCATGGCCTCGAGCGTTGGCCGACCGGCAATGGCCGCCCGGTAGCGTGCGTCCGTGGTGCGGAGCTGGGCGTGCAGCACGTCAAGGTCCTGGTGGCGTAGCAAGTGGGGTTGCACGAAGAGGCTGAAAAGCCCGGCCGCCACGCCGCCGAGCAGCAACCACGCGATCGCATGGCCTCGACTCGTACTTGCTTCCGGATGCGCCATGGCGTCGCCTCGATGCAGGAGAATCCCTCATCCATGCGACCGCGAGCGACGCCTCGCGTTCCGTGAAGTTCGGCGCCCGGGCCCAACCGCTACGAGTCGCCACGGCCCTCGGCCGCCCGTGCGGCCTCGTTGTCCTGGATCACAGCCTTGACGTCCTCGGGCGTCGGCGGCGTCCAGCCGCGGTCGATGCGACTTCCGAACGCTGCCGCGCTCCCGCTCAGGATCTCGTCGTCACGCTCCATATAGCGCTTGGTTCGCTCGACATAGGCCTCGTTCTCGTGCGCGGGAATGGCGGGATCGTAGAGTTCCGCGAGGTCGCGTAGCTGCGCCTTGTCGTGCTGAACAAAGCGACGGCTCAGGCGCTCCGCCTCGTAGGGATGGACCCCTAACGCCTCGATTGCCGAACGCCCGGTCCGCACGGCGCTGTCGAAGCTTTCCCGGATGATGTCCCGGCAGCCCGCGGCATAGAGTTCGTAGACATGGTGCCGGTCAACGGCCCGCGCCACGACGTAAATGTGCGGATGATGCTCGGTGGTATGACGCACCAGCTCCGTGATCTGCTCTCGATCGTCGATGGCGATCACGAGCATCCGGGCCTCCTCGATGCCCGCGGCGTGCAGCATGTCCGGGCGGGTTGCGTCACCGAAGAAGGCCTTGATACCGAAGGCCCGGAGCCGGTCGAGCTGCTCGGACCGGTAGTCAAGTACGACGGTCTCGTAGCCTGCCGACCGCAGCATCCGGTTGACGACGCCGCCGAAGCGACCGTGACCGGCAATGATCACGGTACCCGTTTCATCAACCACGTCGCCTTCGCCTACCTGGTCCGAGGCGTAGCGCGGGGCGATGACCTTGTCGAACAGGATGAACAGGCACGGGGTCAGCAGCATCGACAGGGCAACCACCAGCATGAGCTGATCGGCCAGGTCCGACGGGAGCACTCCGTTCGCGACCGTGAAGGCAATCAGCACGAAGCCGAATTCACCCGCCTGCGCCAAACCGAGCGTGAATAGCCAGCGATCCGCCCCGCGAACATTGAAGAGGAAGCTCAGACCCAACAGCACGAGGGCCTTGACGGCCATGATCGCGAACGTCAGCCCGATGATGAGGCCCGGCGTCGCCAACAGCAGATCAAAGTTCATCGCGGCGCCCACCGTGATGAAGAACAGCCCCAGGAGCAGCCCCTTGAAGGGACTGATGTCGCTCTCGAGCTCGTGCCGGTATTCGCTGTTCGCGAGCACGACACCGGCGAGGAACGTACCCAGGGCGGGCGACAGGCCCACGACCATCATGAGCAGGGCAATGCCGACCACGCCGAGGAGGGCCACCGCCGTGAAGAGCTCGCGGAGACGGGCGATGGCGATGAAGCGGAACAGGGGGCGGGTCAGGAACGAGAACACCACGACAACGAAGGCGATCGCCGCAATGGTGACCAGCGCCTGCTGCCATCCCGCCATGCCGGCAACGAGACTCATGTCATCGCCGTGGCCGCCCTCCCCATGGTCCCCGGCGCCGGCGGCCGCGTTGACGATCTCGACCAGCTCCGGTAGCGCCAGCAGCGGCAGCAGCGCTAGCATCGGAATGACCGCGATGTCCTGGAACAGGAGCACGGAGAAGCTGGCCTGGCCACCGTCGCTCTTCATCAGGCCCTTCTCGTTGAGGGTCTGCAGCACGATCGCCGTGGACGACAGGGCGAGCACCAGGCCGACTGCTAGGGCGACGCTCCAGGTAAGCCCCGCGACAAGGGCGCCGCCCATGATCACGAGCGTGGTCACACCGACCTGCAGGCCCCCAAGCCCGAGCAGGCGATTACGCATCTGCCAGAGCATGCGGGGCTCGAGCTCGAGGCCAACCAGAAACAACATCATAACCACGCCGAATTCGGCGAAGTGCTGGATGCTGACCACGTCGACGTGCAGGGCGGCGAGGATCGGCGCAAGCGCGATACCAGCGAGCAGGTAGCCGAGCACAGAGCCGAGGCCGAGGCGCGAGGCGATGGGCACGGCCACGACCCCTCCGGCAAGGAAGAGCACCGCGATCAGGAGTATCTCCGCCATCTATGCGTCCTCCACGATCGGCAGGTCGGCGTGGCTTACGACATCCCGCGCGGCGGCCGCCTCGAAGTCGTAGCGGTCGTCCCGCAGCGCCTCCAGCAGCTGCACGTAGCCAGCGACGTGTGGCTCCACCTCGCCCTCCGCGGGCGCGCGCAGGGAGCCGAAAAGGACATACGGCGCCGAGAAATCCATGTGGCAGAGGCGGGCGGTCTGTTCGAGCGGCGTCAGAAAGGTGCGAATCGGGTAGTGCTGGTAGCCACGCTCGGTGTACGCGTCACTGGGCCCCGCCGCGGTAATCGCCAGCATCAGGCGCTTGCCTGCAAGACGATCGCCACCGGCGCCGTAGGCGAAACCGTGCTCCAGCACCAGGTCCTCCCACTCCTTCACCAGGGACGGGGTCGAGTACCAGAACAACGGGAACTGGAACAGGATGATGTCGTGTTCCAGCAGGCGCTGCTGCTCCTTGTCCGTATCGATATCGAAGCGCGGATACTCCGCGTAGAGGTCCACGAAGCTGATGCCGATCACCGCGCTCGCGGCCTTCGCCATCACGCGGTTCACGTGCGAATGCCGATGCCCGGGATGGGCGTAGTAGACCAGCGTCTTTGCCATGGATCGGGGACCTGAGATTCTGGTGCGCGCCGAAGCGCCGCAATCCGTTGCGAGCCTATGTCCGGCGATTATGCGTGGGAACGCCTCCTTTGGGCACCCCGCAACCGGTCGCGAGCTGTGGCGCGAGATCAGTGCAGGGCGAGCGTCCTCCGGAAGCCGGCAGGCGCGCCATCATCGCATTGGAGCATCGCAGTGGGAGCGTCAACTCAAAGCGAACGGGCGCCACCCGGCGATCGTCAGCGTTCCCTTAATCCGCCGTCGTCAGCCTCGTCGCCTGGCGCCTCCACGGTGCCGAGATTCACCAGTCGGCTATGCCGCGACTCCCGGTAGCGCTGCGCCAGTTCCCGCATGTCGGTCACCGCATCGGCCTCGTCGACGATCTGCAGTCCGAGCAGGGCCTCGAGCACATCCTCCATCGTCACCAGCCCGGCCACGTCACCATACTCATCGGCGACCAGGGCAATGTGCTCCCCATTGGCGAGCAGATGCCGGAAGAGCGCTGGAAGCCTTGCCGTCGGTGGTACGACTAGCAGCTTGCGGGAGACTTCATCGAGCGTGACTTCGTACTCGTCCCGGGCCGCGCGCTCGAGAACCTCGTCCTTCAGAACGTACCCGGTGATGTCGTCCCGGTCCCCGGCCGCGTGCACCGGCACGCGCGAGAACCGGAGCGCTTCGGCACTCGTCGCGTCGCCAACCGTCATGGCGCGGTCCAGGGTGGCGATCACCACGCGCGGCGTCATGATCTCAGCAACAGATATATTTCGAAATTTCAGAAGGTTACGAAACAGTCTTGATTCATGCTCTGCGACTACGCCCTGGGTGGCGCCCAGTTCCGCGAGGGCCAGCAGCTCGCGCCGGCTGATCGTCGTTTCGTCGCTGCCGTGGGACATGAGACGGGTCAGCCCCCGGGCCACGATCACTACCGGGTACATGGCGATGATGGTGAATTTCAGCAGGATCGCGACAGGAGAGGCCAGCTGACGCCAGTACACCGCGCCCAGGGTCTTCGGGATGATCTCCGAGAAGAACAGAATCAGGAACGTGAGCACGGCGGAGATCATCCCGATCCAGGCGTCGCCGAACACCTTGACCGCCTGTGCCCCGGCGCCCGTCGCGCCCACGGTGTGAGCGATCGTATTGAGCGTCAGGATGGCCGCAAGGGGACGATCGATGTCGTCCTTGTAAGACTTCAGAAGCTTCGCCGTGCGGTGTCCTTCCTCGACCTTCGTGGCGACGAAAGGCTGCGTGATGCTGAGAAGCACCGCCTCCATGATCGAGCAGAGGAAGCTCACGCCGAGCGCGAGCGCCACGTAGATGATCAGTAGTGTCACGAACGCTCCGGATCGTAGGCGAGATTCGGCGCGAGCCAGCGCTCGGCCTCGTCGAGTCCGACGCCCTTGCGGTCTGCGTAGTCCTGGATCTGGTCTTCGCGAAGCTGGCCCACAACAAAGTAGCGGCTCTCGGGATGCGAGAAATAGTAGCCGGAGACCGCTGCCGCAGGCCACATGGCGCAGCTTTCGGTCAGCTTCATGCCGACGTTCGCTTCGACGTCGAGGAGCCGGAAGATCTTCCGCTTCTCCGAATGATCCGGACACGCCGGATAGCCAGGAGCGGGCCGGATGCCGCGGTAGCGTTCGGCGATGAGCGCGGTGTTGTCGAGCTGCTCGTCCGCGGCGTAGCCCCAGCGCTCCTGCCGAATGAGCGCGTGCGTCCGCTCGGCCAGCGCCTCGGCGAGCCGATCGGCCAGGGCCTGGCAGAGGATGACGCTGTAGTCATCGTGCTCGGCCTCGAAGCGGGCCACGTGCGCCTCGATCCCGATGCCGGTCGTGACCGCGAACAGGCCGATGTGATCCTGCCCGTGCTCGGCGGAGACGAAGTCCGCGAGGCAGAGGTGAGGGCGACCCGGCGCCTTCTCGATCTGCTGGCGCAGGAAGCAGAGGCGCTCGAAGGGCTCCTCCGCCGCAGCGTCCTCGTACACGAGCACGTCGTCTCCGTCCCGAACGGCCGGGAAGAGCCCCGTCACCGCGCTTGCCTCGAGCCAGTCTTCGTCGACCATCTGCTGGAGCATGGCTCGGGCATCGTCATAGAGCCCGCGCGCCTGCTCGCCGACGATCTCGTCGTCGAGGATCGCCGGGAAACGCCCCGCGAGTTCCCAGGTCTGGAAGAACGGCGTCCAGTCGATGTAGGGCACGAGCTCCGCGAGGGAGATCTTCCGCTCGACCCGGATGCCGGGTTCCTTCGGCGCCGGCGGGGCATAGCTCGCCCAGTCGATGACGCTCGCGTTGGCGCGGGCGGCATCGAGGCCTTCGAACCGCTTCCGGCTGGGACGGGCGGCCCGCCGCAGACGGACGGTCTCGTAGTCGGCTGCCACTTCTTCCAGGTAGGCCTTCCGCGCGTCGGGCGAGATCAGCTTCTGTGCCACGCCAACGGCACGCGAGGCGTCCTTGACCCAGACCGTCGGGCCAGCGTAGGCCGGTTCGATCTTCAGCGCCGTGTGGAGGCGAGACGTCGTTGCACCACCGATGAGCAGGGGCAGATCCAGGCCGCGGCGCGTCATCTCGTTGCCGACCTGGACCATCTCGTCCAGCGACGGCGTGATCAGACCGCTCAGGCCGATCATGGACGCGCCTTCAGCCACGGCCGTATCGAGGATCTTCTCGGCAGGCACCATGACGCCGAGGTCGGTGATCTCGTAGTTGTTGCATCCCAGAACCACGCCCACGATGTTCTTGCCGATGTCGTGGACGTCGCCCTTGACGGTGGCCATCAGGACCTTCGCACGGGCCTGGCCGACCGTGCCGGCCTCTTCCTTCTCGGCCTCCATGTAGGGCGTGAGGTAGGCGACCGCCTTCTTC
>JBCCZC010000105.1:0-14782 GCA_039188505.1 Pseudomonadota bacterium | reverse complement strand
GGCCCGCTCGGGATTGCGGTCCATGAGGGCGCTCAGGGCGTAGAGGCGCAGTTCCTCGTCGAGTGCCTCGTCGGAGGCAGCCTCGCCGTTGCCGCTGTAGAGCAGGGCCTGGGCGTCGTCGAGCCAGGGGCTGTTCTCGTGATCGCGCTCGAGCCGACGTATCCGCTGTTCGGCCTGCCGAGCCCGACCTTCCTGCATCAGGGCGTAGGCCTCCCAGTAGAGGGCTGCAGCCTCCTCGGAGGCATGCTTGCGGCGGGCGCTCTCGAAGGCTTCGATGGCGCGCTCGTACTGCTCCTTTGCGAGAGCGTCCTGGCCCGCGCGGAACTCATCGGACTGGGCGTGCACCGATGCGGTCAGCAGTCCCGCGATGGCCATGACGATAGGGCGGCGGAAGGGGAATTTCATGTCAGATCTCCTGCGAGGAATTCGTTTCGTTCGGGTGTCGCGTATCGCGCCGGGAGCGGGCTCGGACCTGGAACAGCAGACTGTCGTCGATCGAGACACCGAGATCCGGGTCGTTGGCCAGCTGAAGCAGGGGGCGCTCCACGGCGTTCAACAGGTCGGCGATGGCGCCCTGGCCGGAAGTCGCCGCCGCGCGACGGTAGATCCGGTTGGAAAGCAGCAGGTCAGCCGCGAGCTCGGACTCGCGAGCACCGGTGCTGCCGCCGTTGGCAACGTGCGTGAGCAGGATCTCGGTCTCGACGAGGTGCTCGCTGATGCGGGCCTCGAGCAGGCGCTGGGCGTCAAGGCCCAGGCTCGGCTCAGCCTGGCGACCGGCCAGGAAGCTCATGCTTGCGACGAGGACGAGCATGGCCAGGCCGGCGAGTGAGAATCGCGGCCTGAGAAGCCGCTGCAGCCAGCTTTCCCGCGCCGGCGTCGTTTCGCCGCCGGCGAGCTCCGGCACCATGCGTTGCCACATGCGGGCGCCCAAATCCGGGCCTGGGTCGGGCACCGTAAGCTCGTCCAGCTGACTGAGGTCGCGGCAGAGCGCTTCGAAGCGTCGGCTCAGCTCGGGGTCGCGCGCGACCTGCTGGGCGAGAGCCGCATCGTCGTGCTCGCCGTAATACAGCAGCACCAGATCGTCGTCGGTGATGGTCTTCATGGGGTGGCTACCAGCGGTTCGAGCGCGACCCGCAGTTTGCGGACGGCGCGAAAGACGGCCTGCTTGCAGGCATTCGGGTTAAGGTCGAGGGTGGCGGCGATCTCGGCGATCGAGTGGCCTTCGAAGTGCCGTAGCGTGAGCGCCGCGCGCTCGACTTCGGTTAGCTTCGCCATGGCGCTCTGGGTGTGCCGCAGGATTTCCTGACCGTCGGCGGGGCGTTCGGTGATCGCGTCGTCCACCAGATCGGCCGCGGCGCGCTCGTAGCGGTCGCGGGTTTTCTCGCGGCGCAGATGGTCCATGGCCGTGTTCACCGTGATCCGGTGGATCCAGGTCCGCACGCTGGCGTCGCGCTTGAAGGTCGGCAACTTCTCGTAGGCCTTGATGAAGGCCTCCTGGACGACGTCCTCGGCGGCCGCCGCATCGCCGGTGAAGCGGCAGGCCAGGCGGAACATGTCCGGGCTCAGCTTGAGTACCAGCGTGCGAAACGCAAGCCGGTCTCCGGCGATGGCCTGCTCGACGAGTTGTTGGTCTTCCGTACTCATTTGCAGGCTTTGACGCGGGCCCCGCAGCAGTGGTTAGCACTGTTGCACGTCGGAAGCGACCAGATGCCCCTGCTGGCATCCGGCGCGCTCCCTCGGCATGATCGGGCCATCGATGATCCCGGGAGTCTTGTGATGCGCCAAATCGTCTTCGTGCTCGCTGCCATGATTTTCCTGGCCGGATGTGCTGGTGGATCCGGCGGCTCGAAGCAGTACATCAAGCCCGATGGTCCGGTCGCCGACGATTGCATCAGCCAATGCAACGTGGTGCGGACCCGGTGCCGCACCCAGTTCCAGGATCAGTATCGTGCTTGCCGCCAGCAATACGAGTACCTCAAGCAGCAGCACGACTACTGCGTGTCCCAGGGGGGCACCTGGTGCCAGCAGCCCGAGCGCTGCAAGCCGGCCCGTACTCAGGTCTGCCAGGACCAGTATGACGGGTGCTTCCAGCAGTGCGGCGGCATCATCACCGATAAGCCTGCGGGCTGAGCGCCCCAGCTGGACAAGATCCGGAGGGGATGACAGAGTCCCGCGGTCCGGCGCGGAGGTCCTGCGCCTGCGCCCCAGGAGTCCGCTTGCACGCCTACTCGCTCGTCACGCCGTCGCACCGCCCGCTGCAGCAGGGCTGGTACCTGAGGACGCTTCCGGAGGAAATCGAGCCTCATTTCCTCGAAGTCGAGGCAGCGCCCGTGGACTTCGGTACCCGTCACTGGCTTCGGGTGGTGGTCCGGAAGTTCGATCTACTCGAGCAGGCCTTCGCCGAGCGGCCCGCCGGATCGATATTCCTCCTCAGCGACGTCGACATTCGCTTCTACAAACCGATCATGCGCGATCTCCAGCGGCGCATGGACGGACTCGACGTTCTGTTCCAGAACAACCGTCCGCAGGATCCGCATCCCTGTCGTTATCTCTGCACCGGGTTCGCCGTGATCCGCTCCGGTGATCGCGCGGCCCGGTTCTTCGAAGTGGCGCGGCGTGTGCTTGAAACCGCGGATGACCCGCTCGTCGGCGATCAGGTCGCTTGCATCCGCGCCATCGAGCGCGACCCAGAGGCTATTCGCTTTGGCCTGCTTCCCGAGGAGTACTGGGTGCCGCCCCGGGGCGACCGACGCTGGCTGCCCGGCGACCCGCTCGCGCCCCCACCCAATATCCGCCTCCACCACGCCAACTACACGGTCGGTGTCGCGCGCAAGCTGGCCCAGTTAGAAATGGTCGAACGCGCCATGGGGGCCCATCACGCCCCTGTCGCTCAGCGCGCATAGCCGAATCGCAGCAGCGCCGGTCGCTCGGCGGCGAGGATCTCGTCGCGCAGGGCAGGATCCCAGGGCGTGGGGGTCGGAGGGGACACGTTCTGCGGCGCGCGAGCGTCCGCGAGGGTAGCGAGTTCGGGCGTCCAGAGCCCGACCTGCTGCAGGATCTCGCTGGCCGACTTCCGCAGGTCCTCATACCGGCCTACCCGGCTGACGTGAGGGGTGAAGGAGAAATAGAGCTCGCTGACGAAGCCGGGGCGACGCCTCAGCACGTTCTCGACGAAATCCTCGAAGCGGTCGGCGCCCTGGCCCTCCAGTGGTGCGCATGGATGCCAGTCGAGGAAAGACGGGGCCTGTCGCCAGGGTTTCCAGGCCCGGGCCGACATGTAGCGAAACCAGGACTCATACCAGGTCAGAGGATGCCTCACGAAGCAGAAGCTCCATTCGGCCGTCGCCCGCGCGCCGGATCGACGGCGTTCCCTCTCTTCTGCCAGCGCTTCGCACGGGACCGTGGGCAGGAACCGGTCCAGGCCGGGTGGGTCGTGTTTCCGACCTCGCTGGGCCTGCAGTAGCCCAGCATCCCGGAGCAGGTTCCGGAGCCAGGTCCCGCCGGTCTTCGGGACGTGATAGAAGACGACCTGGTCGCGGAGGACGAATGGCATCGGTGCTTAGTCCCGGGGCGCCGAACGCGAGTGCGGGAGGCCCTTGCCGATGACTCGATACTGCGGGCAGCGCTCGGCCACGTGCCCTCGCAGGATGTGCCCAGCGGTCGTGAAGCGTTGGGGCTTGGCGGGCTCTACGGCGAGTTTCGCTCTGGTCTGGCACCCGCGGCGCCGCGCGCTTACCCCGAGGGCTGATCTGGCCCGGGTCAACGATTCCGCCTGCATGTCGCGGCAACGGTCATGTTCACTGGTTTCGGCCGGAGATTGCAGGATGCTAGCAGGCCGTAGCGCCAGGCCGTTACCGCTCCTGTCCCGCCGTCCGGAAGTTCCCCGCGCTCCCGAGAATTTCCGTCGCGACCCTAACCGCCGTGGCGCTGACGGTCGGCGTCAGTCGAACGTCAGGGAGCCAGTCGGCGGATGGTCTCGTTGAGCTGGCGGTTGCTGAATGGCTTGTGCAGAAACACGGTGTGCTCGTCGAGGGCCGAGGAAACATCCTGCTCGGAGTAACCGCTGCAGAGGATCACCGGTACTGCCGGGCGGTGCTTCCTGGCCTGCCGCAGCAGATCATGGCCATTCGTCTCGGGCATCGTCAGGTCGAAGATGAGCAGATCGAAATCATCGAGCCGCGCTGCAAGAAGTGCGCTCGCCTCGGTGCCGCTGTTGCACGTCTCCGTGTCGAACCCAGCGCGCCCGAGGAGTGCCCCCAGGACCTGGGTCAACATGGGTTCGTCGTCGACGACGAGCGCTCGCCCGCGGTGTTTCGCAGGGGCCGGCGAGGACGTGAGTTCGTCACCGACGGACGCGACGGGGGGGGCATCGAGGCGTGGGAGGTAGACTGACACGGTCGTGCCGCCATCAGGAATGCTCCGTACGGCAATGCCACCTCCGGCACTCCGCACGCCGCCGAGCACCGCTGCCAGTCCGAGCCCTGTCCCTTCGGTCTTGGTCGAAAAGAACGGGTCGAAGATCCGGTCAATCAGGTGCGCTGGCATCCCTTCGCCATTGTCGCGCACACTGATTCGAACCATGGGAGCCGATTCATCCAGGAGCCATGAGCTCTCGACGGACTCCTCGAGACCCGCGTCCAGGAGGTCGACAATGATCGAAACCTTGCACTGCTTGGATCCGATGCAGGCCTCGACGGCATTGAGCACCAGATTCAGGACGATTTGCTGGAAGCGAACAGGATCGATTGGAGCGCCGAGGTCGGCATCCGGGCACTCGACCACGAGTTTGGCCCGCCCCCCCATGGTCGTTTCCAGCATGGGTACGAGGGAGCGAAGTTGCGCGGGGATGTTGATGCGCTCTTCGAGGACGATGTCACGCCCTGCATAAAGCAAAAGCTGGTCGCACAGCGCACTCGCTCGTCCGGCCGTGGAGAGCAGGTCAGCGAGAAACTCGCGGCCGGAACCATCGGCATGCGGCACCGCCAGTTCCGCGTTCCCGACCACCCCAGCGAGGAGATTGTTGAAGTCATGCGCGATGCCGCCGGCGAGCAATCCGAGGGACTCGAGGCGCTGCGCTGACTCGGCGCGTCGTCGCGTGTTCTCCTGCTCGGTAACGTCAATCGCGAAGCCGCCGACCAGCGTTCCGGATTCCTCGGTCACCACCGGGAACTTGGTATCGACGATGGTCCGTGATTCCCCGGACCGGGTCGCGACCTGGCCGGTCCAGCTACGAACCAGGCCCTCAGAAATCACCGCGCTGTCCTCGTCGTCGATCTTCCTGGCTGTCTCGGGATCGAACATTTCGTAGCAGGTACGGCCCAGGAGATCGTCAAGCTCGCAACCGGCGATCTCCGCAGCCTTGTCGTTCGCTACGATGGTCCGACGGTCGGCACCCTTCATATAGACTCCGGCAGGGCAATGATCGACGAAGGCCCGGAAGCGTTCCTGCTCGAGCTGCAGTTCGGCCCGGGACTGCTTCTCGTTGGTGATCGAGACGATGAGGCCGAGAAACTTCTGCATAGGCCTCGCAGTCCCGGGGCGCCAAACGCCCTGCGCCCGGACCCAAACGAAGACATCGTCGAGGCGTCGCATGCGAACTTCGATGGCCATGCGTTGGCCCGACTCCTGCGATTCCCTCAGCGCTCGTCTCAGTCGGCCGCGATCTTCGGGGTGGACCTGATCCAACAGGTGCTCGATGTTGCAGTGGCCTTCCCGGAGCCCGCCGATCAGCGAATGAACTGCCGGAGACCAGTGGATCTCGTCGGTTGACGAGTCCCATTGGAACACGCCGTCGACGGACAGCTTCAGCAGCGCCCACAGCTCCGAGACATCGAGATCGTGTTCCGAGAGTCTTCCGGGGGTGACTTCCATTGATCAGCTCACCGAGAGAAAAACAGCCTGACGCTAGCAGGCTGTTTGCCAAGAACTTGTGGTGGTCCGTGAGTCGGGAGAATCCGGCTGCGCTGTCGTTCGGAATTCCTCTTCCGGGGCTGCCCGTTGTCCGCTTATGTCAAGTATTCCGCGTGCCGATGCCTAGACTGCTTCTCAGCGGGGCGCGGTCGGTACTATCTTCCTGGTAGTACGCGCACAGCCGGTCGGGCCCCGCTCTCTTCATCACCGGGGTTGCCGGAGCAGGCGCCCGACGCCACCATGGCGCCATGAACGAATCCAGGATCGGTCCGCGCCGCGGACGCGTGCTGCTCGGCGTAGGCGTCGCCCTCATCCTCGTCACCCTGTCGTGGCTCCTGTTGCCCGGACCCATTGAACCCGTGGCCTGGTCGCCGGCGCCGGCGCCGGCCATGACCGGGGCCTTCACGCCCAATGACCGGCTGGCGTTGGCTCGGATCATCGCGAAGGGCCAGATCGACGGGCCCGAGGACGTCGCGGTGGACGCGGACGGGCGGCTTTACGGGGGGACGCAGGACGGCTGGATCGTGCGGGTCGATCCCGACGGCAGCGTCGAGCGCTGGGTCGAGACGGGCGGTCGCCCGCTGGGCCTACACTTCGACGCCGAAGGCAATCTGATCGTCGCCGATTCCTGGAAGGGGCTCCTGGCGATCGATCCGGATGGCGCGGTCGACGCGCTCGCAACCGGCGTCGACGGCCGGCCGTTCCTCTTCACCGACGATCTCGACATCGCGGCGGACGGACGGATCTACTTCTCCGATGCGAGCGAGCGCTTCACCCAGCCGGACTACATGCTCGATCTCCTCGAGGGGAGGCCCCACGGCCGGCTCCTGGTCCATGATCCCCGAACCGGGGAGACCACGATGCTCCTCGATGACCTCTATTTCGCCAACGGCATCGCGCTCTCCAGTGACGAGGATTTCGTGCTCGTCAACGAAACCTACCGGCTGCGGATCACGCGCTACTGGCTGAAGGGGCCGAAAGCGGGGACACACGAGATCTTCCTCGACAACCTGCCGGGCTACCCGGACGGTGTCGCCAGCGACGACGCCGGCCGCTTCTATGTGGCGTTGTTCACTGTCCGAAACCGGCTCGGCGACACGATTGCCGACAAGCCGTTCATCAAACGCACGATCGCGAAGCTGCCGAGGGTCTTCTGGCCGAAGCCTGCTCCCCACGGCTTCGTGCTGGTCCTGGACGAGGCGGGCAACGTTCTCGAATCACTCCAGGACGCCGGCGGCGAGACGGTCTACAACGTCACCTCTGCCGAACCCGAAGGCGATCTGCTCTTCCTCGGCAGTCTGCATGACGACAAGATCTCGGTGGTGGCGCTGCCCCCGCCCGGCGGTCCATAACCTCGGTGGATCGACGAATGCAGATCTTCATTTCCTACCGACGCCGCGACAGCAGGTCCATTTCCAGGCTGCTCGCCGAAAAGCTGCGTACCCGCTATGGACAGAACACGGTGTTCCAGGACGTCACGGAGATCGCGCCGGGCGCGGATTTCTCCGAGTCGATTCGGCGGGAGATCGAGCGGTCCGACATTCTGCTGGCGCTGATCGGTCCCAACTGGGTCCGCGAGGGCGGCGCCGACCGGGTGGACTGGGTCTTCCGCGAAATCGAGAGCGCCCTTGAGAATCGCCTGGAGATTCTCCCGGTACTGGTCGAGGGCGGCACGATGCCGCCGGAAGAATCGCTGCCTGCGACGATTCGGTTCGTGACACGACTCAACGCCATTAAGGTCGACCCGGGCAACGATTTCGAGGCTCACGTAAATCGCCTCTGCGACGCCATCAGCGCCGGGGAGACCACGCGGGCCAGGCTGGGCGACGCGCAACGTATCGCCGGCGAGGCTCGGCGAGCGGCGTACGTTCTGGACCGGGCGGGATGGCGGTTCTCCCCCGAAACCCGCGGGGATCAATATGTCTTCCTGCTGACGCTCAAGCGCTTCCTCCAGTCCACCGGTCACCTCTTCGCGATCCAGCTGGATCTGGCCAAGGAACTGGTTCGCGGCCTGGAGACGGGACGGCGCGGCCTCGACGACGGGATTCTGGCGGTCGCCGACCAGATTCCCGTCGAGCGCTACTGGCTCCGTCGGCGCTTGCGGAACGAGACGGACACCATGCGCGAGGTGCACGGGGCGCTGCTGCGCCTACTCAGCGAGAACCGAGACCTCTTCGAGCTCGTGCCGAATCTCGACCAGCTCTACGATCACCTGTCCATGTGGGTCGCCAAGTACGAGTGCTTGCGCAACGAGGACGGGATGTGCCTGATCTTCGTCGGCCCCGAACAGCGCATGGCCTTTCCGAAGCAGGTCGAGACGGACATCTGCAAGGCCGTGGACCAACTCGATGAAGAGCTCAGATTTCGCTGAGCGCTCCGTCTGCGTCAGTCCGCCGCGGGCTTCGAGACCACCCTTGGCCCACCGGGCCCACGGGACAACGGGTCCTGCGACGATCCCTGGCGGCAGGCCAGCGATCGATTGAGACACTGCTGCTTGCCGAATCGATCCTGCATCTCCGCGCGAGTCTCGCCCTCGCTGGCCTCGGCTTCTGCGACCGTGTAGCAATGGCGCGAGACCATGTGGGTGCCGACGCGCTTGAAGCGGGTGCAACGAATCTCGGGGCGATCTCGGATATCCACCGCCGCGTCGGGAGCATCGGCAACCAGTTGGGCGACGTTGGGCGAAACGTGGGTCCGTTCGCCGAGGTTCATCGGCCGATCGTGGGTAGCCGCACAGCCGGCGGTCATCAGGGCGAGGAGCAGGGCGGTCGATCTCATTTTACGATCCTTAACGTACGAAGAATGGCGTACATTAGCAGCAAACAACGGTCAGCGTAATCCCGTTTCGTGTCACGCCAGCGTGCCGAGGAGAGTCTCCAACGAATCACAGCCCTGCACGAGGTTCGGGCAGTGAGCGCTCACGAAGTCCCCGTCCACGTTTCCGGCAGCCCGCGCCGCGGCCAGAACCCGCTCGCCGTCGTAGTCCACGGTCGCCATGCGGCAGGCGAGCAATGCGTCCTCGCAATAGAAGTCGCTGCCGGGAAGGGTGGCGACGGCGGCCTCGTTCAACAGCCAGTTGCAAAGCTGCGTGGAGCCGTCGATGCCTCGCGCGCGCAATGCGGGTGCCTGGGTCTCGAAGTCCGGGAACAGGTAGAAAGCCCCCTCCGGCGGAACGCAGCCGACGCCCATCGCCCGGAGCCGCGCATGCAGATAGGTACCCGCTGCCTGATGGATGCTGCGACAGATCGCGACGTACTCGAGCAGGTCGGCGTCATCGCTGAAGGCCGCGAGCGCCGCGTACTGGGTCGGCGCGCTGACCGCCGAGAAGGTCTCGCTCGTCAGCGCCGACAGGGCGTTGAGCATGTCCTGCATGTGCGCCGGTGCGGCCAGAAAACCGAGGCGATAGCCGCCCGCCGAGTACCCCTTGCTCAGGCCGCCGGTGACCAGGGTCCCTTCCGGATAGTGCGCCGAGAAGCCTCGATACGGATTGCCCGAGAAATCGACCAGCGCGTAGATCTCATCGGATATCACGAGCACACCGTGGCGCTTGCAGACGGCAGCGAGGGCGCCGAGCTCGGCGTCGCTGTAGACCGCCCCGGTCGGGTTGTTGGGGCTGTTGATGATCAGCAGCTTCTGCGGTTCTTCGGCGAGCGCTGTACAGGTTGCCTCGAGTTCGTCCGCCTGGAGCTTCCAGCCATTGGCCTTGCGGGTCTGAATCTCGCGGACGTCCTTACCGCGGATCTGGGCCTGCGGGCCGTAGCTCACCCAGCTGGGTGCTGGAATGAGCAGGGGGCCCTCGAGAATCAACAGCGCCTGGAAGAGCAGTTCCTTGGAACCGGGACCGATCGACACCGCTGCGGGATCGAAGGCATAGCCATGGTGACGGGCATAGAAGGCGCAGATGGCCTCGCGCAGGGCGGGCAGGCCGAGGGTCGGCAGATACTCGCTCCGCTGGGCGTTGGCGCGAAGGGCTTCCTGGATCAGCGGGTGTACCGGGAATGGCGACTCGCCGAAGCCGAAGTGGAATACCGTCTCGCCCGCGGCACGCATGGCCCTGACCCGCGTGTTGATCGCAAGCGTGCTCGACTCCTTGAGCATCGTGATGCGCGTATTGAGCAGCGGTTCCATGCGCGGGACCGATTCGAACAACTCCTCGATAGTAGAAGCCTGCCGGTGCCGCAGCAATCGCGCCGCTGCGACGCGTTCAGCGTGCCGGGTCCACCGCCGTCTCTATCCAGAGGAACCGGTCGGTGAAGTTGCTATCGAAGGGCACAAGATTGGCGTCGTAGCTCGAGAACGAGATGACATCTGGCCCCGGCATGGTGAGCCCGAAAACCCCGATCGCCGGGTCCGTGACCTGCTCGAGAGCGCCGGTCGTGAGGTTCTTGCGCACGACGAGGGCTCCCAGTTCCGGCGCCGCGAGGCCGTCCGGGGCGACCCGGTGATTGATGAGCATGGCCAGCATACCGCCATCCGGCGAGACGGCGACTTCACTGACCACGTAGGGGAGCTCATTGCCCTCGGTGTCCGTCGACAGCAGCTCCCAGGTCAGGGTCGTCTCGTCGAAGGCGAAGGCGCGAGCGTAGAAGAGGGAGGGGAATTCGGGATGACGCTCCTCCACGAGCATCACCAGCCGCGATCCGTCTGACGCGACTGCAAGCTGCCCGACGCCCACCCGGTTGACGGGATCGACGAGAGGCAGATCCAGCAGCGTTCGTGTCGTCTCGCCCGTGGCGCGGGCCACGCGCATCAGATAGATCTGCCCGGCCGTCTCTTCAAGCCAGTATTCGGCGTCGGCAGTGCGCGCATCGACGCTGCCGAAGCGAGGGTATTCCGCGTCATCGAAGAACACCGGGATGACGGTCTCGCTGTCCCGATCGTAGAGTCGAAGCGCGGTATCCTCGTCGTCGCTCCTGAAGACCAGCGTCTGGTCATCCACGCCGAAGGACACGCGCGGCAGCTCGAGACCCGGCGCCAGGAAGAGCTCTTCGGCACCCAAGTCGGACAGGATCACCGCGTCGGGGACGGCCGGGTCGAAGTCTTTGAAGGTCACGACCAGTTCGCTGCCGTCGCTGGCGAGCGACTCGGGGTGGAGGCGGAGCCAGTTGCCCTCCGGAAAGGTGCCCCAGAGGCCTTGGGCTTCGAAGTGCTGCCCGGTACGCTCGAAGCGTTCGAGGCGGATACCGCCGACGGTGGGCTCCGCCAGCGTCGTCATCGCGGTGCCGTCAGGACTGAAGGCAATCTCCCGGGCGGGTTCCGGTTGCTGATTGCCCCAGCTGTCCCGGACTCGGGTGAGCGTGCCGGTGGCGCGCGGCAGCGTGGCGGCCGGCCCGGGAAGGATGCTCGCACGCACGCCGTCCGTGCGTCGGAAGGCAACCGACAGCGACGGCCGACCGGCGCCGACCCCGGGGTAGGCATCGCCGAAATGGGTGACGACCGAGGCCGATGTCTTCACGTTCAGGGCGACGAACGGCTCCTGCTCGCTGCGATCGATCCACCCGCCGATGCTCACGCCACTCTGGAGCGATGCCGCGAGCACGCTGATGCCGAAGCGGCCTTTGGGATCGCCGGCATCGCTACGAATCGTCAGGACGTACTCGGCCGGCGGGAGCGGTCCCACATCGAACGTGACACCTGGGGTGAGCAGCTCCGGACCGTAGGCGGTGTCGCGCACACCCGCGGTCAGACGTTCGAGGAGGAACTCGAGCTGGGCGATCTGCCCGGTGTATTCGAGCACCGTGAAGTTCACGGTTTCCTGCTCCCCGAGGTTGAAGGAGACGAAGCCCGGCTGCGCACCACCGCTTGGCAGGACCGCCCCGGCGTGGATGCCACCGGCCGGGACCGTGTCAACGGTGATCCCGACGACGCCTTCGCGCGCGCCTTCCGGTAGGCTCAGGTTGGCGACATAGAAGCCCTCTCGTCCGTCGGCAAGAAGCAGGTCCTGGCATCGTTGCTCGCTGCAGCGCGCCCTCGGTGGGCGCGAAACCTGCGCGGACCGGTCTTCGCCGACGACGTAGTGCAGGCGGCGACCGCCGAAGCCCCCTTCATGAACCGCAAGCTGGAGCGGCGCGAGCGCATCGGGCAACTCGAGCAGGCCTCCCAGTGCGCCTTCGGGCTCGTCCAGAATGCGAGATGTACCGAGGGTCCCAACGCGACGGTTCGTGAGGATGGAGACGTCGCAGGCGCTGCGCGCCACGGCAAGCTGAAGGGCACGCTCGCCGGAATCCAGCGGAACCTGGACCAGCGGTGTCTCGCGGTTGGGAACGCCGTACCAGAGGTCGTTGCCCGCGCGACCGAAGAAGCCGCAGAACGAGATGCCCTCGAGCTCGTCGAGCGGGGCAATTGGGGCCCAGCGAGGGTCCTCTGCCCAGGCGCCGTCGGGCGCCTCCCGGCGGAACACGCTGCCCGATTCGAGCAGGACCATCGATCCGTGAAAGTCGCTCAGCTGGGATAGTTGCCGCACGGGTGCGGGGAACTCCTGGGTCAGAACCCACGAAGCACCGCGGTCCGGCGACTCGTACAGTCGCTCGCCGATCGCGGCGCCGAAGATCGCGGCACGACCGGCAGCAGCCCTCAGCGTCCCGGAGTTGACGGGCTCGGCGAGCCTTCGCTCCCAAGTCTCGCCGCGATCGGTCGACAGGAAGACGCCTGAGTCTGTGAGCGCCAGCAGGCGATGGGTCGCCTCCGGATCCGTGACGAGCGCCAGTGTCGTGGTCCATGGAACGTTCAGGGCCGAGAAGCTCAGGCCCTGGTCGATGGAGACGCTCAACGTATCTTCGGGCCCGGATCGATAGAGGATCTCCGCATTCATGGCGTCGCTGAAGAGCCGCTGGTCGCCGCTCACGTCGATGTCCCGAAGGTTCGCCTCCGAGGCCAATGAGATCGCGGCGAGGTGGGTCAGCAACAGGCCGATGAAGAGTGGGATCCGCACGGTCAATTTCCCTGGTCATGGTTCGCGGCCGGAGGATGAAGTATCCAACCTGAACCGGCAATTAATCATCGACCAGAGCTCTCGACAGGTGCGGACCCGTTCGCCCAGACTCCACGCTCGGGTTCAAGCGGATTCAGTCACGCTCGCGATGTTCGATCTCGTCATCCTCTGCCATGACCACGACGGTCTGAATCGGAACTCCAATGGCGTCATCAATTATCTGGCGCGTATCTTCACGTCGATCGGCTTCAAGATCGGGATTCAGAAGGGCCTCGGGAGTCCCCAGTCCGGGCGCGCCGTGATCAATCTGGTCGACCTGACCATCACACCGCCGGACTACGTGGCCTACATCGACAATTTCCCGGTCGCCCTCAACGGCCGCCTGCTCGATATCTCCAAGACGACGGTCTGCGCCCCTGAGACGATCGTCGCCCCTGGAGACGGGTATGGCGGGCCCGTGGTGGTCAAGACGCGCAGGAACTTTGGGGGCATTCCGGAGCAGCGGTCGCGGGGTGACCGGCGCGAGCCTCGCGCGGGGGCGTCCTTCGATTGGCGCACGATCACGTGCCTCGAACCCCGGAACTACCAGGTCTTTCAGAGCGCCAACCAGGTGCCGGCCGGCGTGTGGGACAACCCTGAGCTCGTCGTCCAGCGGCTCTACGCGGAAGTCGACGATGCCGGCTCGGCGATCCGGACTGCATCACCTGCGTCGAGAACTCCCGAAGCTTCCTCGACACGATCGATCCGCGGTTCAACCGGGTCCTCAGCTCACTCTCCCGCATCGACCTCCGCGACGGCACGATGAATCGCGTCAGCAACCTGGCCGGGCTGCATCACCAGGAGCACAAGGACGCCTTCTTCCGGGAAGCCTTCCGCCTGCTGAAGCCGGGCGGGCGGATCGCCATTGCCGACGTGCTCGCGGACTCACCGCAGGATTATTTCCTGAACCGCGCCGTCGATCGCTTTACGCCGATCGGTCACGACGGGATGTTCGTCCAGCCGGGTGACTTCTCGAACCTGCTCCGGGAGGCGAGCTTCGTCGACGTCGAAGAGGAAGTCATGAACTACGCCTGGGATCTGCCCGATCGCGAGACCCTGATCGCCTTCTGCCAGAGCCTGTTCCGCATGGACCTGGCTACGCGAGAGCAGGTGGCCGCCGCGATAGACCAGTACCTCACCGTCACCGAATCGCCCAAGGGCACGCATCTGCACTGGTGCCTCGTCCACGCCGCAGGAGATAAGCCAGACTGACCGCGTCGAGGGTTCAGGGACGACCCCCGGTCAATCCCAGCGCAACCCGGTCGCCTGGAACGTCAGGGTCCGCGCACCACAGGCGGGACACGCGTGCGGGCCCTCCGGAATGACCATGTCGCCTATCGATTCGACGAACCAGGTCGTCACCGACTTGTCGTCCGGTGTCATTGACGTCGTCGGTACGGAAAAGACGCGATCAACGCTACCGCCGCACTCACGGCACGCCCGGTCTCCAAGAACGTCCACGGCGGTCACGGTTTCACATCGGCCGCAGGCTCCAGGAAAGAGCGCGCTTCGACTCCGGTCCCAGCTGTTGGAACCGACGAGTACACGTTCTCGGAGCCCACACGGGCACTTCGCAATGACGATCGTTCCCACGCGATTGGATTCACAGGTACGCCCAGGAGGCGGCTTCTCATCAAAGAAATCAGGGGTAGCGATCCGGAGTTCGGCTTCGCTGGCGACGAGATGATCCTGAAAAGAGCAACACCGCGATTGGCATCGTCGGCCAAGCACTTGACCGATTCGCGGCACGAAAGCCCGCAAGCACACTCTCAATAGGGAAGAATCTGTCCTCCTACGAAAGGAAGCATGAGGCGCAAGAAATCGGGGGAGTCTCTCGAGCGGTGTCACTTCGCTCGCTGCTGCGAAGCAGTAGCGGGGGACTTGGTGCCGGTTGAGGGATTC
>JBCCZC010000104.1:0-14791 GCA_039188505.1 Pseudomonadota bacterium | reverse complement strand
GGGCAACCAGCGCCTGGCCACGACCCAGCAGGGCAGTCCCGATTTCCGGATGGTCCGGTTCGAGTGCGGCGGTGTAGATCTGGAGCGTTTCGTCCAGGCGGTCGATCGCCCGCTGGTGTTCACCGGACCTTGCGTACATGCCGGCTTCCTGGACGAAGAACGCGCCGAGCCGCGCGTTGTTCTCGCCCAGCTCCGCGCGCATCACCGGTAGCGCCTCGTCGAACAGGGCTGAAGCTTCGTCGAGTCGACCCTGGAAGCCGATCGCAATGCCCAGGGCGTAGCGGCTTTCGGCGGCATCCAGCGAGTCCGCGCCCTGGAGTTCGATGTAGCCTGCCAGGGCAATGCGCTGGAGCCGCTCGGACTCCGTGTAGTTCTCGATGTAGTTGTTGATGGCGGCCATGTTGAAGGCCTGCATCACCATGTCGGGATGGTTGGGTCCGAGCGCTTCCTGGCCGATGACCAGTCCACGTTCGAAGTACGCGAGCGAGGCGGCCACGTCGCCGAGCGAGAGGGCAACGGTCGCCAGGTTGTTCACCGCCGGGAGGATCTCGCCGTGATCCGTCCCGAGCGCCTGCTCCTTGATGGCGAGCGACGCCTCCAGGTGCTCGCGCGCGGTGCTGAAATCGCCGCGATTCTGAGCGACCAGCCCCAGGCTGTTGAGACTCTTGGCGATGTCGATGTGGTTCGGCCCCAGGGCTGCTCGGCGAATGGCAAGGCCCGCATCGAAGCGACTTTCCGCCAGGTCGAGGTCGCCCGCCTCGAAGGCGACGATGCCGAGGTTGTGCAGGCTGTCGGCGTAGCGCGGGTGGTCGAGGCCGTACACCTGCGCCCGGATCTCCAGCGCCGTTGTGTAGGCTTCCGCGGCTTCCTCGTGACGGTTCTGGCGCAGGAGGACGTTGGCCAGGTTGTTGTACGTAGTCGCGACGTTCGGATGCTCCGGGCCGAGGGTGTCCACCCAGATGTCCAGTGCGCGAGCGTTCAATCGCTCCGCATCTTCGAAACGTCCGATATCGCCGTAGACCGAGGCGAGCAGCATGGCCGTGCCGGCGACGTGCGGATGGTTCGGGCCGCGCGCGGCCTCGAGGTCCCTCAGGGCTTCGAGGTGCAGGCGTTCCGCCTCGTCGTAGCGACCCTGAAAGGAATAGACGTTGGCGAGCTTGTTCTTGATGGCCGCGGTGTCTTCGTGGCTGGCCCCGAGCGCGCCCCGTCGCAGGGCCAGCGACTCCTCGAGGATCGCCGCCGAGCGATCGTAGTCAGCCTCCAGAAAGGCGAGATCTCCGAGTCCGAACATGGCTTTGGCGACGGTGCCAAGCCCATGAGCTTGACCGACCTCGAGTGACCGGGAAAGGTTCTCGCGGGCCCGGTCGTACTGGGCCGTTTCGGACTGGACCATGCCTAGCGTGATCAGGGAATCCGCGAGCGCCTCGGGCGGTTCGTCGTCCACCGCGTCGTAAAGACCGACCGCGCCGCTGGCCAGCGCCTCGGCGCGCGGATATAGCCCGAGCTTGCGGTAGATCTCCCCCATGGTCTGCATCATGCGAGCGCGGATCAGCGGCTCATCTTCGAGCCCTCCGAGGACGTTTCGCTCGCCCTGGTCCAGCAGTTCCCGCGCGGTGACGCGGCTGCCGGCGCCCTCCTCCGGATCGGAGACCTCGAACAGGCTGATGAGAAAGTCGACCACCTGGGCGGACGTGCGCGCCTCCTGCAGCGCCCGCGCTTCCGCCTCCTGGGCGCGCAGCATGCCGACCATGGTGCCCGCGAGCCCGAGGACGACGGCCAGCAGGAGCACTGTGGCCCCCGCGACCGCGGCGCGGTGGCGACGAACGAACTTGCGCACCCGATAGCTGCGGGAGGGAGGGCCGGCTTCGACGGGCTGGTTGTCGAGATAGCGATTCAGGTCGTCCGTGAACGCGGTGACGGACGGGTAGCGGTGCTCTGGATCGACCGACAGAGCCCGGGCGAGGATCCAGCTCAGCGAGCGCGAGAGTTTTCGTCGCAGCTGCGTCGGCGTGGTGCGCCGGGAGGCAGCGATCCGGTCCAGCATCGGCTTCAGCGCGTCGAGTCGCTCCGTCGGAGTGGGGAGGGTGTTGTCCGCGAAGAACTCCGTCAGCTGCTCGTCGGTCAGGCTCGACAGCACGCGGCCGTCGAAGGGTGGTCGCCCGACCAGCAGCTCGTAGAGCATGGCACCGAGGGAATAGATATCGGATCGGGCGTCAACATCCTCCGGTCGCCGCCCGGCCTGCTCGGGGCTCATGTACTGCTTGGTGCCCAGGACCGTACCGGCCTCGGTGGCCCGGTGGTCGGCGGGCTGGATCCGTTCTTCGAGCTTGGCGATGCCGAAGTCGATGATCTTGACCTCCGGTCGGCCGTCCACCGCGTGGACCAGAACGTTGGACGGCTTCAGATCCCGGTGGATCACCCCCTTCTGGTGCGCGTGCAGCACGCCGGCGCAGACCTGGCGATAGAGCCGGATGCGATCGTCGATACCGAGGCGCTGGTCGTCGCAGAAGCGGTCGATTGTCGTTCCAGGCACGTACTCCATTGCGAAGAACGGCAGGCCGGCCTGCGATTGACCGGTCCCGTAAACCGACGCGATGTTCCGGTGGCTGAGCTGGGCCAGCGCGTGCCGCTCGGACTGGAAGCGGGCGATGAACTCCGGCGAGCTGTAGTGCGGGTGGATGACCTTTAGGGCCACGGAGCGCCGTAGCTCGCCGAGCTCCTCGGCCAGCAGCACCGCGCCCATCGCGCCGGCCCCGATACGCGCCTCGACCCGGTAGTTCGGAAAACCCTGCGGGAGTTCCTCCTCGATACCGCCCTGCGCAGCCCCTGCTTCGCGGGTGGCGCCCGAGCCGTCGGACGCGCTGGTCGCGGCCGCAGGGTTCTCGATGGGCTCGTTCGATCCGTCATCGACTCCGCGCTTGGGATCATCTGTATCGGGCATCGGGGCTCCTACGTGCTGTGCGCCACTTGCCCACTCAGTTTAGATCGCTCCGCAGGTCCGCGTCCGGCGCGCGGCGGTTCGAGCGCTTGAGGTCGGCAGGTGCCGGTTCGTTGCCGACGTCGTTCCGCTTCCCATTCGACGCCTTGCTCACGCCGATCTGGGGTATCCTTCGCGCCTCCATCCGCTGCCCCGAGTAATCCCCCATGCGCCGCGCCTGCCTTGCCACCTTCCTGCTGGGCTGCCTTGTCAGCGCCCAGGCCGCCATTCAGCAGACCAAGGGCGATTTCGAAGATCGCTTCCGTCAGCTGGATGAAGTTCTGCCAACGGCCAATGCCTACCGGACCGCCGGCGGCGAGCCGGGCCACGACTACTGGCAGCAGCAGGTCGATTACGAGATCAACGTCACGCTCGACGAGAGCGCGCGGCGCCTGACCGGTTCCCAGCGGGTCACGTACACGAACAACAGCCCCGACACGCTGCGCTTCCTGTGGCTGCAGCTCGACCAGAACATCTTCCGCAGCGATTCGATGGCCGAGCGCACCCAGGTGTTCGCCGATCGCAGCCGGCGCGGTCCCGTGAACGAGGCGGGCGACGGTCGGAAGCCCCCCCGGATCAGCCTGGGTGAGCTGCGGCGCCAGCAGTTCATGGCGGACAACGAGCTCGGCTATCAGATCTTCGGCGTGACCGACGGCGGCGATGGCCCGCTCGAGTACACGATCGTCGGCACCAACCTGCGTATCGACCTGGCCGAGCCCCTGGCGACGGGCGAGTCGACGGAATTCGCCATCGCCTTCGCCTACAACATGGTCGAGGAAGACGCCGTTCGCGCGCGCGCTGGCTACGAACACTTCCCGGATGATGCGCGCGAGGGTGGTAACGACATCTTCCTGGTCGCCCAGTGGTTCCCGCGGCTCCACGCCTACACGGACTACGAGGGCTGGACCAACAAGGAATTCCTCGGCCGCGGTGAGTTCACGCTCGAATTCGGCGACTACGAGGTCAACATCACGGTCCCGGCCGATCACATCGTCTCGTCGACCGGTGAACTCGAAAACGCCGGGGACGTGCTGACCCGGACCCAGCGCCAACGCCTCGAGGAGGCGAAGGACGCCGAGCGGATCGTCTTCATCGTGACGCCCGAGGAGGCGCTCGAGAACGAGAAGGCGGGCACGGCCGAGACCAAGACCTGGCGCTTCGAAGCCGAGAACGTCCGCGACTTCGCCTGGGCTTCGTCGCGAAAGTTCATCTGGGATGCCCGCGGCTACCACCAGGGTGGGGACGTGCAACCTTTCGTGATGGCGATGTCCTTCTATCCGAAGGAGGGTGAGCCGCTCTGGTCCAACTACTCGACCGAATCGGTGATCCACACGATGGAGGTCTACTCCCGCATGTCCTTCGACTACCCGTACCCCACGGCCCAGTCCGTGAACGGGCCCGTCGGCGGCATGGAATACCCGATGATCACCTTCAACGGACCGCGGACCGACGAGCAGGATGACGGCACGCGGACCTACACGCTCGCAGAGAAGCGCTTCCTAGTCGGGGTGATCATCCACGAGATCGGGCACATCTACTTCCCGATGATCGTCAATTCGGACGAGCGCCAATGGACCTGGATGGACGAGGGCCTGAACAGCTTCCTCGATGCCGTTGCCGGCCGCGAGTGGGATCCGGACATTCCCTGGCGTGCGGAGCCGAATGACATCGTCGACTACATGAAGTCGGACTTCCAGGTGCCGATCATGACGCAGTCCGACAGCGTGCTGCAGCTCGGCCCCAACGCCTACGCCAAGCCGACCGTGGCGCTCAACATCCTGCGCGAGACGATCCTTGGCCGGGACCTGTTCGACTTCGCGTTCCGCGAATTCTCCCGGCGCTGGATGTTCAAGCGACCGACGCCGGCGGACTTCTTCCGGACCATGGAGGAGGCGTCCGGCGTCGACCTCGACTGGTTCTGGCGGGGCTGGTTCTATTCGACCGATCACGTCGACATCTCCATCGATCGCGTCTGGAAACTGCGCCTCGACACGAAGGATCCGGATATCGATTTTGCGCGACGCCGGCAGGAAGAGCTGGACAAGCCGCTGTCGATCACGGTGGAGCGCAACCGGGAGGAAGGGAATCTGTGGGTCGAGCGTTTCCCGGACCTGGACGACTTCTACGACGAGAACGACCAGTTCACGGTCACGAACAAGGACCGGAACGACTACCGGGCATTCCTTGCGGGCCTCGAGGATTGGGAGAAGGCGGCGCTGGAGCGCGCGGTCGCGGAGGATCGCAACTACTACGTGATGTCGTTCACCAATCATGGTGGTCTCGTCATGCCGATCATTCTCGAGATGACGTTCACGGACGGCTCCGTCGAGCGCCTCGACATCCCCGCCGAGATCTGGCGCCGGAACCATCGCGAGGTCAAGAAGCTCTTCGTGTTCGACAAGGAGCTCGAGCAGGTCGTCGTCGACCCGCGCTGGGAGACGGCCGACGTCGACCAGGAAAACAACCACTACCCGCGCCGCATCGTTCCGTCCCGGATCGAGATGTTCAAGGCGCCGGCGCGTGAGGGATTCGAGCAGCGCGACATCATGCAGGACAGCAAGGCCGAGCTGCAGGAGTACGACGAGGACGGCAATCCGATCGACGCCGAGTGCGAGCCCGGTGACGCCGATGATCCGAGCATGCCGCCGGTGGAGACCTGCCCCGAGCCCGAGATCGATCAGGACGGGTGACGCCCTGATCCCCACGACGTCACCACGCCGCAGCGACCGATTTGGGCCGGGAGCGGCCCTGCTCGCCTTGTTGCTGTTGGTGTCCGTCATGGCGGCGGCGCACCAGCAGAAGGAGGCGCTGACGCGGGTGCTGTTCAATCCGCGCACCGGCAACATCGAGGTGATGCACCGCTTCCTGCTGCACGATGCGGAACATGCGGTGAAGGCGATCTTCGACGGTGAAGCCGACATCATCGGTGACGCCGGCACGCGTGATCGCTTCGCAGCCTACGTCCATGACCGCTTCGCGTTGACCGATGGGGACGGCGTCGCGCTGGACCTCGTACCGGTCGGGCACGAGATCGAGGGCAAGCATCTGTGGATCTATGCGGAGGTCGCGATTCCCTCGGAGCTCGAGGCGCTGCGCATCCGCCACGACGCGCTGCGCGATCTGTGGTCTGACCAGGTCAACCTCGTGAACGTCGACCGCGCGGGTGAGACGCGGTCGGCGCTATTCGCCGGCGGGGAGGCGGCCGTGGAGATCGCCTTCGACTGAGTCGGCGATCTACCGTTCACGAAAGGCCGATCTTCGTTCGGCCAGACTGCGCCGCAAAAGCGCAGGATTTTCCGTTGTATAGACGAAAACTCATCGGCTTCGCCGTAGCGAGCGCCTCGGCCGTTCTCGTGGCGGCGGTGATGGTCGTCTGGTCGTCGCGAGTGACCAACAACCAGATCAATCAGGTCAATACGGCCAACGCCCTGCTCGCCGAGCACCTGCAGCTGTCGAGCACGTCCTACCGCCTTTTCAAGCAGCTCACGGACGAGATCCTGTTCGGCACGCTGGCCAACCAGGCCGATGTGCGCAACAAGCGGGCGATCATCGCCGAATCGCTCGGCCGCATCCGGATCCTCGAACAGCAGCAGCGTAGCGCTCTTGGCACCGATTTCACCCGTGGCTCCATCGAGGATACCGACGACCTGGAGTCTCTGATCGACAGCATCATCACGGATTTCGAGGAGACCCTCCTGGCGCCGGAGGCTGAGCCGCGCGGAGACCAGCAGGTTCGGTTCATTCTCGAGGAGCGCATCGACATCGCCTTCCGAGAAGCCATCAACACCGCCGTGGACCGGCAGTCCGGCGTCGTCGCGGCGCTCAACGACCGGATCGACAACATCCACCTGGTGATCTTCTGGAGCTCCCTGCTCCTGGCGCTGGCCGCCACGGTCCTCACCCTTGTCGGTGTGGCTCGCCTGGTCCGCGCCATGTCGGGTCCGGTGGATTCGCTCACCCGTGGTGCCGAAGCCTTCGCGAAGGGCGATCTCTCCCACCGCGTACCGCGCGGCTTCGACGCGGAGTTCGATGAGATCGCCGCGGCCTTCAATCTGATGGCCGATCAGCTTGCGGCCCAGAACGTCGACCGCGAGCAGGCGCGCCGAGAGCTCGAGTTCGAGGTTGCCGACCGTACCGCGGAGCTGACCCGGGCGAATGCAGCACTGAAGAAGAGCGACGCGGTGCGCCGGAATTTCCTCGCCGACGTCAGCCACGAACTGCGCACGCCGCTCACGATCATCCGCGGCGAAGCCCAGGTGGCGCTGCGCCAGAAGGACCGGAACCCGGAGGAGTACCGCGACGCGCTCAGCTGTGTCCACGAGCAGTCGGTGTCCCTGTCGCACCTGGTCGACGACCTGCTGTTCGTCGCCCGGGCGGACGCGAACAGTCTGCGCATCGAGCGCCAGAGCGTCAGCCTCGACGCGCTGCTGCCGGAAATCGGCCGGGACCTGCGCGGCATGGCGGACGAAACCGGCATCTCCCTCGAGGTGGCGGTGGACGACGGCACCGCCATCATCGCCGACCCCGATCGCATTCGGCAGCTGCTGGTCATTCTGGTGGAGAACGCGATCAGCTACTCGCCGCCGGCCACGACCGTTCGTATCGGCGCCGGCGGGACAGCGGATGCCCATGTCGTGCTCAGCGTGGCCGACCAGGGGCACGGCATCGATGCCAAGGACCTGCCTTTCGTGTTCGAGCGTTTCTACCGCGGCAGCCGCTCGGACCGCCGGCAGGCGGGCATGGGCCTGGGGCTGACCGTCGCCCGGGCGATCGCGGTGGCCCATGACGGTGAGATCGAAGTCGAAAGCGAAGTCGGGCAAGGCACGACCTTCCGCGTGACCCTGCCGGCCGGGAGGGCCGCATGAAGATCCTGATCATCGAGGACGAGAAGCGCGTGGCGGACTTCCTGGTCCGGGGGCTGAAGGCGGAAGGGCACGGCTGTGTCGTCGCCCCGGACGGTGAGACCGGTCTCCGGCTCGCCAGCGACGATCGCTACGACGTCGTCCTGCTCGATCGCATGCTCCCGGGCATAGACGGCATGGAAGTCCTGCAGCTGCTCAAGCGCCGGATGCCGGACCAGCGGGTCCTCATGCTGACCGCTCTCGACGCCATCGACGACCGCGTGGCCGGCCTGCGCGGCGGCGCCGATGACTACCTCGGCAAGCCCTTTGACTTCGACGAGCTGCTGGCGCGGCTCGAGGCGCTGGCCCGCCGCGACGGCAGCGGCGCCGCCGCGCCGCGGCTCCAGGCGCACGGCATCGCCCTCGAGGAAGAGAGCCGTCGGACCTGGCTGGACGACGAGCCGCTGGAGCTGACGCGGCTGGAATTCGACCTGCTCCGGTTGTTTATGCAGCAGCCCGGCAAGGCCCTGTCGCGGGAGCGTATCCTGTCCCGGGTGTGGGGAAGCTCCGAGGACCCGATGACCAACGTGGTCGACGTCTACGTGCGTCGGCTGCGCAGCAAGATCGATCGCGGTCGCTCGTCCCCCATCGAGACACTGCGAGGCGTCGGGTATCGCTTCAATGAGCGATGAACCGGTCGGCGGCGGCCCGCGTCGCCCACGATGCGTTACTCAGGCTTCGCCGGTCAGCTCCGCCAGACGACCGCGCCAGCGTTCGAGTTCGGCGCTGACGTCTTCGCCCGGCTCCGCCGCCTGGCGGTTTTCGTACAGCTTGACCAGCCCCCGGACGGGCCTGACGACGTAGGTCGCTCCCCCGGAGCTCGATGACAGCTGCTCGTAGGCGTCTGTCAAAGCGGTCTCGGCCTCGTCGAAGCGCTGCAGGTCCCGCAGCGTTTCGCCATAGGACGACAGGGAGACGGCCGTGAGGTAGTGGTCGGCCCCGAGCGCTTCCGTTCGGCCCTCGAGTGCTTCCGTCGCCAGCGCCAGGGATTCATCGAGCTCGCCCCGGACCCGTTGGATAATGGCCATGTTGTGCACGGCCCGGAGCGTGTAGGGGTGGGCATTTCCCAGGCTCGCGCGGCTGCCGTCGAGGGCTCTACGGTAGAAGGTCACCGCTTCCTCCGGCCGGTCGAGCGCGCGCAGGATCGCGCCCATGGCGCCGATCGATGCCAGCGAATCGGGATGGTCGTCGCCATAGAGTCGCGTGCGCAGCGCGGCCACTTCCCGGTAGTAGGGTTCCGCGGCCTCGTAGTTGCCCCGGGCCCAGTGGCTGAAGCCCAGGTTGTTGATGGCGTTCATCGTTGGGCCGTACTCGTTGCCGTAGCGCTTGCGCAGTCGGACCAGCGTGCGCAGCAGGTAGGCCTCCGCCTCGTCGAAGCGTCCCATCGAATTGAGCACGAACCCGATGTTGCCCTCGGCGAGGATCGCGTTCGCGTCGTCCGGCCCGAAATGGGTCCGCGCGAGGTCGTATTCGGTCTGGAAGACGGCGAGCGCCTCCTCGTGCCTTGCCTGACCCTCGAGGGCGTGACCAAGGGCGTTGTAGAGGGCGATGGTCACCACATCACCGGATCCCAGGTGGCGCTCCGCCCGGGCGACTCCATCGCGCGCAATGGCTTCGGCCTCAGTCGATTCGCCGAGCTGCTGCGCCAGCGACGCTGTCTGGAACTGGGCGTCGAGCGTGTCGCGGTCGTCCGGGCCGAGGAGGGTTCGCCGCGTCGCGAGCGAGGCGACGGCCTGGGTTCTTGCAGCTTCGGTCAGCCCCAGGGACTTCATCGCCTCCGCGAGCGTCAATCGCAGGCGCGCCTGGACCAGGGGCTGGTCCGCGAAGTCCGCCTCGATGATGGCAGCGGCCCCCTGCATGATGTTCTTGTCGAGGACGTCGAGCCCAATGTTGGTGAAGTTGGCTCCCGCGAGCAGTTCCTGGACCGTGGTCACCCGTTCCCCGATTTCCTCCGGGGAGGCACCCGCCCGCTCCCCCGCCGCCGCGAGTTCCGCGAGCAGATCGGCCTTGAGCGTACGACCCATCACGGCCGGGTCGATCCCGGACAGTTGCCGGGCCTGGAAGGCCGCGATCAGCCGTGCTTCCTCGGCGCTTTCCCGCGCCTGGAAGAAGCCCGCGACGGCGGCGAGCGTCGTGGTGATCAGCAGGGCCAGGACGACGGCCGCCGCGCCGATGAAGACCTTGTGGCGCTGGGCGAAGCGCGATGCGACGTAGCCGAACCGCCGCGGCTTCGCGATGACCGGAAAGCCGTCGAGGTAGCGTTTCAGGTCGTCGCCGAATTCGGATACGGTCCGGTAGCGTCGCGCGCGTTCATTCTCGAGGGCCTTGAGCAGCACCGACGCGACATCGCCGGTCACGGTGCGCAGCAGGACGGACCGGGAAGTGCTGCGCTCCTGCGCCAGACCATCGAGCGTGTCCGGCGCGCGGCGCAGGCTCTGGACCGGTTTGCGCGCCTCGCGGCTCGTGAGCTCCCGGAGCCGATCCTCGGCCAGGCGCGCGTCGTCGAAGGGCGATGCACCCACGAGGAGCTCGTAGAGAATCACGCCCAGGCTGAAGATGTCGGTCCGCACGTCGAGCTGATCGCTCGCGAGCGAAGCCTGCTCCGGCGACATGTATGCGGATGTACCGAACTGTTCGCCCGCCGCCGTGAGCTCGGTGAGTTCTCCGGTATCGCCGGTCAGGGACTTCGCGATCCCGAAATCGATGATGCGGGCAACCGGCTGCCCCTCGCGCTCCTGGACCAGGACGTTGCTGGGTTTCAGGTCGCGGTGGATGATGCCCTTCTGGTGGGCGTGCTCGATGCCGGCGAGTACCTGCAGGAACAGGACGATGCGCTGGCGGACCGTCAGCGTCCGCTGGCGGCAGTAGGTCAGGATGTCGATACCGTCGACGTGATCCATGACGAAATACGGGCGACCCTGAGGTGTCGCTCCCGCGTCGAGCATGGTGGAGACGTTGGGGTGATCGAGCATCGCCAGAATGCGGCGCTCGGCGTCGAAGCGCCGGAGGAGACGCTCCGTGTCCATGCCGACATGAATGACCTTGATCGCCACGCGACGCGTCAGCGGATGGGTTTGCTCGGCAGCGAAGACCGTCCCCATCCCCCCGGCCCCGAGCTTGCCGACGATGCGGTAGGGACCGATTTCCGTGCCGATGCCCACGCTCAGCGCGGACACGGCTGCCTCCTCGCCGTCATCCAGGCCTGCGGTCGGCTCGAGGTCGTTTGGTGGGGTGTTCGACATCGTTCCGGATTATAGCCAGAAGGAATGTCCAAACCGCGCGTTGCCCGGCTCGCCTTGGCATACAATCGGGAACCTCGCATCGCCCAACAAAGGAGTTTTGCGGCATCGAGAAGACGGGCCCCATCCGCTTGTCGAACATCGGCGCAACGGTCTACCCCTTTCGCGTCGTCGGCTTCTACCTGGCCGGGCTGGCCGTCTACGACGCCCGGGGGTTCGAGGTGCCCGATCCATCCTGGCTGCTGTGGACGGTTCTGATGCTCTTCGTTGCCTACCCGCACGTTGCCTTTGCGCGCTACGCCAGCCACCAGACGCGGGAGACCGAGGTCGTCCACCTCCAGGTCGACATGCTGTTTGTCGGCGTCGTTACCGCCCTGCTGGCGTTCAATCCGGTGCTCGCCGGGCCGTTCCTGATTGCGAACTCGGCGGCCAACTATTCCGTGGGGGGGCTGCGGCTCCTCCTGCGAGGCCTGGTGGCCGCCCTCGCCGGGGCGGCGCTCGCGGGTCTCCTCTTCGGCTTCGACCTCGAGCTCGATGCGAGGGCCCCGGCGTACATCCCGGCGCTGGTCTACCTCGTCATGGCGACGCACTACCTGGGTTTTCTCTCCCACGCTCGCGGAAATGCGCTCCGCCGGCAGAAGCGTGAGGCCGAGCTGCTCGCCTACAGCGACGGCTTGACCGGCGTGTCCAATCGGCGCCGCTTCGACGCCGCCCTGGAGCAGAGCTGGGACTGGGAACTGCGCCAGCGGGGTGCGCTGTCGCTGATTCTCCTCGATATCGATTACTTCAAGCTCTTCAACGATCACTACGGGCATCCCGCCGGTGATGAATGCCTGCGCGCTGTTGCCCGCTGCATCGAGCACGCGGCGCGCGATACGGGCGCCACGGTGGCTCGGACCGGCGGTGAGGAATTCGCGGTCCTCGTCTCCGCTATGGCGCCGGGGGAGGCCCGGGAGCTGGCCGATCAGATCCGGAATTCCGTCAGGCTGCTGGGCATCACGCACGAGGCCTCCCTCGTGGCGTCGGTCGTCACCGTTTCGGTCGGTGTCGCCAGCGTCGTGCCGGTGGAGACGCTGTCGTCCCGGGCGCTGATGCTTGCGGCCGACCAGGCCCTCTACCGCGCCAAACAGTCGGGCCGCGACCAGATCTCGGCGCGCAGCGTCACCGGGGCCTCGGAGTCGACGCCGTGATCCGGGATCCCTTCGAGAAGGTCCCATTCCTGACCGGCCCGGAGCTCGGTCGCGTCGAGGACACCATTGCGCGCCGCTGGATTCCGCGTGGCGCCTGGTTCGTCTTCGGGGCCTCCGCGGCGCTCGTCGCGCTCGTTCGTATCGAGGGTGGCGGCGGCCCCTGGTCCTGGTACGCGGTCGCATTCCTGCTCGTCGCGCCGCTGGTTCTCCATCGGGCGAGCCAGCGCGCTGCCGTACCGTGGACGGTCGTGAAGCGCGAGCTGATCGTCGCCGCGTTCCTCCAGGGTGTGTGCGCGGGCTTTCTCGACTTCCGACCGATGCCGCTGCTGGCCGTGCTGGGGCCGATCGCCGCCTTTGTCCTCGTCGGCGGCGTCCGGCAGCTGGTCCTCGGTGCTGTCGCCGTCGGCTCGGGCGCGGCGCTGGCCGGTGTGTTCCTGGAGCCCGCGACGACGCCTACGGGGCCGGGAACGCTATGGGCATCGGCGATCATGCTGCTCCTGGCCCAGGTGCAGATCGTCGGCATGGTGATCTACAACGACTACCGGGTACTGGCGGCCTACCAGTCCCCGATCAGCCCGGCGCGGATCGATGCCGCCACGGGCCTGCGGACGCGGGAGTTCTTCGAGGACTACCTTCGCGAACGCTGCGCCGCCATCGTCGCGTCCCGACGCGATCCGGGTCAGGCGGCGCTGCCCGATCTGCTGTTCCTCACCGTCGTATTCGAGCCGGTTCGCGATCTCGACCGGGTCCTCAGCGTGGTTGCTCATGATCTGCTCGAACAGCTGCCGGAGGGCGCCGTCCTCGTGCGTGCCGGGGAGACCGAGCTCCGGGCTGCCGTCGCCATCCGCGACCGCGATCAGGCCGGCGACGCCGCGGACCGCTACCTTGCGCTGGCCCGCGCGTCCGCGGAGCGGTGCGGCGCTGAGCCGGCGAGCGTTGCAGCCGGCGGGGCGGTGTTCCCGTTCCTGCCCCCGCGCCCCGATCTGTTCCCCGCCGCTGAAGTCACGGACTTCGCCCGCCGGGCGGCGGACCACGCGCGGCGCAAGGCCACCCCGACCCCCGTGCTCATCGAGCCGGGTTCCGCTTACGGCCGCGATCATTTCACCTCGAAGGTCGTGGCCGCGGGTGGCGTCGAGGATCTCCTCGACGCGGGCGTCATCAGTCGCGTCCGCTAACCTCACCGGGATCCCCGGGCGACAGCGCTGCCACTAGGCGCGTATATTTCACAACCAGGCGTCCAGACTTGCGCCGTTGCTCATCGGGGTGGCGACTGGTGCGGGCACGCGTCCGCGAGGAGTCGAGGGGTTGGCAAGCAGTTTCAGAGGGTGGTCGGGGCTCGACTGGTTCATTCCGCCGGACCAGCGCAGCTCAGCCATCGACGTCTTCCGGGGCCGAGCGATCACGGCCACGACCCTCTTTGCCGGGATCTCTTTCGGTGCCGTTTCGCTGTTCCGGGCCGTAGCTGCCGAGGCCAGCTTCGAATGGGTCCTTGCCGTTACCTTCTTCAGCGCGCTGCTGATCGTCGCTCCGTTCCTCTACCGCTACACGGGATCGACGCGGATTGTCACCGGGATCGTGCTCGTCTCCGGGATCTTCGGAGCGCCACTCGTGGGGTACTACGCCGGGTTCTTCCCGGCGCCGGTCATGCTGGCGTTTCCGCTGCTGCCGCTGGCGATCGCGCTCCTCGAGAATCTACGAATGACCGTCATCGCGACCGGCGGAGCGATCGCGGGGATCCTGTACCTCTACTTCTCTCTTGCCCAGCAGGGTGACCAGTCCCAGGCGTTCGTCGTCGTTTCGATCGGCATGACCATCCTGGTCGGCGGCCTTGGGGTCGCCTACGAGCGGGTCCTCCGCCATAGCTTCGAAGAGCTCAACGACGTGACCGAGCAGCTGCGCCGAACGGGCGCGACGGCCCGTGACGCGAACGCCGCCAAGAGCGAGTTTCTCGCTCGCATGAGCCACGAGATTCGCACGCCGCTGACGGTCATCATGGCGCTGGGTTCGCTCCACGCCGATCGCCGGGAGATACCCGAGGAGCTCCGCGCGGACTTCGAGGCCATCAAGGCCGCGGCGGACAGTCTCAACGTGCTCGTGAACAACGCCCTCGACATGGCCGGGATCGAAGAACTCGAGCTGCAGCTGCGGCCCACGGCCTTCGAGCCCTGGTTCAACGAGATTTCCGCCGGGCTGCAGGCGATCGCCCGGCAGCAGGAGGTCAGCCTCGGCGTATCCCTCCGGCGGCCGTGTCCCGTGAACGTATCGATCGATGCGGCAAAGCTCAATCAGGTGCTCACGAATCTGGTGCTCAACGCCGTCAAGCACACCAGCGCGGACAGTTCGGTCCTGGTCTGCGTCGAAGCTGCGGGGGGAGTGCTTGAGCTGTCGGTGCGGGATTTCGGCGCCGGGTTCACGACGGACGACGTCGACCAGCTCTTCGAGGCGTTCGAGATTGCGGAGACCGAGGAGGCGGCTGGTGCGGGG
>JBCCZC010000103.1:0-14949 GCA_039188505.1 Pseudomonadota bacterium | reverse complement strand
AGGCGCGCCGGGTGCTGCGCCCGGGCGGCCTGCTGGCGTTCTGGACCTACGAGCTCCTGCGGATCGAGCCGACCATCGACGCAATCATCGACCGCTACTGATTCGAGACCGTCGGTCCGGACTGGCCGCCGGAGCGGCGGCACGTCAATGCCGGCTACCGCACGCTGCCGTTCCCCTTCGAGGAGATCGAGCCGCCGGACCTGACCATCGAGAAGCCCTGGTCGGCCGACGAGCTGCTCGCCTACCTCGGCTCCTGGTCGTCCACGCGCCGCCACGCCGAACGCACGGGCACCGATCCCGTACCGGAGCTGGAGCAGGCGCTGCGACCGCGCTACGGCGAAGGCACCCGCCTGGCGCGGTGGCGCCTCCGGGTCCGCGCGGGGTACCGCCCGTGAGCGCCGGCTACTCGGGGACCCCGCTGGCGCGGAAGCTGGGCATCAAGCCCGGCATGCGCGTGCTGACGCTGGGCGCACCCGCGGGCTTCCCGGACCTGCTCGAGCCGCTGCCCGACGGCGTGACCCTGCTGACCCGATCGCAGAAGCCGGCCGACGTCATCATCGCCTTCGCCGACACGCCCGCCATCCTGCGACGGCGCCTCGATGCGGCGATCGCGAAACTGCCCGCTGACGGTGGGCTCTGGGTCGCCTGGCCGAAGAAGAGCGCCGTTCCGGACACGCGGCTGTCTTTCGACGTCGTCCAGACGCGGGGGCTCTCGCTGGGCCTCGTCGACAACAAGATCTGCGCCATCGACGACACCTGGTCGGGCCTTCGGCTGGTCGTGCGACGCGAGGATCGGGCCGCCTGGCCGCGATGAGACGCGCGCTCGCAGTGCTGCTCGTCGCCACGCTGTGGTGCCGCATCGCGCTCGGTCAGGATGCCGCGGAGGCGCCCGCCTTCGAACCGGACTTCGAACACGGCCGCACGCAGGTGGCCGCGGTGCTCGCCGATCGCCCGGGCCTCGCCGGCGTGCTGATCGCGGACGACCCGCTCGAGGTGTGGCTGACCGCGCGCTTCGCCGGCGTGGGCGGCCAGCAGCTCGTCTACTGGGACGACACGCCGCCGCCTGCGGGCATCGAGGCCCAGCACTACCACGTCCCGCGCACCACGGTGCGAGTCCACCCCGTGCACCAGTCCGGCCCGATGGCCTGGCAGAGCAAGGATGCGCAAGACCTGTGGGCCGACCTCGTCTTTGAGCTCTACAACGTTTCCCAGCGGCCCGCTTTCGAAAATGCCTGGGCGGCCGTCAACGCTGGCGAGGCGAGCCTGGTCCAGTGGCTCGAGGAGGTCGCGCGCGCCGAGCACCGCGCCCTGCTCTACTCGCAGGCGTTCTATCGCACCCGCTGGCGCCCCTGGATGCGCGAGCGCGAGCTGCCGCATCTCGGTCTGCGCTGGCGCCAGCTCGGCGCCGTGCCGACCCAGTTCGAGACCTGGATCCGACGCTACGGCACGGGTGATGGCTATCCCTATCGGGACTACGGCCGGGCGTACGAGGACGTGCTTTCGGCCCTCCGTGCATCCGGGGCCGACTGGCAGATCGACCCGTTCCATCTGCCCGGCATGCGCGTCCACGAGGTACGCCGATGATGAGGAAGCCATAGAAGCCGATGGAAAAACCGGAGCAAGAAACAAACGAATCCAGCACTCTGCCAGCCGAAGAGAGCGCTCAGCCACAAGAGCACCCGTCAGAGTCAAGTGAGTCGTGGCGGGCCAGCGTGGACGAGAAGCTCGAGGCTTCCGAGCGTAAGAATCAGCTGAACTTTGCGCGACAGGAGCATCGGCTTCTATCTGCCCTCACCGGATTGCTGCGGGCAGCCTTCGTGACTCGTCCGTTCGATCGAGAAGTACTCTTTGCCTATAGCCAAGCCGTACTCTGGTGCCTCGTGCCTGGCCCCGCCACCGTCGGCGTCACGGCTGTCGGTCTGCTGGGATTGTTGATCGCTCTCCAGGCGAATCGTGTGATGACTCTTCAAACGGACCGGATGGAGGAGCAGAACATCCTTGCCGAGGCACAGCGGCGCGCTTCCCTGGTGTTCGAGTCCACGAGTCTGTTCGAACAGATTCAGCGCGAAAAGGACGAGCTGTTGCTCATTCCCGATGACGGCCGTTCCTGTGAGTTGAAGAACACCCCATGCTGGAATGGCGACAGGTTTCGTCCGTCGAGGGCCACCATGGGACGCTTGGCTGCACTGACGCAAGCACTCCGACCGTATCGGTACCTCGATGTCGAAGGAACCGATGAACCATGCGATTCAGTGGATCGCGCGCCAGCACCGGCTCAGATCATCAACGCCTTTTCGGCAGCTTACCTTCGCGACAATCTGGCTCTCGGCGATGTCCAGGCCAGGCGGCTGATCCAGCGTGAGATCAGCACCTTCTCCAGGCCGGCGAAATCGGTCTTCACACGGCTGAAGGATTTCTTGCTGTCCGTTGGGGCGCCCATCGCAGATTCAGCAAGACTTACCTGCCGCCCCATTAGCCCGGAACGCGGCCAGTTGTTAGTCAGCTTGTTTGCCGCCGATGTCGACCTGGCCGTCCTTACGACTCTGGGTGCTACCTTCAGCCTCGCCGAGGTTCCAGATCATGTCGACCTTGCCGGGATCGACTTGTCCGACGTTGATCTGGGCGGCGCGCGCCTGCGCTACGCCAACTTGTACGGTGCCGTTATGGACGGAACGAATCTTCGAGGCGCGGACCTGGACGGAGCAAAGCTCGTCAATGCCAGAATTCTCGACTCAAATCTCGCGGGCGTCCTGGTTCAAGAGCTAGGCAAGCGGCGCTACTCTCGATTGCAGCTGGTAGATGCCCCGCCATTGTTTCTGATGCCGAGCATCTTCAATACGAATAACCTTGATGGACTATGGCTGCGCTACGCTTCTCCCAGCGACGGCTTTGGCTCAGTCTGCAACTCGCTCGAGCTCTCTCCAACTCTACAGCCGCTTCAGGATTACTGGCTGGTCGAGGTCCTCGGGTCTTCAGTCGCAGCTGACGGAGCCGCCTTGGCCTTGCCAGAGGTCTTGGACCTGAAGCGGACGGAACCTGGAGAGGCTGCTCGGCTCTCGGTCCAACAAGGTGCGGTCGAAGTAAGTGTCTACGCTCTCAAGGATTGCGGACGATGAACCGACACCCCCTAGTCGCTCCGCCTGGTGGCCGTGTTCTTCGATAGAGGAGAGCGGCTCATCCTGTAGCCGACACATCGGACTGGGGGATCTTCTGAAAGCAATTGGGGACTACCCGGGTCTTCTTGGGTGTCGATCGCGGGCCGCGCTTCCCCCGTGCTTCCCCATCCCCCCGGCCCGCGTTCGACACCCCCTCCCCATCCAACGATGGCGCGCGACCGTCCAACGCGCCGGGGGCGTCCGAAGCTTGACCCGAAAGCCGCCCGTCGCTAGTATTCCGCGTCTTTGCCCGGAGCCGGCAGGGCTCTGTGCGCCCGCGCGTTAGCCGCGGTGAACCAATAACAACTTTTGGGTAGAGCACCATGAAAAGAACTTTTCAACCCAGCCGCCTGAAGCGCGCTCGTACTCACGGCTTCCGCGCTCGCATGCGCACGCGCGCCGGCCGCGCCATCATCGCCCGCCGCCGCGCCAAGGGTCGGAAGCGGCTTTCGGCCTGATTTGCCGGGCTTCGGGCGCGACGCACGGCTGACTTCCAAGGCCGACTACGACCGCGTCTTCTCGGACGCGACCGGAACAGGCAACCGCTATTTCCGGGTCCTGGGTCGGTCCAACGGGGGTCAGAGCGCACGCCTTGGGCTCATCGTGTCTCGCAAGGTGGATCCACGGGCGGTCGGGCGCAATCGCATCAAGCGCCTGGCTCGCGAAACCTTCCGCAACCGGCGAGACCGACTTGAAGGGTGGGATCTGGTCGTGCTGGCCCGCCCCACCGCAAGACACGCCGCCAACGCCGACCTGAGGGACGCCCTCGAACACTGTTGGCGCCGATTTATCAACGGAGCTCGTCCGCCCAAGGCCGCGCACTCCCCCAAGGCTTGATCCATGTCCAACACGCGCATGTTCCTGCTGCTCGGCCTGTTCGCCATGGGCTTCCTGATCTACAACCAGTGGCAGATCGACTACGGTCCGCAACCGGTCGCCAATCCCGCTGAAAACGCCGCGACTGACCAGCCCGAAGCGCCCGTCAGCGCCGCTGACCTGCCCGACGCCGCGAGCCTCCCGACGGAATCGGATGTTCCGCCGGCGATGCAGTCGGCCGCTCCGGCGGCCCCGGCGGCGCCGGCCGCCGAGTCGGCCGCAGGACGCGTCCGCATCACAACCGATGTACTCGACCTCGAGCTGAGCCTCGCGGGCGGCACGCTCGTGCAGGCCGATCTGCTCGATTTCGCCGTAGCTCCGGACATTCCGGACAGCAAGGTTCGCCTGATGAGCGACCGTCCCGGCGCCTTCTACGTCGCCCAGACCGGCCTGCTGGCGGACAACAGCCCCGCCCCGAACCACACGCAGCTCTTCTCGGCCGCGTCCGATCGATTCATGCTCGCCGACGGTGCGGATGAACTCGTCGTACCGCTGACCTGGTACGAGAACGGCGTGACGGTGCGACGCGAGTACGTCCTCACGCGCGGCCTGTATACGATCCAGGTACGGGATTTTATCGAGAACAACACGTCGGAGCGCTGGATCGGTCGCGCCTACCGGCAGCTCCAGCGCGAGCCGTTGCCCGAGTTCGAGGGCAGCACCTTCACCAACCCGCAGCGCTTCAGCTTCACGGGCCCGGCGATTTTCACGCCCGAAGACAAATACCAGAAATTCGACTTCGAGGACCTGTCCCCGCAGCCGGAACAGGCCACGTCCAGCAACGGCTGGATGGCCATGGTGCAGCACTATTTCCTGTCGGCCTGGGTGCCGCCCGCCGACGAGGAAACCACGTTCCAGGTGGCGCAGATCACCGGTCAGCTTCGATTCGTGGCTCGGGCATTCTCGCCTGTGATCGCCGTCGAGCCCGGCTCGACCGGCGGCTTCGAGGCGACGCTGGTGCTCGGGCCGAAGCTGCAGGATCGGCTCGACGACATCGCCGAGGGTCTGGCACTGACCGTCGACTATGGCGTCTTCACGCCGTTCTCGAAGATCCTGTTCTGGCTGCTCGAGAAGATCTACGGCGTGGTCGGCAACTGGGGCTGGGCCATCGTCCTGCTGACCGTCCTCGTCAAGGCCGCCTTCTACAAACTCACGGAAGCCCAGTACAAGTCGATGGCGAAGCTGCGCAAACTGCAGCCGCGCATCCAGTCGCTGAAGGAGCGGTACGGCGACGACAAGCAGCAGTTCAATCTCAAGATGATGGAGATCTACAAGACGGAGAAGGTCAATCCGCTCGGCGGCTGCCTCCCGGTCCTGATCCAGATCCCGGTCTTCATCGCGCTCTACTGGGTGCTCGTCGAGAGCGTCGAGCTCCGTCAGGCGCCGTTCATGCTCTGGATCAACGACCTGAGCTCGCCCGATCCGTACTTCATCCTGCCCATCATCAACGGTGCGGCGATGTTCATGACGACGAAGCTCAGCCCGAACCCGGCCGCCGATCCCATCCAGCAACGCATCATGCTGTCGATGCCGATCATCTTCTCGGTCATGTTCGCCTTCTTCCAGGCGGGTCTGGTGCTCTACTGGGCCGTTAACGCCGTCCTGTCCCTGGCGCAGCAATGGGTGATCACCAAGCGGATCGACGCGCAGGGGTAGACGTTCGCGACGCGTCTGACCTGCCGGACGCGGACACGATCGCCGCCATCGCTACGCCACCCGGCCAGGGCGGCGTCGGCATCGTCCGGATTTCCGGGCCCGACGCGGCCCCGATCGTCACGCAGCTCACCGGATCGGCACCGGCCCCGCGCAGGCCACAGTTCCGCCACTTTCGCGATGCCGATGGCCGCGCCATCGACGCGGGCCTGGTCCTTTACTTCCCCGGCCCCGGTTCGTTCACGGGCGAGGACGTCATCGAGCTGCAGGGGCACGGCGGCGCGGTCGTCATGCAGCTCCTCCTGGCTCGGGTGCTCGAACTCGGCGCACGGCTCGCGCGGCCCGGTGAGTTCTCGGAGCGCGCGTTCCACAACGGGCGGATGGACCTCGTCCAGGCAGAGGCCGTCGCCGACCTGATCGGCAGCACGACGGCAGCGGCCGCCCGGGCCGCGGTGCGTAGCCTCGATGGCGCCTTCTCGGAGACCGTGGACGGCTTCCAGCGCACGCTCACTGAACTGCGCGTCTTCGTCGAGGCGGCGATTGATTTCCCGGAGGAGGAGATCGACTTCCTGGCCGACGGCGAAATCGAACGGCGTACCCGGACCGTCGCGACCGAACTGGGTGCGCTGATCGACCGTGCACGCCAGGGGCGCCTGCTCCGGGACGGCCTCGTGATTGCCATCGTCGGCCGTCCCAACGCCGGCAAGTCGAGCCTCCTGAACGCGCTGGCGCAGCGCGATACGGCCATCGTCACCGCCATCCCGGGCACGACCCGCGACGTGCTGCGCGAGCAGATCCAGCTGGACGGTATCCCACTCCACCTGGTCGATACCGCAGGACTGCGCGAGACCGAGGACGAGGTCGAACGCGAGGGCGTCCGGCGGGCCCTGGCCGAACTCGATCGCGCCGACCACGTGCTGCTGGTCGTGGACGACGGCGAGCCGGACACACCGGAATTCGCCGCCCTCGACGGGCGGACCAACGTGACCGTACTCCGGAACAAGATTGACCTCACCGATCGGGATCCGGGGCAGGCCGCGACCGAGAACGGCTGGGCGTCGCTCGCGATCTCGGCACAGACCGGCGCCGGCCTGGATCAGCTCCGTGCGACGCTGAAGGCGGCGGCCGGCGCGAGCGAGGGCGCGGAAGGCACCTTCATGGCCCGCGCGCGCCACATCGACGCACTCCGCCGCGCCGCAGACCACGTCGATCTCGCCATCACCCGTCTCGCCGATGACCGTGCCGGCGAACTGGCAGCGGAAGAGCTACGCCTGGCGCAGCAGCACCTGGGCGATCTGACCGGCGAGTTCTCGAGCGACGATCTGCTCGGAGAGATCTTCTCGAGCTTCTGCATCGGGAAATAGAACGGGCTTCAGGAATCGCCCAGTGACGGTGAGAGCACCGACACGCCGGCGCTCTCCTCGAGAGACCTCACGCGCTCCCGCGCCTCGTCGTAGCGCCGCCGCTGGCTCTGCTCCTGCTGCTCCTCCGGTGACAGCTCCATGTGGAAGCGCTGGATGTCGCGGACGGCCTCGAAGTAATCGGAGTCCTTGAGCAGTTCGCTCAAGGGGCGCAGCGGGGCCAACATCTCCTCCTTGAACTCTCCCGCCTGGGCCGCAGACATCGCCAGCTGCGCGTCCGTCGGACTGAAGGCCAGCGTGAACCCCCTCGCGGGCGTCGGGTCCCAGGCCTCGAGCCGGTCGAGCACCGCGGGGTAGACCTCCGGATCGAACAGCGCCGGGTTCAGCTGGGGCCCGAGCATGTCGCTCATGATCACGAATTGCTCGCCGCCATCGTCCGGTGGCCGCAGGCGCAGCTCCTGGTTGCCCCGGATCTGGCCGGCGTAGAAGAGATAGCCTGCATCAATCAGCTCGCCGCGTTCGAAGGCGAACGCGGCCGCCGCATAGTACATGACGACGTTGGCGTGCTCCGGATATTCGAGGACCCGCTCGATGAGGTCGCGAGGATCACCGACGCCCGCGGATGCGTCCGCGAAAGCCCGATTGAGAAGCTCGGACGGCGGCGTCAGCGCCTGGCCGCACGCGGCGTCGGCGAAGAGCAGAAGAGCGACAACAAGAGGTCTGAGCAACACCGTCTCCGGAGGGCGCGAGGGGCCGACAGTATGCGCCAGGCGGCAGCACCGTGTCGCCCGCGTCGGCTCAGGGCGCGGCGTCCCCCCCGAGCCGCGCCAGGGCCTCCTGCGCCGGCCAGTAGGTGGGATTCAACCGGAGGGCCTGCTCCTGGGCCGCACGGGCGGCTTCCGGCTGACGCGCAGCCTCGAGGGCGAGCCCCAGCACGTGATGCGAGCTGTGGTAGCCGGGATAGGTGTCCCGGTACATGCGATAGATCGCGACGGCCTTTCCCGCCGCCTCCGGATCTGTCGTGAGACCGTCATCGCCGTACAGGAAGCGAAAGCCGTAGAAGAAAAGCGGATACTGGGCGAAGAGCACCGCATCCGGAATTGCCTCCCGAGCCTCGTCGAAGCGGGCGCGAGCGGCTTCGAGGTCACCGCCGAACAGATCCTGCTCCAGCTCGAACATGACGGTCTGCACCTCGTGGTTGCGCTGCATGAGCGCCTCGCGGCGCTGGGCCAGCTCGCTCCCGTCCAGCCAGTTGCCGCGCAGCATCACCCCGCTCGGTCGGTGCAGAACGGTCAGATCGTCAAGCGGCGAAGCGTCGAGCAGCACGAGATCGGCGCGCGCTCCGGGCGCGATGGCGCCAACGGTGCCGTAGCCGTCGTCGATAGCCCTCACGAGCGCCGCGGCATGGGTCGTTGCGGTCCTCAGGCTCTCGAGGGGAGACAGGCCCGCTGCCTGATACGCCTCCAGCTCGGCGATGAGCGAGGCGCCCGGGTAGGCGCCGGCAACCGGCGAGTCGGTCCCGGCGACCATGATCTCTTCGTGGGTCGGAGCGGCGAGCCGGGCAACGAGGCTCACGTCATCGGCGGCCTTGTTCACGCGCCCGACCCACCCGGCATCTCGCCGGGCATAGCGATTGAAACCCGACCGGAATGGCTGAAAGGTGGCGGGGTGGAGCAAGCGCGCTTCGGGCCGGGCCAGCAGGCTCGCGAGGTCCGCCGGCATGCGGCCGGTCGCCCGGTGGAGGGCGATATTGCCCGTGAAGGTCAGGCCCGCCTCGGCGAGCGCCGCGTTCATGGACCTGATCTCGGCCTCGTCTTCGCGCGAGTCCAGGAGCTTGAAGAGCTGTTCGCCGTGGGCGACGTTACGGTGGGGACAGGCGACCACATCGTCGAAGGTCACGGCATCGGGGACATGGCCGAGCACCGCGAAGTCGAGGCTCCTGGCCGTCTCGCAAATCGCCCGATACTGGTCGCGGGTGAGCTCCGAATAGACCTTGATGAAATCGAATCCCGCCGCGTGGTGTCGCCGAACCAGCTCGCGGGCCGAGGCCACGTCCCGCACGGTGCTCATCGGCAGCATGTGAGGCGGCTTGCCGTCGATATAGTCGCCCGCGGTCAGGAAATCGGGCGCGACGACCTCGCCGGCCCGAACGCGCCGCTGCAGGGCGAGATGGGACGGGACGCCGCGCATGTTGATGACCGTGGTGATCCCGTAGAGCGCATAGATCTCAAGATCCTGTGGATGGTCGATGTGGACGTGCGCATCGATCAGTCCGGGCATCAGGACCCGGCCGGCGCCAGGCACGATCGTATCGCCCACGCGCGGTGCGTAGGCCTCAGCCGGAAGGACGGCGACGATGGTCTCGCCCGCGACGATCACGGTCTGAGCGGCCAGGAGTTCCTCCTGCTGCAGCGACAGCACGCGCACGTCGGTGATGGCGGTACGGGCCATCGCGGTCGCGCAGCACAGCGCGCCGACGGTGATCGACAGGCATCGGACCCAGCTTCTTTCTCGCATCCCCAAGGAACCTCGTTCGAATAGTGTTTCCACATCCTCCGGGGTCGTGCGATTCTGCGCATGGAGATCGGCTTGGGATTGCCTTGGGATGAGCGAAAGCCAGCGCGAAAGGGTCGCCAGCGTCACCGTCGACCGCGCCGCCAATCAGCTCATGCGCGGATCGCAGATCATCAAGCTGGAGCCCCGCGCGATGCAGGTTCTCGGCCTGCTGCTCGATCGCCGCGGCGAGGTCGTGCCCCGAAGCGACGTGTTCGAAACGGTCTGGCGCGCAGCGGACGTTGGCGACGACACGCTCAATCGCCTGGTGTTCGACCTACGCCAGGCCTTCCGCGCTCTCGACCCCGACCTCGCGCCCATCGAGACGATTCGCAAGGTCGGCTACCGCCTCGAGGCGGAGGCAGTCGCGCCGGCGGACGCGCACTCGCCGCCCGGCAGGCCATGGCCGGCGATGGCCATCGGCGCCCTGGCGATCGCCTTGATCGTCGGTGTGCTCGCGTACCAGCAGCCGGACGCGCCGTCCATCGCGCCGGTTCGGCCGCTCGAGATCCAGGTCTTCAGCAACGATCTCGCGTTCGAGACCTATCCGGCGGTCGACCGCGCCACCGGCGAGGTGCTCTTCGCCTGCCAGCTGGTCGATGCGCCCGCGATCGACCTTTGTACCCGTGCGCCGACTGGCGACGCGACCCGGCGCATCCTGCGGCGGGCCGGTGAGGGCGTGGCGCTTCACGGCTCGAAGCTGGCGTTCCAGCGGACCGAGCAGGCCTGCGAGATCGTCGTCTTCGATCGGGAAACGAGCCGGGAGCGCGTGCTCGCCACTTGCCGGGCAAGAAACGACGGCAGCCTGGCGTTCTCGGCGGACGGTCGATGGCTTTATTTCTCCGACCGGCCGGCCGACGGCGCACCTTTTGCGATCCGGGCAATAGCGACCGAAGGCGGCGAGACCGTGGCGATAACCCGCCCGCCGGTGAACTCCGTCGGCGACCTCTACCCGGCGCCCTCGCCCAACGGTCAGGATCTGGCGTTCTTCCGCGCGCTGCGCGAGCCCACCAGCTCCACCTACATCACGCCCGGCATCGGCCGCGTCCAAATCGCCGGTCTCGTGGACGGTCGGCGCGACGAGTCGCGCGCGCTCGCTGCCGTCACGGACTCGCCGGCGGAGATCACGGGCCTGACCTGGGACGGTCCGAGCCTCCTGTTCTTCTCCAACGCAGGCGATGCCGGCTTCGAACTCTGGCGCGCGACCGGGGAACGCCTCGCGCGCTTTGGCGGTTTCGCCGGGCTGCCGCGCCAGCCGACCGTGCTGCTGGATGGTCGTATCGTGGCGGAATCCTGGTCGGCAGAAGCGGACCTCTGGCGACGATCGCTGACGAACTCCGAAGCACCGGCGGAGCGCGTCTTCTCCTCGACCCGCTTCGACTTCAGTCCCGCGGCGTCCCCGGACGGACGGCTCCTCGCATGGACGTCTTCGCGAGGTGGCGCAGCCGCGATCTGGATCGGCGACATTGCCACCGGCGAGGTCCTTGCCACGGTCGACCTGCCCGACGGCGTCGAAGCGGAGTCACCGCGCTTCTCCCCGGATTCGCGCCGGCTCGTGTTCGAGCGGCGCGACGGCGGTACGAGCGCACTTGCGGTCCATGATCTGGTCAGCCAGGACCTGCGGGTGCTCGCGGAGCTCAGTGGCGACAACCGTGTTCCAAGCTGGACGCCCGACGGCACGGGCCTGCTCCACGCGTCCGACCGGAGCGGTGACTGGCAGGTCTGGCGGCTGACCCTCGAGGATCTGTCCCTCGAGCAGCTCACCGCCGCCGGTGGCTACGCGGCGGCGGCGTACGCGGCCGAGGGTGGCGGGATCGTCTTCAGCCGCCGCGGGGACAGCGCCCTGTGGCGGCTCGGCACGGATGACAGCGAACCGGAGCGCCTGATCGACGACTTGCCACCGGAGTTCTGGGGCAACTGGGCGCTGCGCGATGCCGAAGTCGTGTTCGCGGTCAACGCCCCGGACGGGCCGCGGATCGATAGCGTCGACCTGCGCAGCCGCGAACGGCGGCAGCGCCTCGAGCTGGAGCGCCCGCTCCTGCGCGAATCGACGAATCTGACCGTCGCCGCGGACGGCACGGCCGTCTACTACGCCGAACGCAGCCGCCTGAGCGCGGACCTGATCGTCTTTCGGCTCGACGATGGTTAGTTGGCGTCCATCCGGAACCGACGGGCGCTAGCCTGGCATAGCGCCGCCGCCTTCGATGGCTTCAAGTTATTGAAAATTGAAGGAATCTAGAGGCCAAACATTTCGAACTCCGAATCCAGGACGGCCAGGACGGCCGTTGCCGGACGAAGACCAGCCAGGGCCTTCCGCCCCCGCACCGAGTCGGATCTACTCTCCCAAGGTCCACTTCAGCCGAGGGAGGTTCTTTGTCTCGGAGACGCAGAGGCAACTGACGGACAGCACCGGCCGCAGGAACCCCGCTCCGCTCCTCCGCTTCTGAGAACAAGGGGTCGTCTCGTGGCCGGTTTCTTCATCGCAGCGCGATGAGGCCAATGACGGTCATCACGGGCCCCAAGAACGCCGCTCCGCTCCTACGCTTCTGAAAACAAAGGGTCGTCTCGTGGGCGGTTTTTTCATCGCGGCGCGATGAAAAAGAAGCGCACGAGCGACTACTTCCAGTCGAACTTGAACTTGATCTCGGGGCTCGAGTCGATGTCGACCTCGAGATTATCGGCGAGGGCTTTGCCAACGAACTTCGCCTTCATGCCGGTCGAGATCTCGTCGAGCTGGCCGCGGATGCCGGTCAGGCCATCGGTCTTCCGCCACCGGAGGCCGCAGAGCCTGGACGCCGGCCGGAGAGGGTCCTGGCTGCTGCAGTCGGACACTTCCCAATGGTCCGCCTCGTCGCCCGGCTCCATGAGATCGAGCCAGGCGCCGGCAGCCTCGAGTCGCTGCTGGAGCGGCGTCAATGCCGCCTCGGGATCGACGAGCGGAACGGCTGGAACGGCAGTCTGGGCAGGGAGCTGGGATTTCGCGTAAGCATCCACATAGGCATGGCGGACGCTGATGGGGGGATTCTCGGGGGACTTGCTGCTGCCTTTCTCGGCCGCGAGTGCCGCTTCCTGGGCTGCTGCCCAGGCGATCATGACTACGCAGATCGCAAGGCTTCTTCTCACTCCCTCTTCCTCCGCCAATCCGTGCCGCGGAGACCTTCCCACTTCCTATCTGAATCCTAGCTTAATGCGTCGATCTGCGCATGGGTGATAAGTCCGTCACATTGAAAAGCCTCCGTTCGGACTCCACTTCGCCCCTTTGCGGCTCCGCAACGGCTCCCATGAAGGCACTTGATATCCAGGGTCTGGAGAAGACCTACGCCAACGGCGTGCGCGCCCTCGACGGCGTCGATCTGTCAGTCGAGGAAGGTGATTTCTTCGCCCTCCTCGGCCCGAACGGCGCCGGCAAATCGACGCTCATCGGCATCGTCAGCTCGCTCGTGAACATGTCCGCAGGCGGCGTTCGGGTCTTCGACGCGGACATCGCGCGGGAGCGCTCGCGCGCCATGAGCATGCTCGGGCTGGTGCCGCAGGAGGTGAACTTCAACCAGTTCGAGCGGCCCTGGGACATCATCATCAACCAGGCCGGCTACTACGGCGTGCCGCGGCGCCAGGCGAAGGAGCGCTGCGAGATGCTCCTGAACGAGCTCAAGCTGTGGGACAAGCGCATGGACCTGTCGCGCGAGCTGTCAGGCGGCATGAAGCGCCGGCTGATGATCGCACGCGCCATGATCCACGACCCGCGCCTGCTGATCCTCGACGAGCCCACCGCGGGCGTGGACATCGAGATCCGCCGCTCCATGTGGCGCTACATCAGCAAGATCAATGAAGCCGGGACCACGGTCATCCTGACCACCCACTACCTCGAGGAAGCCGAGCAGCTCTGCCGCAACGTGGCGATCATCGATCACGGCACGATCGTCGAGAACACCACCGTCAAGAACCTCATTTCCCAGCTCGACGTCGAGACCTTCGTCTTCGACCTGGCCGAAGACATTGCCGCAGCGCCGACGATCGAGGACTACGAGATCTCGATGCGCGACGCGCGCACCCTCGAGATCTCGGTGCCGAAAACGCGCCCGATCAACCAGCTCTTCGATGCCCTGGGGCAGGCCGGAATTACGGTGCTCTCAATGCGCAACAAGGCCAACCGCCTCGAGGAGCTCTTCATTCGCCTCGTCGAGAAGTCAGGACCGCCGGAGGAACCCGCCGATGTTTCGTGATTCCCCGACCTGGATCGGCTACGAGACGATCGTCATCAAGGAGGTCACCCGGATCCTCCGCATCTGGGTGCAGACGATCGTGCCGCCGGCGATCACCATGTCGCTCTACTTCATCATCTTCGGCAACCTCATCGGGCGCCGAATCGGCGAGATGGGTGGCTTCGACTACATGAGCTTCATCGTGCCGGGGCTGGTGATGATGTCGGTCATCACCAATTCCTACGGCAACATGGTCTCGTCGTTCTTCGGCGCGAAGTTCGGCAAGCACATCGAGGAAATGCTCGTCAGCCCCCTACCGAATATCGTCATCCTGCTGGGCTACGTGACCGGCGCGGTGTTCCGAGGACTCCTGGTTGGTACGGTCGTTACCGGCGTCTCGTTGTTCTTCACGGACCTCCAGATCCACGATTTCGCGGTGACCGTCTCCGTGGTTTTGCTCACGGCCATCGTGTTCGCCCTGGCCGGCATGATCAACGCGATCTTCGCCAGGAAATTCGACGATATCGCGATCATCCCGACCTTCGTCCTGACGCCGCTCACCTATCTTGGCGGCGTCTTCTACTCGATCAGCCTGCTTCCGGAATTCTGGCAGACCGTTTCCCGGGCCAACCCGATCCTCTACATGGTCAACGCCTTCCGCTACGGCATCCTCGGAACCAGCGATGTTTCGATCGGAGTCGCGTTCTCGGTGATCGGCGTCTTCATCGTCGCGCTCGGCACGATCTGCCTGACCTTGCTCAATCGCGGCGTCGGGCTCCGGACCTGACAGCGTCGCGCCGGACGCTGCTGGCGCGCGCACGGCGACGGCACGGCCCGGTTCGACAGGCTCCCGGCGACGGTTCATGGTCAATTCAGCCGGCGTCGTTCAGACTGTACCCATCGATCGACAGGGAGACTCGATGATGCGCAGCCTGTTCGCACTGCTGCTCCTGTGCCTGGGTACCGCCGCCACCGCTGAGGTGACGGTCCAGGCCTACGCCCCCGAACCGGGTTTCTACTGGAACCCCAACCAGCCCGGCCGTGGCTATGCCATCGAGGTGCAGGATCGCACCCTGTTCATCTCGGCCTACGTCTTCACCAACGAAGCGGATCCGTCGAGCCGCACGCCGATCTGGTACACGGCGGCGT
>JBCCZC010000102.1:0-14951 GCA_039188505.1 Pseudomonadota bacterium | reverse complement strand
TACGAGGCGGCGGACCGGGCCCAGGAGATCATCGAGAAGAACACCTCGCGCTTCACGGACCAGTTGCTGAAGGGCGCGATGTACGGGAACGGTCTGCTCATTCCCATTCACATCATCGATGATCGTGACCTGTATCTGAGCGACGTGCGAAATCAGATGACGGAGGAACTCACCGGGCCCGACTTCCCGAGACGCCAGGCCCGGCATTGGCGTCTACCGCCCGATGCGCCCGAGATCGACCAGCTCCTCGCGGCACTGGCCCAGAACGCCCGGGGCGCGATCGGGAACGAGATCATGGCCGGCATCACGCGTGACGCCGCGGAGCAGCTCCTGCAGCGACTGGACGATCACCTCGCCGAACGCTAGCCAGCGCCCGTCCGAGGGCGATGGGCTGGGCTACCGGGTCCGGGACGGGCAGGGATCGCCATTTCGGAAGGAGGGTCAGCCGCCCTCGAGGTAGCGGGCCGCATCCTCGGGACGCCCCCAGGCCTCATAGAGTTCACGGAATCGTGATCGGATCTCGATGGCGTACGGCGACGAATTGCCGCGCGCTTCCAGCACGACTGGAAAGTAGCCCTCGAGGAGATCTCGGGCCTTCGCATAGCGGCCACGGGCCGTTTCGCAGGCGGCGAGGACGGTCTGGGCGTTCGCGGTGCGCCAATGACCGGGCGGCAGGGACTGCTCGAAGAGGTCGATGGCTTCGAGGATCGTTTGTTCCGCTTCGTCGATCTTGCCCTGTCGCTCCAGCGCCATGGCCAGATTGTTGAGCGAAACGGCGACGGACGGATCGTCGTCCCGGCGAAACGGCGTGCCGACGACCAGGGTCTCCCGAAAATAGCTCTCGGCCTGGGGGTACTCGCCTTTCGCATAGTGCGCGAAGGCCAGAGCGTTCAGCGCGTTGGTGTAGTCGGGGTGCGACTCCCCGACCGTGCGCCGGGCGGAGGCGACGGCCTCGGCGAGCAGCGGCTCGGCGCGCTCGGGCTTGCCCTGGGTCAGGATGATCTTGGCGAGATTGGTGCGGGTCACGCCGGCCTCGGGATGGTCGGGCCCCAGCAGCTCGACCATGGTGTCGTGGGCGCCCCGGTAGTGCTCCTCGGCGAGGCCGTAGCGCCCCTTCACCTCGTCGAGGAAGCCGAGATTCGACCGTAGCTCTGCCAGGCCCTGGCGGTCCTCCGAAAGCTCGCGAAGTCGCAGATCGTAGGCCGCGAGCAGCAGGGGTTCGGCGGCCTCCGTTTCGCCGATCCGCAGGTAGACCTGGGCCAGCGCGTTCATGAGCCGCGCGCGGATCTGCGGTTGCCCTGCGAGGCCTTCGGTGGTGAGTCGCTCGGCGCTCTGGTCGAGGAGCTGCTTCACCGTGAGGGCTTCGCCGCGGGCGCCCGACTCCTGGCGGTAGGGATCGGCATCGAGGAAGAGCGCGAGCAGAAACTCGGCGGTCTGCTCGGCCGAGGCTCGCCCGGCCTCCGCGACCTGCGCGTACTCCACGGCAGTGCGTTCGGCCTCCCGGGACTTCAGCAGCCCGAAGCTGATGGCGAGAAACCCGGCGACGATCGCGAGGGCCCCCAACGCGCCGGCCGCGGCCGAGGCACGATGGCGGCGGACGAACTTCAGGCTTCGATAGATTAGCGAGGGCGGGTGGGCCGACACCGGCTCGTGCCGCAGGTAGCGGCGGAGATCGGCCGAAAGTCCGCTCACGGAACTGTAGCGGTCTTCCCGATCTGCGGCGATCGCCTTCAGCACGATCCAGTCGAGGTCCTCGCGCAGCATGCTCCGAAGCGCCAGCGGCGGGAGGCGCCGTGCGGCTGCGAGCATCTCCACATCGACACGGGACGTGGTTGCCAGCTTTTCGCTGGGGCGTGGCGCCTGACCTCGCGTGATGTCCTCGACGAGCTCGCTCACGGATCGGCCGTCGCGCTCATAGGGGCGCCGCCCCGTGAGCAGTTCGAAGAGGATCACGCCCAGCGCGTAGACGTCCGAACGCAGATCGACATCGTAGATGCCGTCGCGCTTCCTGACCGCCTCGGGACTCATGTACGGTGCCGTGCCCATCGCGATGGATTCCTGGCCGGCATCCGGCGGTGCTGACGGCGAGTCGGTCGCTGTTGCGATGCCGAAGTCGATGATCTTCGGCTGGGGGTGGGGGTACTCGGCGACCAGGATGTTCGACGGTTTCAGGTCGCGATGCAGGATCCCCTTCAGATGTGCATAGGCAACGCCGTCGCACACGGCTCGGAAGAGATCCAGGCGCTCGTCGATCGTCAGCGCCAGCTGGTCGGCATATTCCGTGAGGGACAGGCCCTCGACAAATTCCATGGCGAAGTAGGGAAAGCCAGCCGCGGTCGTGCCGGCTTCGTAGAGCTGGGCGATGTTCGGATGGGTGAGGCGGGCGAGCACCTGCTGTTCGGCGAGAAAGCGTGCCCGTTCCTCCGGGTCCGGTAGCGAATTCTGCAGGACCTTGATGGCGACCTGTCGGCGCACCGGCTCGACCTGTTCGCCGCGGTAGACCCGGCCCATCCCGCCGGCACCGATCAGGCCAACGATGCGATAGGGGCCGATGGTTTCCGGGTGCGCCTCCTCGACCAGCGCCCAGCGTTCAGCGTCGAAGCCGCCGGTTGTTTCCCGGCCGGTCACCAGGTCGCCGGTGGCCGCTGGCGCCTTCGCCAGCAGCGCCTCGATGGCATCCCGAAGCGCCTGATCCTCCGCCCCGATTTCCGCGAGCATGCGCGCCCGAGCGTCAGGCGCGAGGTAGAGCGCCTTGGTCGCGAGCAGGTCGGCCCGATCCGCCATCTTCCTCGTTCTGCTTCGGCTGCGATTCCTTCCCAGTTTGCCGGTGTCAGCCTTCGCCCGCCAGTGCGTCCCGGAGGGCCTGGACGCGGCGTCGGCTGACCGGGTACTCCGCGCCGGTGGCCAGCGTCGCCCGGTAGCGGCTGCCCGGGAGGGACCGGATCGAGCGGATGGCATCGAGATTGAGCACGTGCGAGCGATGGACGCGAAGAAATCGCGCCGGCAGCACCCGGCCGAGGGCCTCGAGTCCCTTTTCGTGCAGCCGGGTCGAGCCGTCGTCGAGCTCGAGCTCCGCGTAGTCGCCGGCACCGTGGATCGCGATCAGCCGAGCCACGTCGACGAGCTCGAGCTGTCCGCGATGGCGCACGACGAGACGGCCGGCGGGGGAGCGATCGGCGGCCTCGAGGCGGTCCAGCGCGCGCCCGAGCCGGGCCTGGTCGAAGGGCTTCGGAACGAAGTCGACCACGCCCCACTCGAAGGCCTCGATCGCGCGATCGACGTTGGCCGAGATCACGATGGTCTCGGCGGGACTGGCCACGGCCTCTGCCAGCAGACCGAAGCCGTCGTCGCCGCGCAGGTTCAGGTCGAGGAGGACGACGTCGGCCGGCGCTGCGGCCAGGGCTTCCCTCGCTTCGGTGATCGACACGAAGCGTCGCAGCTTCGCCCCGGGACGCAGGGCACCTGTGAGCCGTTCGATCCGTCGAGCAACGAGGGGTTCGTCCTCGATGATGGCGATGATCATCGGGGAAGCGCCAGCCGGGTGATCCACGCCGCCGCCGTGGCTTCTTCACTCATGCGGGCTCGACTGCCGAAGGCCTCCTCGAGTCGCGCCCGGATATACTCGCCGCCCAACCCGGATCCCGTTCGAACCGTGGCTTCGCCGCGTGGCGCCGCGAGTACGATCTCATGGCCGTCAACCCCCGTGGTGATGCTGACCATGAAGTGAGCACCGCCGGGTCCGAAGCGATTGTGCGTAAGCGCGTTCTCGATGAGCGTGTGGAGCACGACCGGCGGAACGGCGATGGTTCGCCGATCCGTGTCTCCCTCGACGTCCAGCGTGAGCGGCGTCTCGAAGCGCAGACTCATCACGGCGAGGTGGGCGTGGCAAAGGGCGAGTTCTTCCTCCAGGCTGACCGTACGGTTCTGGCTCAGGGCGTTGAGGACGCGGAACTCCTCGCCGAGCAGATCGATCAGGCGCGCGGCCAGGGGCGGATCGGTCTCGATGAGCTCGCCCAGGGTCGCCAACGTATTGAGGAGGAAGTGCGGCTGGAGGTGGCGCTTGGCGAGTTCTAGTTCGAGGCGCGCGGCTTTGAGTTCGGCGCGCTCGCGCTCGGAGCGCGAGCGGAAAAAAGCCCGAACGTGCTCGACGAGAAAGAAGAGGAGAAATGCCGTCAGACCGAAATAGAAGGCCAGGTCGAGGAAGCCGCCCTCGGTGAGGTAGAGCAGCAGCCCAAAGGCCAGGAAGGCGGTCAGCGCGGGTCCCGCGGCGGGTTCGCCGCGCCGCCAGGCCATGCCCGTGACGAGGCAACCCCCGACGGCGGCAAGGGCGTAGCTGAGAAAAGCGTTCTCGTCGCCCAGTCGCAGCAGCGCGAGGGTGCCGAACACGATAGCGCCATGGACCGCCAGCCAGGGCCAGCTGCGGCGCCCCCCGCCGAAGCGAGCGAATGCGAAGCCGAGCAGGCTCAGACCGGTGATCCCTGCCGCGGCGCCGATCGAGGCGAGGCGCAGGGAATGGAGCGGATAGGGATAGCTGAGGAACGCCCGGGACGTTTCGAAGCACAGCTGCGCGAGGGCGCCGAGGACGGCCACCGCGAGCCAGGCGGTCGCCGCGTCGCGACCGCGAATGGCGAGCCCCACAAGGAGGGCCCCGGCCAGCACGAGGGCGCCGCCGACCACGAGCGAGGGCAGATAGAGGTCCCGCGAGAAGCGCAGCGGAGAGCCATAGGCGCCGATGAAAAGCGCATCGACCGGCGTGCGAACCCGGGCACCTGCGCTGTGGGAAGACCACCGAATGGCCAGGACGTGAGGCGCATCGTCGAGGCCGGTGGGGAGGGGGATCACCGCGGCGATCGTGCCCGGCACCTCCTCTTCCGCGAGGGCGGCGGGCTGTCCGTTGCGGCCCAGCAGTTCACCGTCCCAGTAGACTTCCGCCGAGGCCATTGCGAACAGGTAGAGACCCAGCGGCTGGCCCGTATCCAGGAGCGACTGCGGCACCGTTACCTCGGTTCGCAGCCACCAGGCCTGGCGGGGCCCGACCTCCGACCAGCGCACCCGCTCCCAGGTGGCGGCATCGTGCGCCGGTCGCGCCCAGGCCGGGTCGTCGCCCAGCTGCACGCGCACCTCGCCGATGCCGGCCAGGGGCTCGCGGGTGCAACCCGAGGCCAGCAGGACCAGAAGACCGACAGCCACGCCCATTGTCTGGAGTTTGCGTCGCATGATGACCGGATTATGCCAGCGGGTCGGAACGCAAGGCGGGGGCCGATGAGCCGTTCACCGGTCCCGCCGAGCCGCTCACCGAAAAGCCGGTCCGAGCAGCTCCCGAAGCCGGCCGGCGGGGCTAGGGTGAAGATCAACTCGAGACCGGAGCCCCGCCATGAGAATCGCCCTTCCGCTGCTACGAGCACTCCTCCTCCCGGCTATCCTGCTGGTCTGCCCACTGGCATTGGCCGATTCATTGCGGATCAAGCCCTACACCTTCGAGGCCGGCGGCGAGCAGGGCAGCGTCGAGGCCGAGTGGGGCGAGTTCGAGGTTCCTGCCCGCCATGACGACCCCGACGGCGAACGATTGACGCTCGCGTTCGTCCGCTTTCCATCGACCAACCCAAAGCCCGGGCATCCCATCGTCTACCTGGCCGGCGGGCCGGGTGGTTCGGGCATCGGCACTGCTCGGGGTGGTCGCTTTCCGCTGTTCATGGCGCTTCGCGAAGTTGCTGACGTAATTGCCTTCGACCAGCGCGGCACCGGCGCGTCCTCGCCAGGGCCCACCTGCCGCTATCCGGACGCCTATGACCTCGCGCAGCCCGACACCCGCGAAAATGGGGTTGCCTACGTCCAGGCCGCCGCCCGGTGGTGCCTCGACTGGTGGACGGAGGAGGGCTTCAACATCGGCATCTTCAATACCCGCGAAAGTGCCCGGGACCTCGAGGCCCTGCGACGGGTGCTTGGTGCCGAGAAGCTGAACCTCTGGGGCATCAGCTACGGCACTCACCTTGCGCTCGATGCGTTCCGCGTGCTCGGGCCGGATGCGGTGCATCGGGCGGTGCTCGCGAGCCCCGAGGGTCTCGCGCAAACGGTCAAGCGACCGGCGTTCTCCGAACGTTACTTCGAGCGGGTGGCCGCGCTGGCGAAGGACCGCTATCCCGATTTCCTGCCGACGCTCCACGGGCAGCTCGAGCGGCTCGCGCGCGAGCCCGAGTCCGTCACCTTCACGCCCCAGGGGGCCAGCGAACCGATCACCATGAACGTCGGCGCGACCACCTACCGCGCGCTGATCGCCTTCGCGATGGTCAAGAATCCGCAGAACGTCGCGGGCCTGCCGCAGCTGGTGCAGGGCGTCGAGGCCATGGGCATGCAGGTGGTCGCACCCTTCGCGCTGCGCATGTTCGGCGAGCCGATGACCCTGCGACCGATGAGCTTCGGCATGGATGTGGCCTCGGGGATCAGCCCCGAGCGCCTGGCGGAAGTGATGGCCCAGGCGGATACGGCGGTCGTCGGCGACATGATGAACTTCCCGTTGCCCCACGTGCTGGGTGTCCCGGGTCTGCCGGACCTCGGCGACGCGTTTCGCCAGGAGGTCGAGAGCCCGATCGCGACGCTCGTCCTGACCGGGACGCTCGACGGGCGGACCTTCCCGGAAGCCCATGCGGAGATCCTGTCCGGCCTGTCGAACGGCAGCCAGATCACGATCGAGAACGCGGGCCACGACCTGTTCATGGTCAGCGACGAGGTGCAGCAGGCCGTCGTCCGCTACTTCGGCGACGGCTCGGTCGCCGAGTCGACGATCACGATCCCGCCGCCGACCTTCCGGTGAGCACCCGCGGCAGCACGGGCAGGCCCGCGCCGCCTACTCGAAGCCGCTGCTGAAGACGACGTCGTCGAGAAGCTGGAACGTGGCCGACCCGGTGTCGTTGGTGGCGCCGGGCGAGCCGATGGCCACCCGGCTGCCGGTGATGGCGACCGCAGAGCCAAAGCCACTGTCGCTTGCGCCGTCGACCCGCTCCACCTGTTCGAAGGTCGATCCCGTGAGCTCGAAGCGGAAGGCGGCGCCGTCGCCCTCGGGCGCCCCGATCAGCAGCCGGTCACCGGACAGCGCGACGGCCTGCCCGAAGGCGCCGGTCGGACCGCCGTCGGCCGGCGTGAGCAGCTGGCGCTGGACGAAGCTGTCACCGCCGACGTTGAAGAGTACGGCGCTCCCGGCGCCGCTGCTGTCCCCGGGCGCGCCCACCAGCATGCTGTCGCCCGCGATCGCGATCGCGGTGCCGAAGGCCGCGCCGGCCTCGCCGCTCGGGGCTGCCACCGACAGGGCGGGACCCAGGTTGCCGGTGATCTGGTCGTAGAGCGCGACGGCCCCGCCGAGGACGGCACCGATCGCGGCTCCGGGTGCGCCGATGGCAACCTGGTCGCCGCCGGCGGCGGTCGCGGCGCCGAAGCCCGCGCCGGCCTGGCCGAGATAGGGCTTGGGCTTCGCCGTCTGCACGAATGCGTCGCCATCGAACGCGAAGACGTAGGCGGCGCCGGAACCCTGGCCGGAGGCCTCGTCCTCGTCGTCCTGCGGGGCGCCGATGATCACCGTCTCCCCGGACAGCGCCACGGAGGCGCCGAAACCGTCGTCCTCCTGCTGCGCGGTCGGGGCAATGGGTGAGGTGAGCTTCCAGCAGGCGAGGGGCCCGGTGAGGCAATCGGTGGTCCGGGAGAACAGCGCGGCCTGCATCACGTTACCGCCTCCTTTCGCAAGACGCTTGGCGCCACCTTCCGAGAGCGGTGCGCCGATGACGAGTACGCCGCCCTCGAGCGCGAGCGAGGCGCCGAAGTTCTCGGCCGTGAAGCCGTCGGGAATGGGGATGGCTTCCTCGAAAACGGGCGTCGATCCCTCGAAGCGAAAGACGTAAACGACCCCGCCGTCCGTCCCCGCCGGAGCGCCGAGGACGAGCAGGTTGCCGTCGGCGACGACCGCCTGGCCGAGGCGATCGCCGGGCTCGAGGTCGTTCGGGTTCGGTACGGTGCCGACGAGCGCCGGGGCGCCGAGGGAGAAGCTGTAGGTCCCGGTGTTGTCCCGGCCGTCGCTGCCGACGTTGATCATGTAGGTGCCGGTCTCGGGAAGATCGAAGTCGCCCGGCGAGACGATCAGGTTGCCACGGAAGAGCTCCGCGTCGCCTGGGGTCATCAGCACGAACTCGACGCCACCGATGTTGTTCTCGATACGCTCGATGCGCAGCTGCGTCCCTGCCGCTGCCTCGAACCTATAGATGTCCGATGCGCCCGCGGTCTCGATATTGCCGGCGCCTGGCCCGGGGAAGCCGTCGGCGACCGTATCGCCCAGGGCGATCGAGAACACGTCCGGGGCAGGGATGTCGACCAGGGTGAAGGCGTAGGTGCCCGTGTTGTCGCGGCCCGTATCGCCGACGGCCAGCGTGTAGGTGCCGCCGCGGGTGAGTTCGAGTCGGCCGGGATCGAGGATGAGATTGCCGCTGAAGATCTCCGTCTGGTCCTCGTCGGTCAACAGGACCCGCACGCCGCCGATGCCGTTCTCGGTCCGATCGAAGAAGATGACCTGGCCCGGGGCTGCCGTGAACGTATAGACGTCGCCGGAGCCAGCCGCCTCGATGTTGCCGGCGCCGTTCCCGGGCACGCCGTCCGACACCGCTTGCCCGATGCTGATCGCGAAGCTGTCCGGGGCGGGGACCGCGACGAGCTGAAAGCCGTAGGTGCCGACGTTGTCGCGGCCGTCGTCGCCGATGTCGATCGTGTAGGTGCCGCCCCGAGTCAGCACGAGCGTTCCCGGGTCAAGGACGAAGTTGCCGTTGAAGACCTCCGTCTGGTCCTCGTCGGTCAGCACCACCCGCACGCCGCCGATGTTGTTCTCGAGGCGATCGAAGAAGATCGTCTGCCCGGGAGACGCCGTGAAGCTGTAGACGTCGCTCGAGCCCGGCGTCTCGATGTTGCCGGCGCCGGCCCCCGGAATGCCCTCGGACACGGTGTCGCCGATGGCGATCGCGAACATGTCGGACGCGGGAATGTCGACCAGAGCAAAGGAGTAGGTGCCGACGTTGTCGCGGCCATCGTCGCCGATCGTGAGTGTATAAGTGCCCCCGCGGGTCAGCTCGAGGGTGCCCGGGTCGAGGACGAAGTTGCCGTTGAAGACCTCGGTGTCATCCTCGTCGGTGAGGACGACGCGCACGCCGCCGATGCCGTTCTGCAGGCGGTCGAAGAAGATCTTCTGGCCTGGCGCGGCGTTGAAGGTGTAGATGTCGAGGGAGCCGGGGGTCTCGATGTTGCCCGCGCCGTCGGATGGTGCGCCGTCGGCCACGACCTCGCCGATGCTAATCGGGAAGACGGTGGGCGTCGGAACGTTCACGAGCGCGAAGGAATAGGTCCCGGCATTGGAGTTGCCCTCCTCACCGATCGACAGCGTATAGGTGCCGCCGCGCGTCAGTGCCAACGTTCCCGGGTTGAGCACGAGGTTGCCGTCATAGACCACGGTGAGATCCTCGTCGATCAGCCGCACGCGCGTGCCGCCGATCGAATTGCTCAGCCGGTCGAGGAAGATCGTCTGGCCCGGGGAAGCGGCGAACGTGTAGACGTCGACGTCTCCGTCGTTCTCGAGGTTGCCCGCCCCCGCTGCCGGAACGCCGTTGGCAACCGTGTCCCCGATCGCAATGGCGAAATTGTCGGTCGCGCAGAGCGAGACCATCGGCGCGAGCAGTAGCGCAACGAATGCCAGAACCGCAGAGCTTCTCATCCGGATCCCTCCATACCCCTGGACCCGGAGTCTACTGTGGCGCTCTGCGGCGAAGCCACCAGCGTGCGGGAACCGGCGTCGCGCTGCAGGTCGGACTTCAGGGAATGCCGTGACTGACCTTCGCGTCCGCGCATGCCCCGGCGCCCGTGAGGCGGGTGAGCGGAACCTCCCCTTCGAGGCCGTCGGCCGTGAACAGCAGACGTCCGCTCATGCAGGAATCGAAGCTGAGCTCCGCGGTGCCCCAGCTGACCAGATCCGGCGTTGTCGGGAGCGCGGGGCGACCGCCCGAGGTGACGAGGAACTCCAGGTGGGCCACGCCCGCCTCGTCGATCGGGCCCTGGCCAATGAGCCACCGCTGACTGCCCGCTTCATCGTAGGTATACCAGTAGACCAGGGCCTCATTGCGCTCCTCGAGGACCTCGACGTTCAAGCCCTGTCCGGGGACCTCCGGATCGAACCAGGAGCCGTTGAGTCGCGCGCGCATGGGCTCGAACTCCCGTGGGTCGGTGGTCATTGCCGGGAGGATGTGCTCGCGGAGCCCGACGCCGATGCCGGGGCCCTCGTACTGAAAATCTTCCGCCAGCTGCACCACGACGAGATCCGCCTGCGGGAAGATGAGGATGTACTGGCGGCCATACCCGAGCGCGTAGTAGGCGTCGAAGGTCCGGCCGAACGCATCGGTGATCGGCAGGACCCACCACTGGTAGCCATAGCCGAAGCCCGGCGCCGTGAAGACCTCGGGGTCGGTCAGGGAATTGCTCCAGGGCCGGATCGAATCCTCGAGCCAGCCCTCGCGAATGATCTGCTGGCCCTCCCAGGTGCCGCCGTCGAGCATCATCTGGCCGATTCGCGCTAGGTCGGGCAGCGTCATCCATAGGCCGAAGCCGAGCGGGGCGTTGCCTTCGGGGAAGTCGTCCTCGTCGAGGATGCCGCCGGGCTGGTTGAGGTCGTCGAGCGCCCAGTCGACGGCCCCGATGCCGAGAGGATCGAACAGCGCCTCGCGGGCGTAGGTCTGAACGGTCTTCCCCGTGGCGTTCGTGACGATGCCGGACATAAGTCCCGACGCGCCGGTGCTGTAGCGGAACTCCTGCCCAGGAGGACCGGCCATGGGCCAGGTCAGCACGGTCCTGAACCAGTCCGGCGAGCGGGTCATGACCGGAATCGGGTGATCCGGGGCGCCCGTGTAGGGCCACTCGTCCCAGTCGTAGCCGTGCCGTTGCTGCAGGACATGCTGCACGGTGATCTGGCGCCGGAGCGGATCGAGGCGCGCCTGGGGGTAGGTCGGGAAATGGTCGTTGAGCGCGGTGTTGACGTCGAGGAGTCCCCGGCGCTCGAGGGTTCCGAGAAGGATCGAGCCGACGCTCTTGGTTACCGAGAAGACCCGCAGCGGTTCCCCGGCGTAGCCACGGAAATGCTCGCGGTAGACCACCTGGCCCCCGCGGATCACCATCACACCCTGGATTTCGCCAAGCTCCCCGGAGTCGATGCGCGGCGTCAGCGCGTCGAGCAGTGCGCCGTCGAGACCTTGCGTGGCCGGGGGCACGTCCTCCCATTCGACGCCGGAAGCGACCCCCACGAGCGTGAGCAGCAGCGCCGGCAGCAGCAGGGGGATCGGCCGGATCATGCGCAAGGCGGCAGGCGGTTCATGCTCCGAGTATAGGCGTCCCGCGCCGGGTCAGACTCAAACGCCCCCGGCGAGCCGCCGCCGCGGCGCGCCGAGTTGCCTGGGGAACCCGGCACCCCGTAGGCTGGCCGGAACAGGGCGGGTAGGGCGGCACGGATGGACTTCGAAACGAGGATCGGCATCGTCGGCACGGGGATCGCGGGTCTAACCACGGCCATTGCGCTGCACGAGGCCGGATTCCGCCCCAGGCTGTTCGAGCAGAGCGGCGCCCTGGGTGATGTCGGCGCCGGCATCACCCTGGCGCCCAACGCATCACGGGTGCTGCTCGCGCTCGGGCTGGAGGCTGCGCTTGCCGAACACGTCTGGACGCCTCGCCATACCGGCATCCTGCACTTCGCCACGGGGCAGCCCGTGTCGCTCACCGAACGGGGCGACCACTATCGCGATCATTTCGGCGCGCCGTTCTGGCATGTGCACCGCGCTGACCTGCTGGCCGTGCTCGCCGGCGAGGTGGCTCGCCGCGGCATTCCCATTGCCTTCGGCCACCGGCTGGCCGATGTGGTCCAGCACAAGCATGGCGTGACCGTTCGCTTCGAGGCGGCCGAGCCGGCCGAACTCGATCTTCTGGTGGCCTGCGACGGGATCAAGTCGCGGACGCGGGACCTGCTTTTCGAGACCGAACCGCCACGGTTCACCGGCTACGTCGCCTGGCGTGGGCTGGTCGACCGGAGCCGATTGCCCGGGCTGCGGATCGCGCCGGACTTCGGTCTCTACGTCGGACCCGGGCGCATGGTTGGACGCTATGCGGTGCGCAAGCGATCGCTCGTGAACATCGTTGCGATCGCCGGGAATGCGGCGCTGTTCGAGGAGGGCTGGATGGTCCGGGCGGACGTCGACGAACTGCTCGCGGAGTTCGAGGGCTGGCACGACGAGCTGCTCTCCATGTTCGCCGCGATTCCCCGGGACCAGTGCTTCAAGTGGGCGCTCCACGTCCGCGAGCCCCTGGACCGCTGGGTGACCGGCCGAACCGCGCTTCTCGGTGACGCCGCCCACCCGATGACGCCGTTCCTGGGGCTCGGCGCGGGCATCGGCATCGAGGACGCCTTGGTGCTCGCCCGGGCCCTGGCCGCCGCCGACGATCTCGCGGACGGCCTGGCCCGCTATGAGGCGGCTCGCGTGCCGCACGCCAACCGGGCCCAATCGGAGTCGGCCCGGCAGGGGCTCTACCTGCTGAACATGCGCCCCGACGAGCCACCGGATCGGTCCCTCCTGGGCGAAGACCCCTTTGGGCTGTTCGGCTACGATGCAGTGAACGCGTCGGTCTGAGGGGGCGAGGTATGCGGGGAATCTTCTACGGTTGGTGGGTGCTGCTCGGACTCTTCCTGATCTACACCGCCAACAACGGCATTCTCATGCACACGCTGCCGCTGTTCTATCCCGCGCTCACCGAAGAGTTCGGCTGGAATCAGGAGCAAGTCACACAGCCGGCCAGCTACCTGTTTATCCTCGCAGCGTTCCTGACGCCCTTCATGGGTGCGTTGTTCGACCGTTTCTCGACACGGCTGATCATGGTCTTCGGCATCGCGGCGGTCGTCCTGCCGCTTGCCTTCTACTCGCGGATCTCCTCGCTCGGCGAACTCACGGTGATCTACCTCGTGGGCGCCGTGGGGCTGGCCGGCAGCGGGCTGATGCCCAATATGCTGATCCTGACCCGCTGGTTCCGGCGGTATCGCGGCCGCGCGGTCGGTATTCTGCTGATGGGTTCGAGCCTTGGGGGAGCACTGTTTCCGTTGGTGGCCGGGGAAACCCTGGCGGAGCAGGGCTGGCGTGAGGCCAGCCAGCTGATCGCCGTGATCGGCGCGGTCATGATGGTCGTTGCCATCGCGCTGCTGGTTCGCAATCGGCCCGAGGACATGGGGCTTGCGCCGGATGGCGATCCCGAGCCGACCGCCGCGCTCGATGCGGCGTCGGCGGCCGCGACCGCCGGACCGACCCTCGGTGATGCCGTGCGTACGCCCGCCTTCTATCTGCTGCTGTTCGCCACCGGCGGCATGTGGTTCTGCATTGTTGGCATCATCCAGCACCAGTCCCTGTACTTCGGTGACGATCTCGGGGTCGACACGGCCACCCTGGCGCGTATCTTCAGCGCCTTCTTCTGGTCTGCCATCGTCGGCAAGCTGCTGTTCGGCTTCCTCGCCGATCGCTTTGACAAGACCCTCGTGATGCTGGCGTCGGTCTTCAACCTGACGATCGGCCTGCTGATTCTGCGCCACGCCGACCCGACCAGCAGTCTTTCGCTCTACGGCTATGCCGTGGTCTACGGCATCGGCTTCAGCGGCGCCTTCGCCGCGATCCAGCTGGTGATCGCCGATTTCTTCGCGGGAGCCTCCTACGGGAAGATCCTGGGTGTTTTCACGATGGTCGACTCGATTGCCGGCGCGATGGGCATCCAGTATCTGGGCGCCCAGCGCGTGGCGGACGGCAACTACCTCCAGACCCTGAACGAAATGATCGGTCTGACGCTCGTCATCGCCGCTGTCGTCGGTGCGCTGTATCTCATTCACGCCCGCCAGCGTCGGGCGCGCTAGCCGCCGCTCGACCGGAATCAAACCCCGAAAGGAACGGACCCCGCGCGCGGCGGGGTCCGTGAATCGTTACTTGCGGTGCGGATCAGCGTGAGGTGTTCTCGAAGCTGTTCCCGTCCCGGGAGACGACGACGCCTTCGATGCGGATGCCGCGGACTTCGCCCTGGCCCGTCGTGACCCCGTCGCTGCCGAATTCGCCCTCCGCGCGCAGGCGCAGGAAGTTGCCGTTCGGCGAGCCGGGTCCGCCCATGGGGGTGATGCCACAGGTGTCCCAGACCTCGTCGATGTTGATGAGATCGGTGCTTTCGTTGGCCCCGAGGACCGCCGGCAGCATTTCGCCATCTCGATCGCTGAAGTTGTCGAGCGACACGGACAGATTGCTCTGATCGTTGGCGTCGTCGTAGCAGCTGAGGAAGACGCGTCCGTCGACGGAGGTCGGATTCGTGATGCGGATGAACTGCGTGTAGAAACCGCCCTGGGTCAGGTTGAATACCAGCGCATCCTCGGACCCGTTCTTCTCGATGCGGCAGGCGGTGCCGAGATCCCGCTGCGGATTGTCGAATTCGACGTTGGGGTCATTATCGATGACCTCCCAGTCGACGACGTACTCGTCCACCGGGAAGGGATCGACGCCGTTGCCGGTCAGGCACAGCGCGGTCTCACTGCCCCGAAGCCGCGTGCCCATGGCGTCGATCGTTGCCGTCTCGTTACCGGGGCTGAGCGTCCCGACGAAGGAAGGATTCGTGCAGTCGGGATCGCGGGTCGGCACGCCTTTCAGATCGATGCCGCCGAGAAGCTCCGGGCGATAGTCGAAGAACACGCCGGAGGCCGGCGAGAGTGCGCCCTTCGCCGCGACGGATTGAGCGAAGTCGAGCGGATTGTCGACCCCCGCGACGATGAAGTTGGTGCTGCTGTTGCCGAGGATGAGGAGGGTCGCCCGATCCCCGCCGTTACAGCTCACCGGTGGCCCCTTCATGATCGGTGCCCCCAACGGGCAGGGGCG
>JBCCZC010000101.1:0-14951 GCA_039188505.1 Pseudomonadota bacterium | reverse complement strand
CCTCGCGCACGCAGGCGCGAGTGCGTTCGCCGGGAGCGAGATCGCGACGGCAGCTATGCTGCTGTTTCAGATCCACGCTTGACCGGAGCGGGGAAACGGCCCTCGCGCACGCAGGCGCGAGTGCGTTCGCCGGGAGCGACGCGATGCGTCGCTTTTGTCCCGGCTCACCTAGGATCAAACGACTGTTTGACGGATACTAGCAGCCTGGCGGACTGATGGAATCGTAGCGCGCGGCGCCGCAGTAGATTCGGCTAAGCCCGACAGGTTGCTAGCGCCACGCGAGCGCAAACTGGAATCGGAGAGACCCATGGGCGTGACAGTGGAACGGGACGGGGCATTCGCAACGGTGCGCCTCGATCGACCCGACAAGCACAATGGCGTCAACAAGGAGATTCTCCACGGCGTCGTGAAGGTCGGGCGCTCGCTGCGACGCGATCGCACGCTGCGGGGCGTGATCCTGGCCGGCAACGGACCGTCCTTCTGCGCCGGCGCCGACTTCTCCAGCCTCGCGGCGACGCCGCGCGACAACCTCATGAACGTGCTGCGGATGATGAGCCCGTGGGCCAACGTCTTCCAGCAGTGGGGGCTCGTCTGGCGCCAGCTCCCGGTTCCCGTCGTGGCCTGCGTCCAGGGCGTCTGCTTCGGCGCCGGAATCCAGCTGGCCCTCGCCGCGGACTTTCGGATCGCGGCGCCGGACGCGCGCTTCTCCGTGATGGAGTCGAAGTGGGGGCTGATTCCCGACATGAGCGGCGCGCTGACCCTTCGCGGCGCTGTTCGCGAGGACGTGGCGAAGGAACTGACCATGACCGGGCGGATCTTCGGCGCCGAGGAGGCGCAGGCACTGGGCATCGTCGGGCGGGTGGACGCAGATCCGCTCGTCGCGGCGCGCGCGCTGCTTGAGGAGATCGCGGTTCGCTCGCCAGACGCCGTGGCGGGAACGAAGGCGCTGTTCCACCGGACACGGACCGCGGGTCGCTGGCGCACGCTGCTGACGGAGCGACTCATCCAGGTTCGCCTGATTGGCCGCGGCAATCAGCTCGTGGCGGTGCGAAACAACACGAAGAAAGAGTCCAAACCGTACGGTCCGCGGAAGTTCTCCTGACCGCGCCGCGCGGTCGCAAGGACGCTCAGCGAGCGACGACCACGGCGCCGCCGCGCCGGTCATCAGCCGCGGCGACAAGCTTGCCGTTCTCGATCCCTGCAGCCTGGGTGCCACCAAAGAAGAGGCTGCGCGACGACCACTCCACGCGGTCGGGAAAACGCTCCCGCAGGACATCCATGGCCGCGGCGGAGAAGCCCGGTTCGAGGTTCAGCGTGTCGCCCTCGACGTGCATGCGCGGCGCCCGGATCGCGTCCGTCATCGACTGATCGAAAGCGGCCCAGCGCAGGATGACCTGGGCAATCGCCGTCCGCAGGCGATTCGAGCCGCCCGAGCCCACCGCGATGCAACCGCCCGTGGGCGCTGCCACGATCGTCGGCGCCATCATGGAGGACAACCGCCGTCCTGGCAGCCAGTTGCCTGGACCGTCCGGATTCAGATCTTCTTCGCCAAGGAAGTTGTTGAGGTGTATTCCCGTGCCCGGGAGGACGTGGCCGCAGCCTTCGCCATTGGAGACCGTCGCAGCGGCTACGTTGCCGTCGGCATCGACGACGCTGATGTGCGTGGTGCCGCTGCGCGCCCGCGGATGCTCGCGCAGCGCACGGGCGAGGTCGTCCAGGGTTTCGCGGTCCAGGAGTTCGGCGACCGCGGCCTCGTCGTGTCGATGCTGCAGCCTGACCTCATGGCGGCGCACCGTCGTGAGCCGCATGGCTTCGGCGAGCATCGCGAGGTACGCGGGATCCTCGGGGGAAGCTTCATCGCAGGCGTCGGGCGCCATGAGCGCGAGCAGGTGGGCGATCAGGGAACCGCCGCAGGACGGCACCGGATTGGTCGTGACCGCATGGCCGCGAAAACCGAAGCGCAGCGGGGTCCGCTCGATGCAGCGATATTCTGCAAGATCCTCCCGGGAAAGATGGCCGCCCTCGGCACGACAGAACTCGACGATGGCCGCTGCGGGTTCTCCCTGATAGAACCAGTGTGCGGGTTCCCGACCGAGAGCGTCGAGAAAGTCGGCGAGTTCAGGATCGCGAAAGAGATCGTCGCTTCCGAGGTCGAAGCGCCGTGCGAGTTCGGGCGTGGCCGCGACGATGGGGCCGAGAATCCGCGCGACCATCAGCTGGAAGTCACCGATCTCGACGCCGTCGCGCGCGTAGCCGACTGCGGGCGCGGCCAGCTCCGCGAGCGGCAGGCGGCAGTGGGCGCGCTGCGCGGCATGGAGACCAGCGACGAAGCCGGGCACCGCAATGCTGCCGGGACCGATATGAAACTCCTGCGTGGCGTCGCCGAAGTCACCATGGATCGGCCACATGTGCGCATCGGGGTTGCGTTGTCCGGGCGTGTCGCCGAAGAAGTCGTGGAGCGTTTCCCTGCCGGCGGCGCTGCGCACCAGCAGAAAGCCGCCGCCGGCCGGGCTCGCAAGCAGCGGCTCGGTAACGGTCGCGGCGAGGAGGGCGGCCACCACGCCGTCACAGGCGTTGCCACCCTGTTCCAGCACGAGCGCCGCCGCACGCGACGTGAGCGCGTGCCCGGAGGCAACGATTCCTTTCATGCCGTCAGCGTACGACGGAGCAAGGGAGTTCCGATAGCCCCTCGGTAAATCGCACGAGCGACGTGTCGCCGGCCAGCTCGCCGTTCGAGGAAGTCAGCGTGTAGCTGAGCTGGACGCCGCTGCAGCCATCGAAGCGCAGCGTGGCCTCGCCGACGTCGGTCAGCACGACATCCGAACTGTCGAACCCGGCGCCGAAGCGTGCCCCATCGGCGCGGAAAAGGCGCAGCGGTTCCGGCTGGGCCGTGGCCGCGTCGAGCGGGGCGGTGCCGACGAGCCAGAGCTGCTGGCCGTCGAGGTAGGTGAACCACGAGAAGAAGAGATTGCCCGGCGCGGAACGTGCCTCGACGTCGATGATGATGCCTTCCCCGGCCCGGTCGGGATTCCAGAACGTACCGGTCTGCTGCGAGCGGAGCGCGTCGGCCGCCGGGTCGAGCCCACCGGCTGTGCAGGTATCAAGGGCGAGCTGGTCAGCGAGCACCGGCACGAGGAGCAGGCGCCCCGCCTCGCCGGTCGACGCACGTTCGTACTCCCAGAGCAGGCGGCCGCAGGCGGTCTGGGTCAAGCGGACTTCGCCGAAGCGTTGACTGCTCACCGATGCGGGGTCGAAGTTCGGACCGAAATCGCCACCCGAGGTCACAAAGAGATCGGCCGAGACGGTGCGTCCGACGGCCGGCAGGCTGAGGAAGTCGGTCGTCAGCCACAGCGGGCGTCCGCCGTCGAAGGTGTACCACGCGGCGAAGAGTGCGGGCTGGCCATTTCGCAGGCCGTATTCCACGAGCACCCCCTGGCCGGGCAAGGCCGGATCGAACCACGCGTGGCTCAGCGGGCCGCGGAGCGCCGGCGCACCGTCGTTGCCCGTGCCGGTGAACACGAAACCGGCCCCGCCGTTGGAGATCAGCGTGTCGTTGAGCGGAGCGCCGGCGACGATGTCGCGGCTGCCGTCAGCGTCGAGGTCACCGGCGCCCGAGACCGAGCGCCCGAAGCTGTCCGCCGCGTTCTCGGCCTCAATGAACCCAACGCCCGGAGCGGTTTCGATCTCCCCTTCGCCGGAACGGTCGGCACTTCCATAGACGACCCAGGTCCTGCCCCCAGCCGGGTGATCGCGGGAGCCGACGAGGAGATCATCGAGGCCGTCGCCGTTCAGATCGCCGCCTGGCGCCAGTGAGCCCCCGAAACGGCCGCCGCTCCCGGCGGCCAGGCCGAAGCCCGGAAAGGTCTCGTCGAGGCGGATCTCCCGGGGCCAGGTCGTCTGTCCATAGATCACGTCGAGGCGGCCACTCCGATCGGAATCGATGGGACTGCCGATGGCCAGGTCCGCGATGCCGTCGCCGTTGAGGTCGCCGGGCGCGCCGAGGACGAAACCGCTCTGGGATTCGACCCGCCCGCCGATCCGCGTGATGAGCGCCTGCGGCTCGAGATCGTTGAGATCGATGGCGCCGGGATAGATCGGGCGTCCACCGATGACGTAGGTCGCGCCCTGCAGGTTCTGCTCGAGCGTCGCCCCCGGTGCGCCCATGGCGAAATCATCGAAGCCGTCGGCGTCGATGTCACCGAGGCCAATGACCGCGCGACCTGTGAGATCCTCTGCGCCATCGCCCTGGACGATCGTCCCGAACTCGCCGTCGGTGATTTCGGGCCGGAGGCTGACGAGCTCGAAGACGCCCGGCCACGCGGTCGACCCGTCGCGCCCGAAGAGGACGTAGGCCGTTGGCCTGACATTGCCGCCGAAGCCGGAGCCTCCGTTCTCGCTGCCAATGAGCAGATCGCCGATCCCGTCGCCGTTGATGTCGCCGCCGTCGGCAAGTGATGCCGATGCGCGCCCGTTGAGGAAGCCACCGTCCATCACGAATCCGACGCCCGAGTTGGCCTCGTCCGTCGGGGCGAGCTGCGCGATCGAGCCGCCGGTGATGGGTTCGCGGCTGCCGAAGATCACCGCGATGATGCCCAGATTCGGTGGCGCGAAGGAAAAGCGGAAATCCGGCGCCCGTGGCGCACCGGCGATCAGATCGTCGATGCCGTCGCCATTCAGGTCCGCCGAGGTGAGGGTCTCGCCGAGAAAGACGTTGGGGCCTTGCCCCTCGAACATGAAGCCGTCCGCCGGATCGATCGTGTCGAGGGACCGCACTTCCGGCAGCGCCCCGGGGCGACCGTAGACGACGTACACGTGGCCGACGTTGACGGCACTGCCGTCGGTGGCATCGGCGTTGATCACCCCGATGGCCAGGTCAGCGATGCCGTCGCCGTTGTAGTCGCCGCCGAGGTAGACCGAAGCGCCTGCCAGATCGTTCGTAGCAACTCCGGCGACGCGACTTGCCAGCGTCAGGTCGACACCGTCAAGGGTCTGGGCCTGGACGCCCGCGAAGGCGACCAGACCACTGAAAAGAATGGAACGCATGAGGCACTCTCCCGCTACGATCCGCGCACCTTAGCGTGGCGACGGTTGCTGCGGAAGGGTGGCGCCTCAGGGCGTTTCGAACGCGCGCAGTTCGTAACGCCAGGGCTGGGCGGCCACCTCGATCGCGATCGGTCGACGCGGCTCGTCGACCGACACGTAGAAGGTCTGGGACGGCGCGCCGCCCCGGAGCTCGAAGACATCGGTCTCGAAGGTGCCCGCCGGCACCGTGACCGTCTCCTTGCCGCGATAGGTGGCGACGATCGTGCGCACGCCGGGTTCATAGCCGTTGAACCACTCGAATGCCAGCGGCATGGCGTCGACGGGCAAGTGGTGCGCGAGCATCAGGGCCGCGGAACGTTCGATGGCGCCGCCTTCCAGGTCGACGGGAACGCGCCCCTGGGGCTGATAGACGAGGCGGCGGACCTCCGAGTGGCCGGAGATACCGTCCGCCGAGAAGGTCGCGGCGACATCCACCGGGGTCCCCATGGTGCCCGATATGCGTACCGTTCCCGCCGGGGCATCCAGTGAGGACAGCAACACCTCGGTCCGGGTGTCCAGCCTGAACCGCTCGATGGCCGTCTCCTCCTCGAGTCGAAGCGCGTCGCTCGAGGGCTCGTAGCGCCAGGACACGGTGCCGACGACTTCGGCGCCGTTCTTCATGTCGAACTGCAGCGTCTCGGCGCTTACCGCGTCCAGGGCAACCGGAAAGGTGCCGGTTGCGGGCCGCTCGGGCCTGGGATCGGTGCGCACGAGGGTGGTTTCTGCTGCCTTGCCGCTCTCGTCGAGCTTGACCTTGTAGAGGCGATCGTATTCGTAGTGATCGATCGGGATACCGGGCTCGCCGCCGAGTTCGGCGATCAGCGCCTGGATCGTATTCGAGTGGCCGACCACGACGATGGTCGACTCGTCAGCCGAACGGATCCGTCCGATGTCGCCAGCCAGGCGAGGGTCGTAGTACTCGAGCTGGGCGCCGGACCAGGCGCTCAGCGGCTCGATGGTTTCGATGGTCCGGCGGTAGCGGGTGGTCAGGAGCAGATCGGGAGTGCCCTCCGCCATGATCCGATCGGCGACATCCTGCGCTCGCTCGGCCCCCAGAGGAGAGAGGCCGGGGTCGCTGGTGCCGATCACCGGTTCGGCGTGGCGCAGGACGTAGATGGTCTTCGCCTCGGCGACCGGGGACAGGACGAACAGGGCGGCAAGCGCCAGGAACAGGGGTCTCATCATGTGGATGGTTCCGTGAATTGACGGGTAGGGCGCCGCAGGCCGGCGCAGGCTCGACCTAGTGACACCGGCGGTCCCGTTCGGTTCACTGCAGCGAGCGCATGCAGTCATCTATCCCTGCGATGGTGAGCGGATACATCCGATCTTCCAGCAGCTCCCGGGTCAAGCGGATCGACTGGGTGTACTCCCAGCGGTGCTGCGGTTCGGGATTGAGCCAGGCGGCCTTGCGGTAGGTGCCCAGCATGCGCTGCATCCAGACTGCGCCGGCCTCGTCGTTGAAGTGCTCGACGCTGCCCCCGGGATAGAGGATCTCGTAGGGACTCATGGTCGCGTCGCCGACGAAGATCACCTTGTAGTCCGCCGGATACTTGTGCATGACGTCGTGCGTTGGGATTCGCGCGCTGAAGCGCCGGCGATTTTCTCGCCAGACGCCCTCGTAGATGAAATTGTGGAAATAGAAGTATTCGAGGTGCTTGAACTCGGTGCGCGCGGCCGAGAACAGCTGCTCACAGGTGCTGACGTGGTCGTCCATGGATCCACCGACATCGAGGAACAGGAGGACCTTCACCGAGTTGTGCCGCTCGGGGACCATCCGCACGTCGAGCAGCCCCCCATTGCGGGCGGTGCTGCTGATGGTGTCGTCGAGATCCAGCTCCTCCTCGGCGCCGGTCCGGGCAAGCTTGCGCAGGCGCCGCAGCGCCAGCTTCATGTTGCGCGTTCCCAGTTCGACCTCGCCATCGAGATCACGAAATTCGCGGCGATCCCAGACCTTGACCGCACGCCGATGGCGCGAGCCCTCCTGACCGATCCGGATGCCCTCGGGGTTGTAGCCGTAGGCGCCGAAGGGGCTCGTCCCGCCGGTGCCGATCCACTTGTTGCCGCCTTCGTGCCGCTTCTCCTGCTCGCGTAGTCTTTCCTCGAGCGCCTTCATCAGTTCCTCGAAGCCGCCGAGCGCCTCGATCCGCGCGCGCTCCTCCTCCGACAGCTCCAGCTCGGCCTGCCTGCGCAGCCAGTCCTCGGGAATGTCCTTGGCGAGGGCAGCGAAGGCGCTCTCAATGCCCTTGAAGTGGGCCGCAAAGACCTTGTCGTAGCGGTCGAAGTGGGCCTCGTCCTTCACCAGGCAGGTGCGCGCGAGGTAGTAGAAGGTCTCCGCGCTGTGATCCGCGACGCCGGCCTGGAGCGCTTCGAGCAGCGCCAGGTGCTCGGTGATCGAGACAGGAATCCCGGCCTCGCGCAGCATTTCGAAGAACCGGATCAGCATGCCTTCAGCGCGCCCGGCGGTCCATGAAGACCAGCTGCTCGAAGAGGTGCACGTCCTGCTCGTTCTTCAGCAGGGCGCCGTAGAGCGGGGGAATCGCCTTGCGGCGGTCGCCCTCGCGCAGGGTCTCGGGATCGATGTCTTCGGCCAGCAGCAGCTTGATCCAGTCGAGCAGCTCCGACGTCGAGGGCTTCTTCTTGAGCCCCGGGACCTCCCGCATCCGGTAGAAGGTCTCGAGCGCCTCACGCAGCAGGGCCTGCTTCACGCCCGGATGGTGTACGTCGACGATCTTGGCCATCGTGTCGGCGTCCGGGAAGCGGATGTAGTGGAAGAAGCAACGGCGCAGGAAGGCGTCGGGCAGCTCCTTCTCGTTGTTGCTGGTGATGACGATGATCGGCCGCTGGCGCGCCCGGACCGTTTCCTTCGTCTCGTAGACGAAGAATTCCATGCGGTCGAGCTCCTGAAGCAGGTCGTTCGGGAACTCGATGTCGGCCTTGTCGATCTCGTCGATCAGCAGCACGGGCTGGACTTCGGCGTCGAAGGCCTCCCACAGCTTGCCGCGCACGATGTAGTTGGCGATATCGTGCACCTTTTCGTCGCCGAGCTGCGAATCGCGCAGCCGCGAAACGGCGTCGTACTCGTAGAGACCCTGCCGCGCCTTGGTCGTGGACTTGATGTGCCACTCGATGAGCGGGCGCTCGAGGGAGCTCGCGATTTCCTCCGCGAGCTGGGTCTTTCCCGTACCCGGCTCGCCCTTGACGAGAATGGGCCGGCCGAGGGTGACCGCGGCATTGACCGCAGTCGTGAGGTCCTCGGTGGCAACGTAGCGTTCCGTGCCTTCGAAGCGTGTATTCATCACCAGGTTCCCGTGTTCGGCATGCTGGCCCAGGGCTCCTGCGGCGGGAGGCTGTCGTCGGCCTGCAGGAGTTCGATGGAGATGCCGTCGGGCGACCGGACGAAGGCCATATGTCCGTCCCGCGGCGGGCGATTGATGATGACGCCTGCGTCGTGAAGCCGCTGGCACAGGCCGTAGATGTCGGGCACCCGGAAGGCGAGGTGGCCGAAGTTGCGGCCACCGTCGTAGGTCTTCTCGTCCCAGTTCCAGGTCAGCTCGATGAGCGGTGCCTTGTCCTGTGCCACGCGATCGACGTCGTCCGGTGCGGCGAGAAAAACCAGGCTGAAGCGAGCAGCTTCGTTGTCGACGCGTCGCATCTCGACGAGCCCGAGCTTATTGCAGTAGAAGTCGAGCGCGGCATCCATATCGCCGACCCGAACCATGGTGTGCAGATATCGCATGCGTCTTTGTCAAAGCCTGTGGAGATCGAGCGCCGCATCATACCCAATCTCCGTGGCCCTGGCGTGCATGCTGATCGACCGTTTGTTGAGGTACGAAAGGTGGTGTACTATCCGCGGCAGCACAGCAAGGGAAGCAACATGAGAATCATCGCAATCCTGGCCGTACTGGTCCTGACGGCCTGCACGGCAACCCACGAACGACCGATGCGCGCGAGCGAGAAAACGCTCCTGTCGGAGGACGTGAGCCAGCGCCTGGCGGAAAACGACGGCATGCTGGACACGCGCAAGGAAAAGGACATCCGCTGTGACCGCATCAAGATCACCGGCTCACACCTGGTGACCCGCGTCTGCTACACGCTCGGCGAGGACGAGGATTCGAGCCAGATGAGCCAGGATCGCCTCGAGCGCGTCCTCAACGACACGCCGCGTCCGCGCGGCGAGGGCCGGGGTCCAGGCTGATACCGGATATGGGCAGCATTCCGCCCCCCACTGGTGGAGGGCGGAACACCTCAGGACTTAGTACATATGCTGCCCACCGTTGATCGACAGCGTCGATCCGGTGATGAAGTCCGCGTCCGGCGCGACCAGGAAGCGGACGCCGCGCGCGATGTCCTTCGCCCGCCCGAGGCGGCCGACGGGGATGCGCGAGACGATCTTCTCCAGCACCTTCTCCGGTACCGCGCGAACCATGTCGGTATCGACGTAACCCGGGGCGATGGCGTTTACGGTGATGCCCTTGCCGGCACCCTCCTGGGCCAGCGCCTTCGTAAATCCATGGATGCCTGACTTTGCGGCCGCGTAGTTCACCTGGCCGTACTGGCCCGCCTGGCCATTGATCGAACCGACGTTCACGATACGACCGTAGCCGCGCTGGCGCATGCCCTCGATGACGAGCTTCGACATGTTGAAGCAGCCCGTCAGGTTGGTGTCGAGGACTTCACGCCACCGGTCCGGCGTCATCTTGTGCATGGTGCCGTCACGGGTGATCCCGGCGTTGTTCACCAGCACGTCGATGGGGCCGAGCTCGGTCTCGATCTTCGCCAGCGCCTCCTCGCAGGCCGCGTAATCCGCGACGTCGAAGCAGTAGGAGGGAATGCCCGTTTCCGCCGTGAAACGCGCGGCTCGATCGGCGTTGCCGGCGTAGGTCGCGGCGACGCTGTAGCCCATTTCGTGAAGCTCTTCGCAGATGGCGGCCCCGATGCCGCGGGTCCCTCCGGTGACGATTGCTACCTTAGCCATGGTTCCGTTCCTCCTCTGGACTCAGTCGCGTTCGATGCAGATGGCGATGCCCATGCCGCCGCCGATACACAGCGTGGCGAGGCCGCGGCGGGCGTCCCGCCGCTGCAGTTCGTGGAGCAGGGTGACGAGCACGCGGGCACCCGATGCGCCGATGGGATGGCCGAGGGCGATGGCCCCGCCGTTGACATTGACTCGCTCCGGTTCCCAGCCCATGTCCTTGTTGACCGCGCAGGCCTGGGCCGCGAAAGCCTCGTTCGCTTCGATGAGATCCAGGTCGCCGACGCTCCAGCCCGCACGCTCCAGGGCGAGGCGGCTGGCAGGGATCGGCCCCGAGCCCATGAGCGCCGGATCGACGCCTGCGGTCGCCCAGCTCGCGATCCGCGCCAGCGGCGCGAAGCCGCGGCGCTCGGCCTCGCTGGCCCGCATCAGCACCACTGCGGCACCGCCGTCGTTGATGCCGGACGCGTTTCCGGCCGTCACCGTCCCTTCGCGGTCGAAGACCGGGCGCAATCCGGCGAGGCCGTCGGCCGTGGTCTGGGGTCGGAGGTGCTCGTCCTGGGAGACCGTCGTCTCGCTGCGGCGCGAGCGGACGACGACCGGCACGATCTCGGCGTCGAAGCGCCCCTCGGCCTGCGCTGCGCCAGCCTTCTGCTGGGAGGCGAGCGCAAGTTCGTCCTGGGCCTCCCGGCTGATGTCCCATCGAGCCGCGACATTTTCCGCGGTCTGACCCATGTGGTAGCCGTTGAAGGCATCCCAGAGCCCGTCGACGATCATCGTGTCGATCAGCTCGAGCGGTCCCATGCGCTGGCCCTTGCGAACCGGTGCGGCGTGGAGGGCGGCGCTCATGTTCTCCTGCCCGCCGGCGACGACGATGTTGGCTTCGCCGGACCGGATCGACTGGTAGCCCATCGCGACCGTGCGCACGCCGGACCCGCAGACCTGGTTGACGGTGACGGCCGGGGCAGCCGCGGGAATGCCCGCAGCCATGGCAGCCTGACGCGCCGGATTCTGACCCGCGCCGGCGGCGAGTACCTGGCCCATGATGGTGTCGTCGACCTCGTCGGGCGCCACGCCGGCGCGCTCGAGAGCCGTCGCAATTGCGGTCGCGCCAAGGTCAACGGCGCTGGTTCCTGCGAGAGCGCCGTTGAAGGCGCCGATCGGCGTCCGGGCGGCGCCCGTGATGACCACTGCGTCAGACATGGGATTCCTCCTGCTTCTGGTGGTCATTCTGGGTGCGCCGGCGGCGATCGGAAATTCGACCTTAGGGGCAGTACGGGGGCGTTTGGGGCGCCCGCACCCCTCGCGCGTTCACGCTTGCGCGCCTACCATCACGGCCATGACTGCGACCCACACCTCGGCCAGCGCGCTGGTCCGCCTGCTCCGCTATGCCCGGCCCTGGCGCGGGCGCATCGTGCTCGCCACGCTTTGCTCGGTCGTCAACAAGCTGTTCGACGTCGCGCCGGAGATTCTCATCGGCATCGCGATCGACGTCGTCGTGCGCGGCCAGGACTCCTTCGTCGCGGCGTTGGGCTTCGCGGATCCGCGGCAGCAGATCTTTCTCCTCGGCGGACTGACGCTGCTGGTCTGGATCGGCGAGTCCCTGTTCGAGTATCTGTACATGGTGCTTTGGCGGAATCTGGCGCAGTCCATTCAGCATGCGCTGCGCATGGACGCCTATCGGCATGTCCAGGCCCTGGACCTGGCCTATTTCGAGGACCGATCGACCGGCAGCCTGGTCGCCATCCTCAACGACGATGTGAACCAGCTCGAGCGCTTCCTCGATGGTGGTGCTAACGCGCTGATCCAGGTCGCCACGACCGTACTGGCCGTGGGCTCTGTCTTCTTCGTGATTTCGGCGCAGATCGCGATGCTGGCTTTCCTGCCGATTCCGGTCATCCTCTGGGGCGCTTTCTTCTTCCAGCGCCGCGCCCAGCCCCTCTACGCGGAGGTCCGCGCCCGGGTCGGCGACCTCTCCGGCCGGCTGGCGAACAACCTGGCAGGGATCGCGACGATCAAGAGCTTCACCACTGAGGAGCTGGAGGCCGAACGCCTGGAGCGCGAGAGCCTCGACTATCTCGAGGCCAACCGGCGGGCGATTGCGGTGAGCTCGGCCTTCATTCCGGTGATCCGCATGGCCGTTCTCGCGGGGTTCGTGCTCACCTTCGTGGTCGGCGGTCTCATGACCCTTTCGGGGTCACTCAACGTCGGCGCGTATGGCGTACTCGTGTTTCTGACCCAACGCCTGCTCTGGCCGCTGACGAGCCTCGCTGAGACGATCGATCTCTACGAACGGGCCATGGCGTCCACGCGACGGATTCTCGATCTCATCGAGACGCCGGTACGAATCCGCGACGCCGCCGGGGCGACCCCGCTGGCGCAGGTCCGGGGGCATCTGTGGTTTGACGACGTTCACTTCGCCTACGACACCGGTGCGCCGGTGCTGGCCGCGATCGAGGCCGACGTCTCCGCCGGTGAGACCGTGGCATTCGTTGGCGCGACCGGCTCGGGCAAGAGCACGCTGATGAAGCTCCTCCTGCGCTTCTACCAGCCGACCTCGGGACGCATCCTGCTGGACGGCACACCCCTTGGGGAGCTGCCGCTCAAGGACCTGCGCGCACGAATCGGCCTGGTCAGCCAGGATGTGTTCCTGTTCCACGGGACGGTTCGCGAGAACATCGCCTACGGCCGTCCCGATGCCGACGACGAGGCCGTCCTTGCAGCCGCCGCTGCGGCGGAAGCAACCGAGTTCATCGAGCGGCTGCCCGCGGGCCTCGACACGGTCATTGGCGAACGGGGCCAGAAGCTCTCGGGCGGGCAGCGCCAGCGCCTTTCGATCGCTCGTGCCGTGCTGAAGGACCCGCCGATCCTCATCCTCGACGAGGCGACCTCGGCCGTCGACAACGAGACCGAGGCGGCCATCCAGCGATCGATGGCGCGAATTTCGCGGGGACGTACGACGCTGGTCGTCGCGCACCGACTGTCGACCATCGTGGACGCCGACCAGATTCTCGTCCTTGATGGCGGCCGGATCGAGGAGCAAGGCACGCACGACGAACTCGTCGCCCGCGGAGGACTGTACGCCAGCTTCTGGGAGGTCCAGACCGGGATCGCCGTCGGTCGCCTGTAGCACGGTCCACCGCGGCGCCACTCCGGGAGCGTTCGCCGGAGTCGTTCCGTTGCGTCTCGTTTCTTCGGGCCAGGGTGCGATATGAAGTCTGGCTTGCGGGGTTGCCACGGGGCCGACAGACTATTGGCTCGGGCCGCGCTTGAGATTTGATCTGGCGCAGTGTTGCGGCCCGGAGATTGGTGAGAATCGCCCCATGGACCGTATGACCGTCAGTGAGATTCGTCAGACCCCGTTCGTCACGTCTATCGCCTGCGCAACGGACTTTTCGGATACCGGAACCACCGCTTTTCTGCACGCGCTTGCGCTCGCCGCGGCTGAGGGTGGTGGGACTCGCCTGAGCATTCTGAACGCCAGCGACGATCGCTCGGACTTCATCCCCTGGGACCGCTTTCCCGGCGTCCGTGAAACGTTGATCGCCTGGGGCCGCCTGGATTCCGGCGCGCCGCGCCATGCGGTGGAGGAAGCGATCAACGTCGCGGTCGACAAGGTGGCGCTTGTCGATGGCGATCCGGTACGCCTGCTGGCCCGTCACCTCGCCGAGCATCCGGTCGATCTTCTGGTGCTCGGGACCGAGGGCCGTACCGGATTCCCGCGATGGTTTGCGCCGTCCTTCGCCGAAACGCTGGCGCGGCGAACTCCCGCGATGACGCTGTTCGTGCCGGACGGCGCGAAGGGCTTCGTCGACGCCGGGACCGGCCGCATCTCGCTACGCCGCGTGCTGGTGCCGGTCGACCGTGATCCGATGCCCCAGGTGGCGATCGAGCAGGCCATCCGCATCTCCGGGCTCGTCGAGCATCCCGCCGTTGAGCTGAGTGTGCTCCACGTGGGACCGCCGGACGGCATGCCGGGCCTCGATCTGCCCGAGTGCTTCGACTTCTCCTGGTACGCGGAGTCGCGCGACGGTCCCGTCGCGGCCACGATCAAGGCGGTCGCGCAGGAGGCGCCGACGGATCTGATCATCATGCCAACGGCCGGACAGCAGGGCGTCGTGGATGCGCTCCGGGGCAGCGTGACCGAGCAGGTTCTGCGTGGCGCACCGTGTCCGGTGCTCGCCATTCCGGCCCTGTGAGGCGTTACCGCCAAAAGCGGTGCGACGATTTGATCTGAAGCGGTATCGGGCGAGGCGAGGTCGACTACGCTTGCGCCTGAATTGCGCAGAGAGAGGATCGCTGGCGGTGAGAGAAGCACACCGGCGCGGGGGCGTCGGGCCGGTTGGGGATACACCATGAAAGCGATCTTCGCCTCGCTGCTGTCGAGCGTCAGGGATCTGCTGCCGATCATTCTCGTGATCGGTTTCTTCCAGATCGTTGTGCTCCAGCAGCCGATGCCCAACTTCGTCGAGATGATCATCGGCGTCCTGTTCGTTGTCATCGGCCTGACGCTGTTCATCTACGGGCTCGAGCTCGGGCTGTTTCCCATCGGCGAGAACATGGCCAATGCCTTTGCCAAGAAAGGCAGCGTGGCCTGGCTGCTGCTGTTCGCCTTCGCGCTTGGCTTCGGCACGACGGTGGCCGAACCCGCCTTGATCGCCGTGGCCGAGGAGGCATCGGAGGTCGCCGCAGACGCCGACGTGATCGGCGCATCCGAGGAAGAAATGGAGAGCTATGCGGACGGACTCCGGCTGACCGTCGGTTTCTCGGTCGGGCTAGCCATCCTCATCGGCGTGCTCCGGATCCTGAAGGGTTGGCCGCTGCCCTGGCTGATCATCGGCGGCTACGGGCTGGTCGTGACGATGACAGCCTTCGCGCCGCGCGAGATCATCGGTAT
>JBCCZC010000100.1:0-15132 GCA_039188505.1 Pseudomonadota bacterium | reverse complement strand
GGCGACGACGGCACGGACAACGAGACGGAAAGCGTCTACCTGTCCGGCGAGGTCGAGTGCTGGGGCTACATCTGCGGGCTGACCTTGCGTCACGCCCGGTTCTTCTCGCGAGGCGCTGAGCGTTCCGACGTTCAGGCCGCGATTCAATTCGGAAAGAGGTGGTGATCACATGAGAATCATCAGCCCCATCATCAAAGCGAAGGGTCGAACGTTCTGGTGGGCAGACATCGGCGACCCGGCTGCCGGCGGCGACATCTCGTCGCTGTTTCTCCGCGTGCGCCTGTACGAGGGTGACGAGAACGGCCAGAAAGGCGCTCGCGTCCCTGGAGACGGTAGCTTCTTCGATGCCACCGCGACGCGTGATCCCAACGGCGACCGCGATAGCACTGACCTTTCAGGTTACGTCCGGGTCACTAACGGCATGCCTGACAGAAGCCGGCCCTTCATGACGCTAGAGGAGTTCTTCGCCATGGTGCGGGATCGATTCAATGCTGAAGTGCTGCAGCGCCTGGAAGGCATCCCCGACGTAGACCCGACCGACAAGGAATCGGCTACTGCCGTCGAGATCTTCCGTGCCGCGGCGGCAGGTCTCGTGGTGAACGGCGATCAGTGGGAAGTGCCTGAGCAGTGACCGACTTCCTCGCAACCAACATGGAAGACATCGCCAAGATGATCGCCGAGGATCTCGGCGTCCTGAAGGAAGAGTTCATCCCGAAGGCCACGAACACGGCGACGCTGCGCTCCTCGCGGTCTGCCCTGTCGAAGTGGCGCGGCGCCGCAGCCAGGGCCGCAGGCGTCCCCGCCAAGGTCATCAGCAAGCGATCCAAGAACAGCAAGAACAAGAGCGGCGGCCGTACCCTGCGTATCGGCACGCTGCCCGTTTCGGCCGGTCGGCTCAACCCGACTCGCGCGAAGAAGGGCTACAGGCTCAACAGCAAGCGCGGCGACGGCCGGAACCATCCCACCGCGTTCCGTGTACAGGGCGGCCGAGGTGGGTCGTTTATCGCGAAGCGGCAAGGCGACAGTCGGTACCCGATCAAGTCCGTGACCGTGCCTGTCGAGCAGCACGTGCGCCGCGCGGCCCGGATCGGCACCAACCGACTCGGCGAGCAGTTCCCGAAAGAGTTCGAGCGCGCGATCGGCGTGAATCTGCGGCGCCAGGCTGCGAAGCGGCGTCGGGACATGGAGCGTTCGGCACGGCGGCTGCTGGCGAGGATTCGGTGATGTACGGGTCCTTCTGAGTCGAGAGCGCTGCGGGCGAAGCGCCGCGCAGAATTTTCCTAGACTCCCCGGTCCAGAAAGTGAGTGATAACGACAACCGCCTCATCGAAGTGTTGAGGGAGCGGGACGTGGCCATGGACGCCTTCGATGAGTTGTTCGAGGCGGTCTGCGGCACGACGCGCGACGACCTGCTGCTTGAGCTTGATGATGCGGCAGCACTCGCCCACGCGACCGCTGAGGCCCGAAGGCTTAGAGATGCAAGTCAACCTGTCTGAGTGCGCTGAGTTTTTCGGCGTCCAGCTCAACACGATCAAGGCGTGGGTGAACAAGGGCGCCCCGGTCATCCAGCGTGGCGGCAAGGGCACGCCCTGGAAGCTCGACACAGTCGAGGTCTACGAGTGGCGCGAGGCTGCTATCCGAGAGGACGCGCTTGGCTCGATCGACTTCACGGACTACGAGGAAGCGCGGCGCCGGAAGATCGCTGCAGAAGCCGCCATGGCCGAGCTTGAGCTGATGAAGGCGCGCGGCGAGCTCCTGGTCATCGAAGAGGTCATCGCGGACCAGGCGGCGCGCGACGCAAACATGCGGGCACGAGTCCTCGGGATCGGGGCCAAGATCGCGCCGCTTATCGAGGGAATGAGTGTCAACGAACGCAGAACAGAGATTGACCGAGCCTGTCGAGAAGCGTTGGCAGAGCTCGCGAGCGGCGTATCGCTCGAGGCTGCGTGATCTCGATCGGAAGCTGGCGCCGCCCCCCGACCTGACCGTTAGCGAGTGGGCGGACGCCTACCGGAAGCTGTCGAGCGAGTCGAGCGCCGAGCCAGGCCAGTGGTCCACCGATCGGGCGCCGTTCCAGCGCGGGATCATGGACGCCCTGAGCGATCCAGCCGTGAACGCCGTCGTCTGCAAGAAGTCTGCGCAAGTCGGTTGGACCGAGATTCTACTAAACGTCATCGGCTACTTCGCACATCAGGACGCGAGCCCGATTCTGTGCGTGCAACCGACGCTGGAGATGGGTCAGGCGTTCTCGAAGGACCGTGTCGCGCCGATGGTGCGAGACTCCGAAGTCCTGACGGGGCTGTTCGGTGCAGTCGGGTCAAAGTCCGGCGAGAACACGCTGCTCCACAAGAAATTCCCAGGCGGCCACCTGACGATTGCCGGCGCGAACAGTGCTGCCGGACTTGCCTCGAGGCCGATCCGGGTTGCCCTGTTCGACGAGGTTGACCGATACCCGCCGAGCGCGGGGACAGAGGGCGACCCGGTCGCGCTGGGCATCAAGCGAACGCGGACCTTCTGGAATCGCAAGATTTTGATGGGTTCCACGCCGACACTCGACGGCGTTTCGAGGATAGACCGCGAGTATCAGCGCTCGGATCAGCGGAAGTGCTTCGTACCTTGCCCGCATTGTGGCGAGCATTCGGTGCTGGTTTTCGAAGACTTCGACTACACCGAAGCCGGGACGCTCGACGACCCGGCCTGGATCTGCAAGCACTGCGGCGGGCTGGCGTTCGAAAAGGACAAGGCGGCTATGCTGCGCGGCCACGAATGGCGGGCTACGGCCGAATTCGACGGCATCGCGGGCTTCGCGATCAGCGAGTTCTATTCGCCCTGGTCGACATGGTCGGAGATCTTCAAGACGTACGAACGCGTGAAGGACAACCACGAGGAGCTCGTGACCTTCACCAACACGACGCTGGGCGAGACGGCGTCGGGCGAAATCGAGGAGATCGAGCCGGAAGGGCTCGCTAGTCGCGCGGAGATCTACGAGGCGCTCGTGCCGCTCGGCGTCGTTCTGCTGACCGCCGGAATCGACGTGCAGCAGGATCGGTTCGAAATCTCGGTCTGGGGCTGGGCGGAGAACGGCGAATCCTGGCTGATCGAGCACCACCAGATCACGGCGGATCCGTCGGTTGAGGCCGAATGGACGCGCCTAGACCAGTGGCTGATGACTCGGAAGTACGAGCACGCCAGCGGATCAACTCTCGAGATCGTCGCCGCGGCGATCGACTCGGGCTACCTGGCAGACGACGTCTACCGCTACACGGCCAAGCGGTTCGGCCGGCGCTTTTACGCAGTGAAGGGCTACGACGGCGAATCACGGCCGACGGCAACCGAGGCAAAGCCCCGGACGAAGGGCCCGAAGCCGCCGAAGATGTTCGCGCTCGGGGTCGACTCGATCAAAGCGGGATTCTTCAGCGCCCTCGGTCAGGAAGTGCCTGGCCCGAACGCGGTGCATTTTCCGACCGGGCTGCCGGCCGAATACTTCGAGCAGCTGACCGCGGAGCAACGGCAAATCCGATACGTGCGCGGCTTCAAGCGGTACGTCTGGAAGAAGGTTAGAGCCAGGAACGAGGCACTCGATTGTCGCGTGTACGCCTACGCCGCGCTGCAGATTCTCAACCCGGTCTGGGCGGCGCTGACCAAACATGCGGAGGATGAACCGGACCCAGTGCCGGAACCTCCGCTGGACGTGAACAGCAAGCAGTCCGTGGATGTTCTGCAAAAGCAGATCAACCGAATCCAACGAGGAAAGCGCCGGAGCAGGTTTGGCGCGAGGCGGTAGGAGCCCATGATTCCAGCAAAGATCGCTGCCGGAGACACACTGGCGGCCCGCATCGACTCGCCTGACCATCCGGCGCCGACGTGGACGGCGACACTGGCAATCGTCAACGCATCGGCGCAGCAAACGGCGACGTCGACGGCTGACGGAACGACCCATGTCTTCAGCGCCGATACGTCGGCTTGGGCTGCGGGAGACTACAGCTATCAGCTCAGCGTTTCGGACGGTTCGGACCGGTTCACGATCCAGACCGGAAGCATCGAGGTCACCCCGAACTTCGAGTCCGGCGCGGCCGACGGGCGCAGCCACGTCAAGCGGACGCTGGACATCATCGAGGCGGAAATCGAACGGCGTGCCACGGGCAGCAAAGAGTCGTACAGCTTGCCTAGCGGCCGATCGCTGACGCTGACCCCGATGCCGGATCTGTTGGCGCTCAAGTCTGAGTACGAGCGCAAATACCGCGACGAACAGAATGCCGATCGGCTCGCCCAAGGGTTGGGCAATCGCAACCGCATTCGAACCCGACGCTTCCAGGCGACGTACTGATGCCCAGCTACGAGAGCTACCAGCGAACCTCTGGCGCAGGCAAGAAGCCGAAGTCCGGTCAATCGCTGGGCCAACTGGCGCGAATGCCCCGGCGCAGCTTCAAGGCGGGCCAGCAGAGCAACCAGACTCACGGCTGGACCAGTTCGCCCGCGCCGCTAGACAAGGGGCTCGAGCAGCACCTTTCGCGGATCAGGGCGCGCTCGCGTGATCTGTCGCTGAATAACGACTACGGGCGCAAGTTCATCCATATGGCTCGGGCTCACGTGGTCGGACATAACGGGATCGCCCTTCAATCCCGCCTGCGAGATAGGCAGGGCAAGCTCGACGTCGCAGATAACACCGACATCGAGCAGGCATTCATTCGTTGGGGTCGGCCCGGGAACGCCGATGCGACAGGTCGGCTTTCGTGGTGGGACTGCCAGCGGATGTTCATTCAGACCGTTGCGGTTGATGGCGAGTGCTTCGTCCGTTTTCGTAGGCGTGGTCCGTTCGGCTTTCAGCTCCAGTTTTTGGATTCGGAGACGATCCCGACTGATCTGAAGTTCACCGCCAAGAACGGCCATCAGGTCTTCCAGGGAATCGAATACAACAGCATTGGCCGGCCGGTGGCGTACTACCAGCGCACCAGCTCTCGCCGGGAGCAGTACCGCACGAACACACGCCTGCTGCGGATTCCGGCATCGGAAATGCTGCACTGCTTCATCTCTGAGCAAGTGAGCCAGGGCCGGGGTTTCCCGTGGATGGCGTCGGCAATGCTGCGGATGAACATGCTCGTTGACTACGAGGAGACCGAACTAGTCGCGTCACAGGTCGGCTCTTCGAAGATGGCCTTCATCGAGCGGAACAACAGCGGCGACGGCTGGGATGGTGACGGTTCGGCGAGCGATTACGACGACTTGGTCAGTGAGGCCGAGCCGGGGGCTTTCGAGCACATCCCCCACGGGTCGAAAGTCCACGAGTTCAACCCGAACCATCCGTCAACGGCATTCAAGGACTTCGTAAGCGCCAGCCTGCGCGGCGCCGCGTCGGGTTTGGGAGTCTCGTACAACACGCTTGCGAACGACCTTTCGGACGTGAACTTCTCTTCGATGCGTCACGGCGCCCACGAAGAGCGGGAAATCTGGATGTCCCTGCAGAAGTGGATGATCACATACTTCTGCACGCCGATTTACGAGCGTTGGCTGATGGGTGCGAGCCTGACGAATCAGGTAGCGGTGCCGTTTGCAGTCGGAACGGCAGAGTTTCCGCACAGCTGGCAGCCTCGCAGATGGGGCGCTGTGGATCCGCTCAAGGAATCACAGACCAACGCTAATGCCCTGGCAATGCGCATCACGTCGCGCAGCCAAATCCTCCGCGATGCCGGATTCGACCCGCTCGAGGTCTGGCAGGAAATAGCAGACGAAACCCGAATCCTGTCCGAGATGGGAATTAACCCAGAGGCAATTCCGTATGGAACTCCACCAGAATCCGAAGCTACCGATCCTGTATCGGACAGCGCAAGTAACGACTGAGCAGATCGACCGCGAAAACCGGACGGTTTCGCTCAGCTTTTCGTCGGAAACGCCCGTTGACCGGGCTTTCGGCGAGGAAATTCTAGATCACGGTTTAGATTCCGTCCGGCTTGGTCGCCTGACGTCGTCGGGGCCGGTTCTGGTCGATCACAACCCGTCCGACGTTGTGGGTGTGGTCGAAAGCGTCGAGATCAGCGGGGACCGCGTGGGGCGGGCAACAGTGCGCTTTGGCAAGAGCGCGCGCGCTGACGAGGTTTTCCGGGATGTGGTCGACGGCATCCGAAGCAACGTCAGTGTCGGCTACCAGATCTTCAAGGCTCACGAGGAATCGAGCCGCCGGTTTCGGGTTGTCGATTGGGAGCCCTACGAGCTCTCGATCGTTTCCGTGCCGGCTGACGTTTCCGTGGGCGTTGGTAGGGCCAACGACTCCGAGCTTCATCCCATTACCCTTACGAGGAGCGAAACACTCATGACGCAGGAACAAACGCCGGCAGTGCAGCCGGAGCCCGCCCCGACCGTCGACGTTCAGGCGATCGAAGAGCGCGCGGCCAACCAGGCCCGCAAGGCCGAAACCCATCGCATCCGCGAGCTCAACGCCATGGGCGCCAAGCTCCCCGGCGCTCAGGAGATGGCGCAGCGGTTCATCGAAGACGGGAAGTCTGTCGACGAGTTCCGCGCCGCCTACCTGAACGAGATGCCCGAGACGCGGGCCATCGAGGTTCCGGATCCGTCCATCGGCCTGTCGAACGGCGAGCGCCAAAACTATTCGTTCATGCGGGCTATCCGCGCCCTTGCCGATCCGAACGACCGCAAGGCACAGCAGGCGGCAGCGTTCGAGTTCGAATGCAGCGAGGCTGCAGGCGGCGCCGGCTTCCGCATCCCGCACGATGTGCTGACGCACAAGCGGGACCTTACCGAAGGTGGTTCGGGCACCGGTGCTGAGTTCATCGGCGAAGATCTCCGCGGGGATTCCTTCATCGACATGCTGCGCAACAACCTCGCACTTGATCGCGCCGGCATCTCGTACATGATGGGCCTCGAGGGCGACGTCGCGATTCCCAAGCAGACGGGCGCAGCAACGGCCTATTGGTTGGCGAACGACACGACCGCAATCACCGACAGCACGCAGGGCACCGGCCAGGTGACTATGACGCCTAAGAACGTCGGCGCGCTTTCCGAATACTCGCGGCAGTTCATGCTTCAGAGCACGGTCGACGCCGAGGCATTCGTCCGCAACGACCTCGCGCGCGTTATAGGTCTCGAGATCGATCGGGTGGGCCTCTACGGCACGGGCTCGTCGGGCCAGCCGACCGGCATCGCGAACACGTCCGGAATCGGGTCGGTGACGCTGGCAGCGGCGGCCGCAACCTGGGCGGAAATCGTGAGCCTGGAATCCACCGTTGCGACGGCCAACGCTCTGGGCGGTTCGCCCGCGTATCTCACGAGCTTTAGCCAGCGCGGCACGGCGAAGACCACGACGAAGGACTCGGGCTCGGGCCAGTTCATCTGGACCGGCAACGAGGTCAACGGCTATCGCGCCATCGCATCCACGCAGGTTGCGGGGAACGATTGGTTCTACGGCGACTTCTCCAGCCTGATGATGGGAATGTGGGGCGGCCTGGACATCCTCGTGGATGTCTACAGCCAGAGCGCGGCGCGGATCACCCGTGTCGTAGCGATTCAGACGCTCGACTTCGCCGTTCGTCACCCGGGCTCGTTCGTCCTCGCCGACACGGCGTAATCATCATATAGGCGGGGCCTCGGCAACGGGGCTCCGATCCAATCATGGCTAAGAAACTCAAGATCGGCGATCGGGAAATCCGCGTGGAAGGGAAGAAGTGCAAGCCCGGAAGCAAGGTGACGACCGACGATGAAACGGCCCGGTACCTCGTGGGCGCCGGGGTGGCGACCTACGACGAACCGAAGACCAAGGCAAAGTAATGGCGTTCACCGAGGACCTTTCCCTGTTCTTCGACGAGACCGAATTTGCGGTGTCGGCGACGTTCGAAGGCGGGACGGTCCTCGGTAACTTCACTGACCTCTACCTCGAGGCCTTCGAAGACGAGGGCGTCAGCACGTCCACGCCCGAATTCGAATGCGTCGAGACTGACGTGCCGAACCCGATCGGAAAGAACCTGACGATCGGAACTGAAATCTACCTGATCGAAGAGTCGCGGCCCGACGGCGAGGGCATCACGACATTGGTGCTCCAGCTGACCGATTCGATGGTGACGTTCCTTGCGCTCCTGGACCGCGGCACCGATCACTTCCTGCTCGATCGCGGCACCGACCGCTACATCTGGAGATAGCGCAATGGCTGACCGGAACTATGGCGACCTGACGCAGGTCACGAGCGCCGCCAGCGGCGATGGTCTGGTGCTAGATCAAGGCAGTACGACCGTCGGTATCACGAAGGCCAATCTGCTGAAACCCACGGGCAGCGACGCGAACACCGTAACCGGTACGGCCGGCAACAACGGGCGCCTGCTCTCGTGGAACGCGGACGGCGACGCCGTCGACAGCGGCATTGCGGCCGCCGACGTCCTGACGACCGTTGACCTGACCGCGGACGTCACCGGCGTTCTCCCGATCGCCAACGGCGGCACCGGCAGCGCCACAGCGGCCGCGGCCCGAACGGCGCTCGGCGTCGACGCTGCGGGCACTGACAACAGCACCGACGTGACCCTCGCCGGCGCATTCGATTACCTCACGATCGCCGGCCAGGTGATCAGCCTGGGCGCGATCGACCTGGCAGCCGACGTGGCGGGCGCTTTGCCTGTCGCGAACGGTGGCACCGGCGTCACGGCGCTCTCGTCGCTGGACGTCGCATCATTCGGTTCGGGCGCGGCGTCGAACGGCCACGTCCTGACCGCCGACGGCTCGGGCGGTGCATCCTTCCAGGCAGCAAGTGGCGGCGGCTCTGGCGACTTCATGGCCGACGGCTCGGTGCCGATGACGGGCGCGATCGAGAACGCTACGGGAGGCGTTCTGCTCAACTTGGCAGGTACGTTCAGGACGTACACGGCAGCCATTGCGAATGGCTCGTCGCTGTCTTTCACCGAGAACGGATTGGATTTCTTCAAACTGACGTCCAACGACCAGGCGCGCTTTTATCGTGGCATCACCACGGATACTGGAGAGATCAATTCCGGCGTCGCAGATGGCGCATCGGCCGTCGGCTTCACCTTTGACACGGCACTCTCCACTTCCGGCGCCAAAATCGTCAGCTTTCAGAACAATGGTGCCGAAGCCCTCTTTCTGGACGAGACCGGGTGTGTCTATCTTCGGGCCGACCATGGCGGCGGCAATAATGCCGGCATCTACTTGGAGCGCTCGGGCAATCCGGGCGACTACCTGGGGTTCACCCGCGTCGGCACAGGTCTTACGTCGAACGCGCAGATCCTGATGAGCAACAAGCCTATCGGGAGCCTTTCGCGAATCAGCTTCGCCAACAACACGTCGACGATCACGGGCGACAACAGCGGCATTCTGTTTTTCAACGCGGCCAGCGTCACCTCGCCAACGACGGCCACCGATACGCACGTCGATGGAGATGGGAACCTGATCGTGAATGCGCTCACTCGGATCAATGGCGCCTACACCGTCGCAGGCTTGCCCACCGGAACACTCGGCGATATGGCGCGCGTCACCGATGCCAGCTCGCCAAGCGTTGGTTCTACCGTTTCGGGCGGCGGCGCAGCCGATGCCCTCGTTTGGTTCAACGGGTCCAACTGGACCGTAACCGGAGTCTAGATATGCCCCTTCAGGTCACCGACCCTATCGAAACCGTCGAGCGCCTCACGACGCAGGAAGTGCTCGACTTCCGCCTGACGCAAACGGTCCCGGACGGTATCAAGTCCGTTTCGGTGCTGGTTGCGGATCTGCTCGAGGACGGGACCCATGCCCAGCCGCCGAGTCAGCGGCGCATCGAAATCCCGCTTATCGATGAAGAAACCGGCGACATTCACGTGCCGGCGAGCTTCGACGAGTTCCTGCCTGACGAGATCAAGGCGCTTGGGTTGGATCATCAAGCGCTGGTCAGGCTGGCGTTCGGGATCACGCGCCCATGGTCATACGCCGTGCTGAAGGACAACGGCATGCTGGCGGACGGTGAGCTTGTCTGATGCCCGACCGGATCAACATTCAGATCCGCGACCAGATCGCGACGCAGATCGACGCGGCCGGCTACACGGTCTACAAGTCGCGCACCTACGCGCTCGCGAAGGGCACGTTGCCGTGCGTCTGCGTGGCACTCGGCGGATCCGAGATCGAAAACGAATCGATGGACGACCTGGGCGAGCACGAGCACGAGTTCGCGCTGAAGATCTACGTTGCGCTGTCCGGCGACGTCGACCAAGCGGCAATGAACATCCTGCAGACCGTCGAGGACGCCATCAAGGCCGACACGGGCCTGAACGGCCTGGCAGATGACGCTTACCTGACGACGATCGCTGAGCCTGTGCACGAGAAGGGCGAGACCAAGCACGCGATGGTCGAGGCGACGCTGATCGTCCGCTTCGTCGAGTAGCGATCAAGCAACCGTCAAGCAACCCCCAACCGAGAGGATCAGATCATGTCCGATGCACCAGCGGGCACGGTGGCGCTGTGGCCGCCGAAAGGCGCCCAGAACCCCACGTATTTCCCGAAAACAGCCGTCGCGAATCAGCTCGCGAAAGGCTGGAAGGAAAAGCCCGGCCGAAAGGCCAAGTCCGATAAACCCAAGCCCGAAGCGCAAGGTACGGAAGAGGAGAAATAAGCGATGGCACGTTATACCGGCAAGAACTGCGATTTGACCGCAGGCGGCAACTCGATCGAGGCGCTGAAAAGCGTCACGATCAATGAGGCGGCGCCGCTCCTGGAAGATGTCGCGATGCGCGATAGCGCCGTGACGATGGACTCCGACGTGGTCCGGAATTCCGGCAGCTGCGTCTTCTCCGAAGACCCGGCCGACACGACCGGTCAGGGAGCGCTTACCCCAGGCGCATCCGTCGCAATGGTCCTCTATCCCGAGGGCAACACGACCGGCAAGCCCTCGCGCACGTTCACCGCGATTATCACCGAGGTTTCGCAGCCGATCGTCCGCGACGGCTACCCGCAGATCACCGTGAATTTCGGGATCAATGGCCCGATCACTGACGGGACCGTGGCATGACTGAGTTCCTGGAAGACGTCGAACGCGCCGCGCGGGAGGAAGAGTACAAGACCACGACGGTTCCCGAGTGGAAGGACCAACACGGCCAACCGCGGGAAATCTTCGCGCGCGAACCAACCGTGCACGAGCTCGGACTCGTTGAGAAGCACCAGGCCGAGCACGACGGGAGCATTGTGCATCGGATGGCGATGCTCGCCGCACTGACGTTCCGCGACAGCAACGGCAAGCGGCTCATCCCCACGGGCAAGGTGCCGAAGTTCGCCCAGACCGTGAAGTCGACGGTGCTGACCCGTGTCCTGACCGAACTCGATCTCTTCAACATCGATGATGTCGACGCGATCGACCTCGAGGCAGAGGCGGGAAAGTCCGAGCCGACGGTCGTCGCTGCCTAGTCTACAGCTTGGCTCGGAACTGGCCGATGCGAGTTGAGGACGTTTGGCGACTGTCGGTTTCCGAACTCCGCAGCCGACTTGCCTACCTGAAGATCGAAGCCGAAGACCGTGAAATAGCTCGCGAGGAAGCGCGTCATGGCCAATAGCTTGAACTACATGATCGTCGTCGGCGCCAAGGACAAGGCGGCGTCGTCCACGCTCAAGAAGATCAGCGGCGGCGCAAAGAACCTCGCCAAGAACGCAGCAGCCGTCACGGGGGCGCTTGTCGCCGCTGGCGGCGCTGCGTTGAGCTTCGCTGCCAGGCAGGCAACGGCTATCGACGCCATGGCGAAGACGGCTCGCGCGGCCGGCGTCTCTGCCGAAACGCTCCAGGAGCTTCGATTCGCTGCGGAACGAACCGGTGCAGGCGCCGATGTGCTCGACGCTGGCCTCGGCCGCGCAACGAAACGAATCGGCGAAGCGGCTGCCGGCGGCGGCGCCGCGAAAACGACTCTCGATCGCCTGGGCATTTCCGTCTTCGACCTGGCCGGAAACGTCCGCGGGACTGAAGACGTTCTCGGTGAGTTCATCGAGAAGACCTCGCAGATGGAGACGCAGCAGGAGAAGGCTGCAGCCGCGTCGGCCCTTTTCGGGGTCACGGCCGGCACGCGCCTGGCTCTGCTGCTCAACGAGGGTACCGAAGGCGTCGCAGCACTCCGCACGGAAGCGCGACAGCTCGGCATCGTCTCGAACCAGAACGCGGCCCAGGCCGAGCGCACTGCGGACGCCATGATCAACTTCAAGCAGTCGACGAACGCGCTGGGGCAGGCGCTTGCCGTTCGACTGTTCCCCGCCCTGGAAACCGTCGCCCGCTTCCTGACCGCCGTCATCCCGCGCGGCCTGGACCTGGCCAACGCCGGCATTCTGAAGATGCGGCAAATCTGGCTTTCCGTCATGGCGGGGATCATCGGCAAGGTTCGCGACGTCGTCGGGGTTCTGGCCGAAGTCGAACGCGCCGCCGCGCGTACACAGATCGCTCTCGGCCGCGATTTCAACCAAGTCGAGACCCCGCTCGCGGACCTCGAGCAGAAACTGACCGGCGTGCACGAAATCGTCGCCGACATGGCAGACACGACGGATCAGGAGTTCAGCGAGGCGATGGCGCGCGCCACCGGCAAAACCGAGGACTTCGCGACGCAGCTGCCGGAAACAGAGCGCGCTGTCGTCGACTTCGGCGATTCCACGGAGACCGCCGGCGGGCAGGTCAGCGGCTTGACGCGCGAGCTCACCGAGGTCGAGCAGATGTTCCCGGCCGTTCAGCGTCGTCTGATTCCGACGACGTCCGAAGTCGAAGCGTTCTGGAAAGAGATTGAAGCCGCGAACGACAGCGTCCGCACGGTGATCGGCCCCGGCGGCATCCCGGGCCTGTCCAATGCGCTCGAGACCGCATCGCGGGTGACCGGCGAGGCGGCGGAGAAGGCCGACGAACTCACCAGCACCACGTCATCGATTCAGGATTGGGCCACGGCCATTTCGCAGGCCTTCGGCGGCATCGAGGGCGACGCCGGCCGCGCCATCAGCGCAATCGGCGGACTGATCGGCACTTTCAACGAGCTCAACGCCGTGCGCGATCGGCAGGGCGGCACTCTGACGTCCGGTCAGACGGCACTGTTCGGCGCCCAGATCGGCGGATTCGTCGGCGGCATCGGCGGCTTTGGCCGTTCCGGTCAGGTGGCGTCGACCATCGGCGGACTGCTGGGCAGCTTCCTGCCAGGCGGACCGGTCACCGCAGCAGCGGCCGCGGCCGGCCTGGGCGCTCTCTTCGACGACTTCGGCGAGAGCAACACGCGAATTCAGTTGCGGTTCGGCCAGGCGCGCACGGCGGCCGAGGGCGGCGCGGATCCGCGGTTCTTCCGTCGCGCCGGCGGCCTGGCCATATCGGGCGAGGCCATCACCGAGATTACGGACGGGCTGGCGATCATCAACGACGTCGCAACCCTCATCGAAGGGCTCGGCGACATCGGCCGGCTTTCCAATCTGGGCTCGAGCGAGTCCATCGCCAACGCGCTCGGCGCCAACGCAGCCGGCGGCAGCGTGCTCGGGCCGTTCGTCAACGCATCGCGCGAGGAGATTCTCGGCGCCGTGCTCGGCCAGGCGCTGGGCGGATTCGATAGCCGGGTTCAGGGTCTGGTCGGCGGCGTGACGACCGTCGAGGACACGCTAAAGCGCCTCGAACTCGCCATTCAACTGATTCAGCAGCTCGACGAGTCCCCGGTCGACCAGTTCGCCGAAGCGATGCGCGTGGCCAGCCTCACGCAGGTCGAGGCCCTCCAGGAGCAGAGCGACGCGCTGTCGGAGTCGGTTCGCAGCTACGACGGCAGCACGGCCGCCCTGGAGCGGATCACGACCGGTACGGCTGCCTTCAATCAGGCGATCGTGCAGACGCTGTTCTCCCTGGAGCAGGCGAGCCAGCAGGTTCAGGCGATCACGCAGGGCACGCTCGAAAACCTCGAGTTCCAGCTGCTGGGCGAACAGGGCGGCGCATCGGCGCAGCTCGACTTCCTGCTCGGCCGCGCTCGAGGCCTGACCGGCGAAATCAGCGGGCTCGACTCGGCCGACGCCATCACGCAGCAGATTCAGCTGATCAACAACCTGATCAGTCAGGCTGCAGGCCTCGTTCCCGAGGGTGGCTTGGCCGGCTTCATCGACGACGTCCGGCCAATCCTGGAGCAGGCCGAGCAGGACGCGCAGACGCGCCTCGAGCAGATCCGGCAGGACGTCGAGGCCCTCGCGGACGCCACGGCGAACGCTGTGCGGGATGCGATTGCGGAACCGGCGTCGCAGATGCAGGCCGGCGCCCAGGCCCTGCAGTCCGGGTCCGAGCGCATCGCCCTGGCTGCCCAGAGCATCGAGGGCAGCTCGCAGAACTTCATCGTGGCCACGGCGCAGATCCCGACGGTGATTCAGGTCGAGCTCGTGACTACTGAAGTCAACGCTGCCTGATGCCTCGCGTACTCGGAACGGACCTCGCGGCGGACTACGCCGGCGAAGCCGTCCGCACTCGCCATCTCGTTCGCCTGGGCCCGCTGCGGCATGCCACCGGCGGCGATGCCGACGGCGACGACATCGTTTGGAACTTCAACACGTGGCTGAAGTTTCAGGTGACGGTCAGCCGCATCACCTGGGACGGCCCCGTGGCGTCCGCGTTTGACCTGTCCTACATCCTTCCGCCGAACCTGCGCGCGACGTTCAGGTCGTTCGGCCTCACGACCACGGTTGAGCTCTACGAAACCGCGGCGCTTGCCCCCGGCGCCTACGCGACGGCGAACAACGTGAAGTGTGTCTTCAAGGGGCAGCTGAATGGCCAATGGCGTTGGAACGGCCCGCTCTGGCGAGTCAGGGTGACCAGGACGACCGAGTTGTTCCCGCCGTGGCACTACCGGCCGGCGGACGGCTACAGCGAGTTCACGCGCCCCGGGACATTCCTGATCGGCGATCGCACCGTGACCATTCAGGAACCTTGATGACTACAACGATCATCAACCCCTACGTGGATCCGGCGCCTGAGTTCGGGGGTTCCGTGTCCGTTCCTGGCCAGACATTCGGGCCGGGCCAGCCGACGACGACGATCAGTCTCCCGGGCGAGCGCTTCGGCCCGCGTCCGCCGCAGCCCACCGTCGCCAACCCCTACGGCAGCTTTCTCCCGTTCGCGCCCGCCGGCCTGATCAACGACTTGGCTCCGCGCGTGCCTGCTGAAATCAGGGACGTGGC
>JBCCZC010000099.1:0-15152 GCA_039188505.1 Pseudomonadota bacterium | reverse complement strand
CGCGGTCCAGGCGACCGGGCCTTCGAAGCGCCGGATCGATCACGTTGGGCAGGTTGGTCGCCGCGATGACGACGAGGTCGCCTCGCGACTTCAGGCCATCGAGGAGCGTTAGTAGCTGGGCGACCACCCGCTTCTCGACCTCACCCTCGACCTGGTCCCGACGCCGCGCGATGGCGTCGATCTCGTCGATGAATACGATCGCCGGCAGGTTCTTCTCGGCCTTCTCGAACAGCTCGCGCAGGCGGGCCTCCGATTCGCCGTAGAACTTCTGCATGATCTCCGGTGCGGAGACATGGAAGAAGGCGGCATTGGCCTCTGCCGCGACTGCGCGCGCCATAAGGGTCTTGCCGGTGCCTGGCGGTCCGTGGAGGAGCACACCCCGCGGCGGCGTGATGCCCAGGCGCTCGAATATCTCCGGGCGAAGCATCGGCAGCTCGACGAGCTCGCGCAGGCGCTCGATCTCCTTCGACAGTCCCCCGATGTCGGCGTAGAGCGCGCGCCCGCCACCGGAAGCCTTGTCCTCACGATGCAGCCGGACGCGGGTTTCCGTGGCGATGACACCCCCGCTGTCGGGCCGCGTGTTGACCACCTTCAGTTCGACGGTACGACCGCCGGCGACGGCGACTGCCAGGTTCTGGCCCGCCGCGACAGGGATGCCGTCGATGCGTCCGGCGAGGAAGCGGAAATCCGTGTCGGACACGGCCGCGCCGTCGGGCGCCTCGAGGAGGAGTTCCTGGAGCCGGGGCAGCACCGCCCGCGAAACGTCGACGATCGTGCCCTCGCCACAGCCGAGGTTCTGGCGCAGTACCGGGTCGATGCGCACGGCCCGTTCGCCGCGTTCGTCCCCCACGGTCGGCATGGCGCGCGCGTGGCAACTCGTCGCGCCGAAGCGCAGCAGATCGCCGGGCGACGCACCCAGCTCGCGCATGATCTCCGGATCGATCCTCGCCACGCCGCGACCGAAGTCGCGGTCTCGCCCCGAGCGAACGGTGAGGCTCACGCTCGCGGTGTGGTCAGCCATCGGTCGACCAGGTAATCGTCAGGATACCGTTGCGGGTCTCGACCCTCGCCCCTGGCATGGCGAGGGGCCGCGGGAGCAAGGCTTCGCCGCGGTACTCGCCCTCGTCGTTCGTCGCCGTGACCACCAGCACGTCGTCGGCGACGTCGAGCTGAATATAGGTCGGCCGCAGGCGCGGTTCGTCGATCAGAACCTGCACCTCTCTCTCGCTTTCGAAGACCTCGAGTTCCAGCTCGATCAGACCCGTTGCCGGTGCCGCTGCCTCGTCGGCTTCCTCCGCTTTCTCCTTCAGCTTGCTCTTCAGTTCCCCGAAGGCCTCACCGAGGTCGGATCCGTCGAGCGAACGGACCTTGAAGCTCCGGTCGACCTTCGCGTCGCCGTTCTCCACTGCGTCACCGATGGCGTCGCTCAGGCGAGACAGACCGCGCAATAGATCACCGAAGCCACTCCTACCGCTCATGCCTGCAGCCCTTCCGCGGCGGCCAGCCGTGTCTTCAGGTCGGCGATCTCGTCCTCGAGGTGCTCGATCTGCCGGGTTTCGCGTCGTTGGCTTCCACGGAGATACTCCGCGCGGGTCCACCAGTCGATGCCCATTTCCTTGGCCCGGTCGACCGAACACACGATGAGGCGGATCTGGATCGACAGGAGCTCGACGTCGACGAGATTGATCCGGATATCACCGGAAATGACGATGCCCTTGTCGAGGATCCGCTCGAGCAGATCCGCCAGGGACGTGGAATTGGTGGCGTGCGTCAGCGCGGTGCTCATGCAGGATTCCTTACAGGCGACCCAGCGGGCCGAGGTCGAGTTCGAGTTCGTCGGGGTCGATGCCGTGCTCCTTGCACAGCGCCGAGATCTGCTGCGCCTGTTTCATCAGGCAGGTGCCAACCTTTTCGATCTGCTCGTCGGTCAGACTGCCCGACTCCATCCGGGCGACGGCCTGCTTCTCGAGCACGTCGTGAAGGAAACGCACGATCGTCAGGGCGAGCTTGAGAAGGCCGTTAGCCGTACCTTCGCCGTCCAGGGCGACCGTCTCGCTGCGACTCCCCATTGCCTGGGCCAGGGCCTGTTCGATCGAGGCGTTCATGCACCCGGCTCCGCAAAAGCAGCCTCGAAGGAGCTGAGCATGACCGCCAGGTCGATATAGATGAGCTCGATGTCGGCGATGGTCAGGATCAGCGAACCCCGAACCACGACGCCCACGGAGAGCAGGCGATCCATGAGGTCGCTGAGGTAGACGTTGCTGGACGGCGAGGTCATCGTTGCATCTCCTTGAGCTCCTTGAGGCGCACGAGAAGCCTGGCCTCGGCGCCTTCGAAGACGTCCTCCTGCATCTCGCCGGTCTCGACGGCGCGGTGCAGCTGCTGCAGCTCGCCCATGATCCGGCCCTGCTCCGCGACCATTTCGTCCTTCACCGCCGTGTCGATCTGGCGGGCGAGCTTCATCACGAGTCCGGTCCCCAACATGTCAGATCGCCAGGGAGAGTTCGATGAAGCTATAGGGTGGCCACGGCCCCGTGAATTCGAACATGAAGTCGTCGCTGTACTGGGCGGCGATCTCGTCGATCCGAGCGTCCAGGAGATTCCGGTTCTCGCGCGGAACGAGGAGCGCAAGCGCGGCTACGCCGGCCTCGGACGCATAGCTCACCGGGCTGATCTCGGCGGTCAGGTCGGCGAGCGCGTCTGCCAGCCTGGCATTCTCGGCCTGGCGCCGACCCTCGAGCGCTTCCTCGAAGGCCTGGCCAAGGGCGATCTTCTCGTCCCGGGTCGGCTCTCTGCCCCCCTCGAACATGCTGTCCCGGAGGCGACGCACGCGCGGATCCTGCTCGGTGAACCAGGCGAACACGTTGTCGCCCGCGAAATTCAGACGCAAGGTGTACTCGACCTTGCCACCAATACGGCTGAGTTCGCGCTCGAGCACCTCGCCGTTGTCCGCCAGTACTTCCTCCACCTGGCTTTCGTCGCGAGCGACGAGGCCGAAGGAGACCGGGAGCACGTCGCTATTGGCCGCGGTGCTCGTAATCACGCTCTGAAAGGCCTTGAGGTGCGCCCGCATTGGGAGGATATCCTCGTCCTCGACGGGAGAAACCAGCGCTGCCACCGAGCCGGCCGCGACCGTGCTCACGGGCTCCGCGTCGATGCCGAGGAGCCCCTCGGGGATCGGTCCGGACTCACCGCGAACCATGCCATATACGAAGTAGCCCATGATCAGGCGCCCTCCATGTCGAAGCCGATGAGTTCGGCCTGGGAATCAAATTCCGCCTGGAAGACCTTCACCTCGAGGATCTCCTTGTTGCCGAGCTGGTTGTTGATGCTCAGCTGCGGATCGCGCACGAAGGCCTCGATGCGCGCGGTCCAACCGCCCTCGGAGGACTTGCGCATCGACAGGATGCGAAGCTCCCGGGCGCCGACCATCTGGCCGATCTCCGTCTCGATCTTCGCGCGCACATTTGCGAGCGACGCGACGCCGCTGCCGGCTGCTGTTGCGAGTGCTGCTTCCATGGTCTGGTTTCCTCAATACTCGATCTTGAGCGCGTCGGGTGACTCGTATTCCTCGACCTCGAACGACTCGTCAACCCTGGACTCCAGGGCCTTGAGATGGTCGATCTCGTCGCCCAGGGTCGCCATCCGCTGACTGATTGCCGCCAGCCGTTGCTTGACCAGCGCAAGCTCTGAGGCGCGCCGGCGTTTCTCGATCTCGAGGTGGCTCAGTCGAAGATAAATTGCGTGGCGGGACAGTCGCTCGCGTGTGCCACCGTAGGTCAGCGGCGGAACCGTTGATCGGATGCGTTTCATGATCAGTTCGCCCTCGCTTGCAGCCAGCTCAGATCGCCTGCCGGCTCCTCGGGCTCGACCACACGTGGACGGCGCCGGGACGCGGCCTTGGTTTTCTTCTTTCGCTTCGCGGGCTTCATCGCCGCAGCAATGTCTGTTGCGGGTATGCCGAACAGGTCGGCAAAGACGCCGGCCACGAATTCGTCGGCCAGGTCGGGTTCCTTTCCTGCGGCGCGCAGGACGCGACCCGCTGCGATTCCCGCCCGCAGCGTCGGCCTGTTCTTGTGATCCGGGTGACGTTGGGCTACGCCATCTACGATATCCACGATGGCGCCCGCCGTATCTTCACCGACGCCCGTCCGGGACACGATGATCTGGCGACGCGTTGCCTCGTCTACCGCATCGAGTCGGATCGTGACGACCCGATCCAGCAAGGCGTCGGGTGCCGCGTGGACACCGGCATATTCCTCGGGGTTCGAGGTGAGGATGGCGCTGAAGCCCTTGTGCACCGCGACATAGCTCTCGGCGCCTTCGCGGGCCGGCGGCAGGTTGAGGATGCGCTCCGAAAACACGCTGAGCAGAGGATTGTTGGCCTCCGGGCAGGTGCGATTGAATTCGTCATAGATGAGCGTGTGGCCCATCCGGCAGGCTGTGGTCAGGCGGTTGTCGACCCAGATCGTCCGCTTCTCTTCCTCCATCTTCACGACGGAACGGACGTAGTTGTCCACGAGGCGCGACGTCCGGTAGCCGTCGTTGCTGCCGATGAGGTCGGAGCTGCTCAGCGCGTGATCACCCTGCAGGAGCGTGATGGGTCGCGCGAGCTGGCTCGCAATGTGGAAGGCCAGCGTCGTCTTCCCCGTTCCCGTCGGGCCCGAAAGGTGCACCGGGTAACCAGCCTTCAGGTAGGCCATGGCCCGGTCGACGATCGCCTGGATGCGGTCGTTGACCACGAAGGACTCGCTCGGCGCGACGGATACCTTCGAGCCGCTCATGAGGTCGACTCCGCATCGAGGAAGTCGGCATCGGAGCGCTTGCGTGACCGCTTGCGCTTCGGGGCCTTGGCTTTTGCCACTTCCGGCGGGCTCGCGGCCACGGTCTGCTCGGCGGCCTGCGAGCCGTGGAGATGCCAGGAGCCGTCGACGAAACCGTAGGCCTGGGCGCCACGGGTCTGCTTCTGCACCCGGTTCACCTCACTGCTCACGGCGGCCATGGTCTCCATGATCTCCTCGCGGAGCTTCGCGAAACGCTCCTCCCGGGATTCCCGATGATCGTTTTGCAATTGGATGACCGCTTCCGCGAGCTCCGGGCGAATCACCTCGAGCGCCCGGGCAAGCGCCTGGGCGTCCTCGGCGAGGACGCGGCGCATCTGGTCGCGGTCATCAATGATCTCCTGCACGAGATCCCTCGAATCCTCGCGAATTCGCTCGACCTCGCCTTCGCGCTCGCGCCGGAGGTTCTCCAGCTTCTCGCGCATTCCAATGATTGGTTTATCCATGCTCGCCACTCCTCAGGGAATCGGTGGATACACCGACGTGAGACTCACGCCGGTGTATCCAGCGAAGGTCACGCCGGCATCGCAGCGCTGGACGTGAGCCCGACGGCTTCGGCGTACTTGAGGTACGTCTCAACCGATGCGATCACCACGCGTGCTTCGACGGCGAGCAGTTCGATGCCCACGAGGGACACCTTGGCGAACGCGTCAATCACGATCCCTTTCTCGAGGATGCGATCAACGACTTCCGCCAGGCTCGACGAGTCTGTCGTCTTCTGGACCTGTGCCATAGCGATATCTCCAAATGTTGCTTCGAAGAACCCCGCCCAATGCTGGGGCTCTGCCTTCAGCGGCGAGATTGATGCTACGGACAACGCCGACGCCCCGTCCAATTTGCGAAAAATCGCGAAAACGCGAATTTTTCGTTGTGAAACATGGGCTTATAAATCTATAGTGGCTTCCACTAGTAGTGGATGTCGCCAGTCACCATGGTGATGTGTGCAAGGTCACGATGTTTGCGGAGCAGCGGAAGATGAAACCTATGGACAACGCGGGGAGCGATGCGTCCTCGCATGGAAAAAACGACATGACAGTCTGGGATTCCTTGAACAAGACAGGCATAGACAGTACCGGGCACGCCGCCCTCCGAGCCGCACTCCTGCGGGAGATCGGTTCTCGCATTTCGCTGCGGCGAAGCATGGCGCGTCAGGTCCACGACGAGATCGGCCAGTTCGCCACGGCGATCGCATTCAACGCGGACGTGCTGCGCTCGATGGCGCAAGCTCGCGGAGAGGAAGAGCTCGCCACCGTCGCGGAGGACCTGTGCGTGACCGCCGGACTCTCGTGCCGGTCGATTCGATCGCTGATGGACGGGCTGCGCTTCCCCAAGGCAACGCTGCGGGACGAGATGGAGGCCATCCTCGCCGAGTACACGATCGACGAACAGGCCCCGCAGCTGGAGCTCGACGTTCCCACCGTCACCGACGCGAAGACCTGGCCGGCCACCGATGTGCTCGTCGACGCCCTGTCCGCCTTCGTTGAATGCGCCAGCGTCGGTTCGGCCATCCACGCCGTGTCGCTGCAGGTCGATCGACCGATCCCAGACGGCCCGGTCACGGTCGTCCTCGAATCCCGGGATCGCACCCTCTGGACGACGGCCGTTCCGGAACCCGAATGGGACACGCCCTGGGCCGAGGGAACGGCGATCACGCACACCGGCAGCGGCTTCCGCGCGGACCGGGTCTTCTTGCCCGCAGGGGAAACGGCATGAACGTCACAAAAGCACTCATCGTTGATGACCACCCCTTTGTCCTCGGCGGCATCGCTACCATCCTGCGCTCCGCGCTGGACGCCGAGATCCTCGAGTCCTGCGACGCCGAGTCCGGCTACCGGACCTTCGTCAACCAGCACCCCGAGCTGGTCGTCACCGACATCTCGCTGCCCGGCGCGAGCGGTCTCGAGCTGGTGCGACGGATCCGGAACCGCGACAGCGACACGAAGATCATCGTGCTGAGCATGTACTCCGATCCGCAGACCGTGAACCGAGCACTGGAAGCCGGCGCGGACGCGTTCATCGCCAAGACGAGTGCCGCCGAATGCCTCGAACAGGCCTTGACGCGCGTGCTCTCCGGACACGTCTACATCGACCCGGATACGTCGATCAACTGCGTCGCCAACGCGGCGCGACCACAGAAGCGCTCGGCGCTGGATCGACTGTCGGCTCGCGAGTACCAGCTGTTCGTCTCCTTCGCCAAGGGCATGAGCGCGCGCGAGATCGCGGCCGCGTACCATATCAGCATCAACACCGTCGGCAACCATCGCCGGAACATCTTCCGCAAGCTCGGCGTGCGCTCGACCATCGACCTGGCCCTGATCGCGGTCGGCGAAGGCATCATCGAGGCCGCCCAGTGACTGGCATGACCCACGCCATTCCCGCGTTCGACGAGCGTCTCTGGAACGCAGTCCCCGCGAACGAGATCGTCGACGCGCTGCCGCTCGCGATCATCGTGCTGGATGGAGAGGGTCATGTCCTCGATGCGAACGCGCGCACCCTGAGCGCAACACGCTACACGCTCGAAGAGATCCGCAAGCTCGCCTTCACGGACCTGTTTGTCGAGCGCGGCGCCATCGGCTCCGGCCGGCGGACCCGTCCGTTGCCCTGGGACCAGGCCCGGACCACCACGCTGAACCTGATCAACCGCAACGGTCAGGAAACACCCTTCCTCGTGCACGTGGAACCGATGCGTGCAGGGTCCGATGGGCTCTGGGTGTCCTCGGCCGTGGACGTCTCGGATCAGCAGGCCGCCGAGGATCGCCTGCGCTACCTGGCGTTCACCGACCCGCTGACGCGCATGCCTAACCGCCGCGGACTCTGGAATTTCCTCGAGGACCAGGAACCGAACGACGGCCTGCTGGGATTGATCCTGGTGGACATCGAGGACTTCTCGACGATCAACGACTTCTTCGGTCACGAGATCGGCGACGAGGTCCTCCGGCGCTTCGCGACGCGCCTGCGCGATCTCATCGACCCCGCCGATTTCGTGGCGCGGACCGCGGGCGACGAGTTCGCGGTGATCGCCCACGCCGACAGCGAGGACGCGTTCCGCACCTATGCCGAGTCGCTGTCGTCGGGGCTCAATGGCACCGCGACGGTCCGGGGCATGCCGCTGCGCATCGCCACCCGGATCGGACTGGCCGCCATGCCGGCGGCCGGCGCTTCCGCGCGCGACCTGTCCCGCGCCGCCGATGTTGCCCTTGGCCGCGCGAAGCAGGCCGGCTCCGGCTGGATCATCTTCGAGGACGGCATGCTGGACAAGGTGCAGGAACGCGTCCGCCTCGACGCGCAGCTGCGCGCGGCCCTGGATCGCCACGAATTCGAACCGCTATTCCAACCCATCGTCGACCTCGCTGACGAGCGCATCGTCGGCGCCGAGATGCTGGTCCGATGGATGCATCCTGATCGCGGCACGCTGCTGCCGGGGAGCTTCCTGGGCCATGCAGAGGAAACCGGCCTCATCGTGGGCATCGACACCATGATGCTGCGCTCGGCCATCGACGTGCTCCGCGACGGGGACATCGACGTTCCGATGAACGTCAATCTGTCCGGCGTGACCCTGAACGCCGACGAGCTTTGGGGCAAGGCCGATGGAACCGCACGGCTGCTCGACGAAATCGACCCCGGACGCGTCCAGATCGAGGTCACGGAGTCCTTCATCATCGCCGACGGGTCCGTGGCCGAGCGCCGACTGCACGAGCTCGCCGAGCGCGGATTCAGCATCTACCTCGACGATTTCGGCACCGGCTTTGCCTCGCTGAACTACCTGCAGCGCCTGCCGATCGCGGGCGTGAAGATCGACCGCGTGTTCACCCGCGCCATCGAAGCCGACAGCCGCGAGCGCATCATCACCCGGGGCCTCATCGATCTGTCCAAGGCCCTCGACCTCGGCATCGTTGCCGAAGGGATCGAGGATGCCTCGCAGCTCGACGTCCTGCGGACGCTCAACTGCCCCCGCGGCCAGGGTTACCTCTTCTCGAAGCCCATCCCGCGGGAGGCCTTCGCGGCCACCCTCGCGGCGGGACGAAAGGAACAGACGCCATGAATGACCTCAAACACGCTCAGCGATCGCTCCTCGACCGGCTGAATGACAACGTCGGCCCTGCCGCGCGCGAACGGATCGTCGGCACCCTCGAGGAGGTTGCCGCAGCGCTGCCGGCGACGCTGAAAGCCTGGCCGGACCGCCGCGCCGCAGGCGACGCGACCCGGATCCTCGAGACCGTGGCCGATGGGCTCGAGGGCGACGCACGCTGGACCGATGTGGTGCGCGTTCTCTACGAGGAGGCGGACGATGGCATCCGTGGCGAGCTGGTCGCCCGCCTCGCCGATGCCCTGCTGCCCGAGCTCACCGCTACGGATCGCCTGCGGGTCGACATCGCGCGTCACCTCTTCACTGCCGAAACCGAATTCCTGCGCAAGCGACACGCGCTCGCCCTGCGCGGCGGAGACCGCGCAGCGGCGATCGCAGCCCGCCTCGCTGAAGCCGAATGGACGCTCTGCAACGAACTCCTGGACGCCTGTCTTGCTGCGTCGTCCGACGAGGCATGGGAGGCCGAGCTGCGCACCCGCGAGCAGGGCCTCCTGCTGCCGGGCGACGTCGGCGCGGGCTGGTATCTGCCGGACATCGTCGCGGCCTTCGCCAACGTCCTGCCCGAGCGCGCGGTAGCGGAGCGCTGGCTGGAGCTCGCGGCGGGCGTGCTCACCCGGGAGTCCGCGCGGCTGATGCTTATCGGGGCCGTGCTCGCGGAGGAAGGAGCGCCCCTGAGCCGCGTTCGCTTCCGCTACGAGCATGCCGCCGCCCTCGAGGCCGTCGATCTGCGGGAGTTCGTCAGCACACCGACGCGATCGATAGCCCTGTTTGATGCGCTGCGGCGGGAGTTCGAGTGGCCCCGGATCGCTTGCCTGAGGACGCTGTTCGAGACACTCCGCCTGCAGCATGACCTGGCCGAGTCACTGCCCGGTGGCATCAACGGATCCCTACGCCTGGCCCTTCTCGTGCCAGCGACCGCTGCCCCGGATGACCAGCGCATTGCCCGCAAGCTTGCCCATGCGCTCCTGCCGGACAGCGCGGCAGAGCAGCTCGCCAATCTCGCGCCCCTCCTGACCGAGGGCTCGCCTCGCCTCATCGAGCAGGCCAACGAGCTGCGCCGCGCCCTGGCCAGCGACGGCGACGAACCGATCGACGCCGGGACGCCGTCGGCGGCCGCCATCGCGGCACGGCTCGCCCGCCTTGCAATCACCGCCCATGCGCCCCTCGGATGCCCGGCAGAGGCTCGTCGCAGCGCGCTGCTGCTGGACGACGGCGAGGAGGCCGAAGCGCTGGCGCAGGCCGTGAGCGATCGCGGGGACGAGCGGCTCGACGACTTCGTCCAGCAGCTCGACGCGCTACGCGCGCTCGATCGCCTGGCGGTCGATATCGGAGCGGCCGGCGGGGAGCTGGCGTGCCACGCGGCGAACGCTGTCGTCCGCCACGGCTCCGCCGCCGGCGGAGACCTTCGGCGGACCCTGCTCCGCCTGAGGTTGACGGATTTCGACATCCCCACCGCCGTCGCCGAGCTCCTCGCCGGAGGCACGGAGACCACCTGGTTCGGCGCGGACTTCGCGGCGGAGCTCATCCAACTGGTGGCGCGGGAATTCGCACCGGATCTGGCGCCACGCGCCGAGATCACCGACCAGCCGGCGCCGCCAGAAGCGCCGCTGCTGAGCGAGCAGTTCGATACCTCTGCAGCGCCGGTCGCGCCGGTTTGGGCGCGCCTCGCAACCGCCGAAGACGCCGAGGGAACCCTGCAGGCAATGATCGACGAGTATCGGCGGACCGCCATCGACGGCGGCGACCCGATCGCCGCGGCGCATACCGTCGCCGCGACGCTGACCGACGAGGGTCCGTCCGCAAGCGATCTCGCCGATCAGGTGCGGGCGATGCGGCCCGAGGCCGACGCCGAACCCGTCCCCGCGGCCCTCGCCGCGGCGCTCGACCGCTGCCTGGTCGACGCGTTGACGGAGCGGCTTGCAGGCGAGCGCCTCCTGGAGACCGCCGACGAGCTGCACGAGGCCGCACCGCAGCTCGCAGGTCGCTGGAACGCGGACACCGCCGCCCTTCAGGCCTACGCGGCGTGGGCCCGAACGGCCGGGGACGCCCTCGCCCAGGGACGCGGCTGGTCGGTCGCGGCGCTCCTGCCGCGGCAGCAGGTCGGCTCCGATGCCTGGCGTCGCGCCCGGATCGTCTTCGAGCACCTGCTCCGCCACCGGGCCACGTCCGGCGAATGGATTCTCTATTTCCGACGCCTGGCACCGCTTTCCCGCGTGGTGGACCACACCGGGCTCTGCGGGCAGGTTCGGGACTGGATCGATCGCGAGGGCACGACCTTCTCGCCCGACCCGGGCTACGACGCCAACTGGCGCACGATCCTCGCCGCGATCCTCGGCAAATGCGTCGCGGAGATCTCCCTCGGCGACGGTGACTGGATCATCCACCACGCGCTTTACCGGGACATCCGGGACTTCGACGGCTGGCGCACGCAAGTGCGGGAGTTCCTTCCCCAGCTCGAGGAAGTGCTGTCAGCCCAGTTTGCACCTGAGCTGCACCGCTATCTCAAGGCCGCCATCGAGCAGGTAGCCCGCGTTCACGCGCAGGGCGCCGGATTCCACGAGCAATCCGGCCTCACGCGCTTCGACGGCATCTTCGCGTCGCTCCCGGGCGAGCCATCGATCCGCTCGCTCTGGCTCGCGGATCGGATCGGCCGCGCGGTCGTTCAGCAGGCATCGACACCCATGCCCGGGGACGTCCAAATTGCCGCCATTGCCGGCAGAACGACACCCGATTCGCTGACCCTGCGCGGCGGCGGCGAGCGAATCGAGGAATTCGCCGAAGTCCTCGCGCAGCCGGCGATCGCGGCCAACGGCGTCGCGCGCGTCGATCTCTGGTTCGACCTCAGCCAGGCGCTCGAGTTGTTCATCCGCCCGGAGCAGGCGCCGAGCGGCACCCGCCTCCTCGAGTGGTTTGGACGCGAGATCTTCGGTGGCGGCGATGGCCTGCTCCGGGAGGCGCTCCAGCGCGCAGCCGATCTGCACGCCGCCGAGTGGGACGACGAGGAACCGCTGGTTGCGGCCCTGCAAACGGCCCTGGAAGGCGTGGACCGCCTCGCACGGGCAGCCGGCCAGGCCCAGGCGCACCTGCTGCCGCCGGCCTCGGCACCCAGCGATGTCCAGTGGCATACGCGGCAGCTCCTGCGCGACGCGATCGACTGGACCCTCTACGGCGGTAGTGAATCGCCCGACGGCGGCTGCGTACGGCGAGTGCTTGCCTCCGGCCTCGAAGCCGAACCGGACAACGTCGAGGCTCAGCTGGTCGCCATCGGCGGTGAATCGATCGACCAGTACGTGAGAAACGCCGTGGAGCGGGTCTCGAACGCCATCCGCAGCGGTGTGAACTGAAGGACAGCCAGACCATGAAGACAGTCAGGATCAAGAGCACGGAAAACGCCGTCAGCCTGAAGACCGAGAGCCGCCTCCTGGACGCGCTCCTGGCCGAGCAGGTACCGGTGAAGATGCTGTGCGGCGGCCGCGGGCTCTGCGCCACCTGCCACGTGTACGTCACCGACGGTGAGGAATCGCTCACCCCCATGTCGCAGCGGGAGAAACTCTCTCTCGGGATCCTGACCGGGGCCCAGGCGAACAGCCGGCTCTCGTGCCAGGCCTGCGTCATCGGCGAGGGCGTGGAAGTCGCCCTGCCCGAGGGCCTTTACGTGGAGTCCTTCGCGGAGCTCGAGTCGCTGATCGGCCAGCGCACCCGCACCTCCATCCTCCATCCCATCACCGGCGACACGCTGGTCGAGGCGAACAAGATCATCATCCGCTCCTCGATCATGCAGCTGAAGGACATGGACTTCAGCGTCAAGGAGCTCGAGCTCCAGTCCGCCGATTCATGAATCCGTAACACGTCATCGCAGAGGCAAATCCGATGAGTATCGATCCCATCCAAGGGGGCAACGCGGTACCCCACAACTACTACACCCCCGAGGAATATTTCCACGAGGACCCGAGCGAGGGCAGCATCTATCTCCGCGATGGCCAGCGCGCCGTCAAGGTCAACGAGTCCTTCATCAACGGCCTCCACCTCGGCATCGAACAGGAGATCGGGGAGTCCTCTGGCCTGCTCATGTACCGCTGCGGCCAGGAATGGGCCCTGCAGGACATGAAACGTTTCAACAACCGCATGCGGCAGGAATACGGCAGCGGCAAGCGCGAGATCTGGGACATGAATCCGCGTTTCGTCTGGGAGACCTGGTGGTGGCCGCTCACGGTGACGGGTTTCGGCGGCTGGTCGCTGGACCTCAGCTTCGTCGACAAAGGCATCACCCTCGTCGAGATCCGCAACTCCGCGGTCGCGAAGTCGATGAAGCTGGTCGGTCGCCCGGTCTGCAACCTCTACGCCGGGCTCTTCGCGGGCGCCTTCTCCTTCTACAACCGCACCGAACTCGAGTCCATCGAGGTCCAGTGCTACGCGATGGGTAACGATGTCTGCAAGTTCCTCGTCAGCGATGAAAAGCGGGTCAACGCCGCCCAGTTCTGGCGCGAGGAAGGCGCCGGCGCACAGGAAATCATGGAGAACCTGGGATGACGGACATGACGGTCTATACGGAACAGCAGCGGCTGCACCTGCATCGATTCATGCAGCTCCTCGCACCTGCCGCGGACGAGTCGCTGAGCGACGCATCCCTGCGCGCCGAGATCCCGGACGCCGCCCGCGACCGGCTCGGCTACCTCGAGAACTACGTCGCGACGCAGGAACGCCAGCTTCGACGCATGCGCGAGCTGGTACGGACCGACGAAGCGCCTCAGCGCGAACGCCTGCTCCGCGAGGAAATCGACCAGCTGCGTTCGGCCCTAGAGGCCAAGCCGAGCGTCGTGGACCTGACGGCTTCCGGTCCCCTCGGTGACCTGGTCGGGCGCTTCGACGCGCTCGAGGCTCGTCTCGAGCAGGCGCTCGAGTCCGAAGCCGCGCCGGCTCCGGACCCCGATAGCGCCCTCGCCGGCCGCTTCGATTCCCTGGAGGCAAGAATCACACAGGCCCTCGACCAGCGAGCGCGCCCGCTTGCGGTTCCCACCGACTTCGATCCCGACGGCGATACCGACACGGACGCCGCTTTGGATCTCGAGCTCGAGCGGCAGGCACGGCGTCGATCCGATGAGGAAGCCGCCGACCTGACCGCCCGCATCGCCGGTCTCGAGACCCGCCTTGGCGACGCCCAGGAGCAGGTCGAGTGGTACCGCAGCCAGGGCGAGGAGTCGCGCGGTGAGATCGAGACCGCCCAGCGTCGGGCCCGCGATGCCGGCGAGAAGCTGGTAGACACGGAGGCCAGCCTTCGCCGCGTCCGCAAGAGCCTAGAGGAGCGCGAAGGCGAAAACCACCGGCTTAAGTCCATCCTCGCAAAGCAGGAAGTCTCGCTGACGGAAACGGCCCAGCGAGCTGACGGCTTCGCACGGCGTGTCGAGGAGCTCGAGGGCTTCGAGGCCGAATGCCAGCGACAGGCCGAGCGGCTCGCCGAGAGCGTTGAGGACGCGACGGCGTCCACGCTGCGCATCGGTGAGCTCGAGGCACGCGTCGAGGAGCTCGAAGCCGCTGCCGAAGCGGCCGCAGAAGAGGCTGCCGCAGCCATCGAGGCCGCTGCCGCGTCCGCCGCGGCAGCGACGGAGGCCGCGGAGGCGTCGTTAGCCGACGCCGCTGCCGAGCCGGATGTCCCGGTGCCCGCCGACGCTCCCGAAGCGGCCCCGGTCGTTACCGTCGCGGCGACGCCAGCGCCCGCGTCCGAGCCGGCGGAGGCGGAAGCCCAGCGCCTGAGCGACGCGGAAATCAAGGAGTTGCTGCACCGCGAGACCGAACGCCGCGAGCGTTTCGAAACGAACCTCGACCAGCTGGCGGCGGAGGAATTCTTCGCCAGCATCCCATGGCAGGGACGCCACCCGGACATCAGCATCAAGGTGTCCGGCGACGCGCCGGAAGGCATCGCCGCCGCCCGGAACATCGGCCAGTTTGCCGTCGCTATGGCGGAGGCCTCCGCGCTCAGCGCGGCGGAACGCCTAGCCACCGCCGACCAGGACTGAAGGAGACGATCATGAGCAGTTTGCAGATCAGCAGTGGGGCCGCGGACATGAGCCTGCGCCACCATCCCGAACTCACGGAGCTCTTCCGCCAGAACGAGGGCACCCCCTGGCCGGAGCAGGCGCTCCAGACCTACGCCACGGTGGTCCCGGACCATTCGGATCGGGCGGAGGCTGCCCGGCAGATCTTCCGAATCCAGGACGCCGTGGTCG
>JBCCZC010000098.1:0-15320 GCA_039188505.1 Pseudomonadota bacterium | reverse complement strand
GTCAGCGCCAGCCCGAAGTCGAGCACCACCCGCTTGTTGGTGATCGTGTAGACCGTCGTCTTTGCCATCCAGCGGCCCACGAGCCAGAGCAGCACGAGCGGGACCAGGGCGACCGGAATCAGCGCGGCAGCGTCGCCGGCCACGGTCGCCGCGTCGACGCCCGCAGCCAGATCCATGATCGCGAAGATGGCCACCATCACGGCGAAGTAGGCTGCGAGTAATCGGAGATGAAAGACCCGTTCGATGAACGCCCCCTGATGCGGCGCCCCTTGCCACAGGATGTGCTCGCCTTCCGGTGGGTAATCCGGCAGGCCGCGAACCGGGGAAATCTCGTCGTTATTGTTCAAAACAGCGGCTCCTGCTTGTCCGGCGTGGCGTACATCATGCCGCCGCCGTAGTAGGCCGAGATGCGGTCCTCTTCGCGAAGCGTGACCCGGTCTGGCGACGCCAGAGCCGGTACGCCCCGGAACTGCTCGGAAGTGATGGCCGTGACGAGGACCACGCCGCGCTTGCCGTCGACGCGCGCAAAGTCGACAGGAACCAGAGCCTTGTGGGACGGCTGCCCCTCTGCCGTGGTGACGGCGACTTCGTAGTAGCGGATCTGTGGCTCGCCGCGATCGCACCAGATGTCGTGGAGGGTTCCTGCGGTCTGCTTGTCGCCGGCGATGACCGCGAAACCCCGGGGGTCCGTATCATCCGGCTCGATACCGAACTCGGTGCCCACGCGCATGGGTACGATCTGATCGCGGCCGTCGAGGGTGGTTTCGGCGTGATCGGCCCGATCAACCCAGGAGCCGGGGCCGATATTCGCGCCCATCGGTTCGCCGGAGGGGATACCCGCGTTGCCCCAGTAGCCCTGCTTGTCGTCGAGCGCCGGGTTTTCGACGGGCGTTTCCAGTGCCGGCTTAAACACCTCACGCGTGGGGGCGCCCGGCTCGGTGCCGCGGACGATGAACTTCTTGGGTTCCGGGAGGCCCGGGAAGCCCTGGACGTTCACCGCCTCGGAGCGATCGGAGTCGAGCGGGTAGCCCTCTCGCTTGGCTTCGCGCTGCAGGTAGTAGACCAATCCTAGAAAGAACACCCAGAAGAGGGTGAACAAGATCGCCGTCAAATCGAGCTGTTGGGTGAAAGCGTCCGACATCTCAAAACCTCCGCATTGATGAGTTGTCTAGTTGGGAAATTCAGCCAGGCCGAATCTCGTTGCTGATTGCTGCGGTCGCGCGATCTTCACCCGCACGATGGGCCCGATGGCAATCAGAGTGACGAAGAGCAGGGCAATCTCGACGTGGTAAACGAAGACATAGCCCGTCGACTGGCGCGCGAGCGCCTCGCCGAGGTAGCCGGCCATGGCCAGCTCCGAAACGATGTCGCGCAGGGCACCGCCGATTCCGACGGCGAGGCCCGCGGCGGTCGCCTGAACGGCGCCCCAGGCGCCGAGGGCGAGTCCGTTGAGCCGCCCGTCTTGGCCGCAATCGGCGATGTCCATGGCCGCGGTCAGCGTGCCGACGGCGAAAAACCCCCCGCCGAAGCCAATGGCGGCCGTGCCGATCCGGAAGAGCAGCGGCGAGGCAAGAGGATCGGAAAAGATGATGGCCGAGAAGCCCGCGATGCCGAACAGCGCGCCGACTGCCGCGAGCCGATTCGGGTCATCGCCGCGCCCGAGTCGTCTGCCCGCGAGGGCGAAGGCGATCAGCGTTCCACCCGCAAAGAGAGCCGTCAGCGCGGTCGTTGCGCTCACCGAGAGTCCCAGAATCTGGCCGCCGTAGGGCTCGAGCAGGATGTCCTGCATGGAGAATCCTGCCGTGCCGAGGCCGACGGCGACGAGCAGCCGTCGAGTACGACCGGCATTGGCCAGCTCCCGCCAGGAGGATCGGAAGTCGGGCCGCACGCGGTCGGCCTTCGTTGCGGCCGGGTTGCGCGCTTCCTGCTTCCAGAGCGCGTAGACGTTGATACCCATGGTCAGGAGGGCCGCGCCCTGGATGACCTGGACGAGCTTGAGGTGGGTGTAGTCATTCAGCAGAAAACCGAACGCGAGTGCGCTGCCGAACATGCCGAACAGAAGCATGACGTAGAGCAGGGCGACAACGCGCGGACGGCTCTCCGGAGCGGCTAGATCGGTAGCCAGGGCCAGTCCGGCCGTCTGGGTGGTGTGCATGCCGGCGCCGACCAGGAGAAACGCCAGGGCGGCGCCGATCTGGCCGTAGACTGCCGGACCATGGCCCTCGCCGGTGAGGACCAGCAGGGCAAACGGCATGAATGCCAGGCCGCCGAACTGCAGCATGCTGCCGAACCAGATGAACGGGACGCGACGCCAGCCGAGGGCCGAAATGTAGTTGTCGGAGCGGTGCCCGATGAGCGCCCGAAGCGGGGCGAAGAGGAGGGGCAGGGAGACCATCGCCGCAACCAGCCACGCGGGTACGCCGAGCTCCACGATCATGACGCGATTGAGCGTGCCCGTGAGCAGCACCGCGGCCATGCCCACGGTGACCTGGAAGAGCGACAGGCGCAGGAGCCTGCCGAGCGGCAGGTCCGGCGTTGCAACGTCCGCGAACGGTAGGTACCCGGACCCGAGCCGGTTCAGTAGACGAGCAAACCTGTGGCTGATCGTCGTCACCGTCGCTGCAGCTCCAGGGCCTGCGAGGTGTAGAACCCGCTGGAGATGCGTTCGGTCCTGCCGACGTCCCAACCGGCAGGGCCGAGGGTTCCGGTGATCATGCGCTTCAGGCGATCCTCGGCGACGGGATGGATCGCCGGCGCCCGATCGGTGCGGTGGGGCAGGAGCCGCCCGACCGCGTGCATCAGCGCGAGGGCGGGGGTCCGAGGCGCGAAGGTGAACAGCAGTGAATTCGCCGTGCGGGTCGTCAGGCCCTCAAGTACGTCGAGAGCGTCCTCGGGCGAGTAGTGGATGAGAGAGTCCATGCCAACCACATGGTCGAACTCGCCGAGCGCCGGATCGAGCATGTCACCGGAGCGGAATTCGATCTGGCCGGGAAGCGCCTCGGTGACCAGCTCGCGCGCGTGCGCCACGAGCTTTGGCGACAGATCGATGGCGACCACGTTCGCGCCACGGCGGGCTGCCTCGATTGCGAGGGCCCCCGTACCGCAGCCGGCATCCAGCAGCCGGCTGCCCCGCAGGTCGTCGGGCAGCCACGACAGCAGGGTGGCGCGCATGCGATCTCGCCCGGCCCGGACGGTCTCGCGAATACGGCTGACGGGCGCATCCGAGGTCAGCTTCTTCCAGGCTTCGACCGCGGTGCGGTCGAAATAGGTCTGGAGCTGTCCGCGACGCTCGGTGTAGGAGCCAGCTGCCATTACTCGAATCCCAGGAAGTCGAAGAGGTCTCGATCACGCATTGGCTCTGCGTCGAGCGGGTCCGTGCCAGCCCATAGGGCCCCCGCCAGACGCAGGTACTCGTTCTGGACGGCCTCAAGCTCCGGTGATGGATCCATTTCGAAGACCGTGGATTTCTTGAGTCGCGAACGGCGGATGACGTCGAGGTCCGGAAAATGCGCGACGCGCTTCAGACCGGTTTGCTCGGCGAAGCCGTCGATCTGGTCCGTCGCCGCGCTGCGGTTGGCGATGACGCCGCCCACGCGAACCTGGTAGTTCTTGGCCTTGGCCTTGATGGCCGCGACGATGCGGTTCATGGCGAAGATCGAGTCGAAGTCGTTGGCAGCGACGACCAACGCACGCTGCGCGTGCTGGAGCGGCGCGGCGAAGCCGCCGCAGACCACGTCACCGAGCACGTCGAAGATCACCACGTCGGTATCCTCGAGGAGGTGGTGCTGCTTGAGGAGCTTGACCGTCTGGCCGACGACGTAGCCGCCGCACCCGGTGCCCGCCGGCGGCCCGCCCGCCTCGACGCACATGACGCCGTTGTAGCCCTCGAAGCAGAAATCCTCGATGCGGAGTTCTTCGGGATGGAATTCCACTTCCTCGAGGCAGTCGATGACCGTTGGCATCAGCTTCTTGGTCAGCGTGAACGTGGAATCGTGCTTCGGATCGCACCCGATCTGGAGCACCCGCTTGCCGAGCTTCGAGAAGGCGGCCGACAGGTTCGATGAGGTCGTGCTCTTGCCAATGCCGCCCTTACCGTAGACGGCGAAGACGCGCGCGCCGTCGATGGCGATATCGGCGTCCTGGTGGACCTGGAGACTGCCTTCACCGTCACCCTTGCCGCGGCCGTTTCCGTTCGTTGAGCCGTTGCCCGTCTTCATGCGGATCGGCATGGTTACCGTTGCTGTCATGCGATGTTTACCTCTCCCACCCCTTCGAGGCGGTCTTCCAGTTCCTCACCGGCTTCCTGGAGCGCTTGCAGCGTCTCCTCATCCGGCGTCCAGTAGCTTCTTTCGTACGCTTCCAGCAGGCGGTTCGCGACCTTCGCCGAGGCGGCGGGGTTCAGCGTCGCCAGCCGATCGCGCATTTCCTTGTCGAGTACAAAGGTCTGCGTGATCTGCTTATAGACCCAGGGCTTCACCTTGCCGGTGGTCGCGGACCAGCCGAGCGTGTTGGTGACGGCCGCCTCGATCTGGCGGACGCCCTCGTAGCCGTGGTGGAGCATGGCTTCGTGCCACTTCGGGTTGAGCACCCGCGTTCGGTGCTCGAGGCCGACCTGCTCATCGAGCGTGCGGACGACTCCGTCGCCTGTCGTCTGATCGCCAATGTAGACCTCGATCGAATCGCCGCGGGCACGCTTGACCGCGAGGGAAATGCCGCCGAGCGTGTCGAAGTAGTTGTCGATGGTCGTGACGCCTACCTCGGAAGATTCGAGGTTCTGGTAGGCGAGATCGACCCCGGCCAGCATTTCCTTGAGGAGTTCGGCCTGGGGTACCGGCGCGCCGGAGCGGCCATAGGCGAAGCACTTGCGCCGCTCGTAGGTCTCCGCGAGCTCATCGCTCTCTTCCCAGCGACCGTTGTCGACCAGCATGTTGACATTCGAGCCGTAGGCGCCCGCAGCGTTGCTGAACACGCGCAGCGCAGCGGTCTCGAGATCGCAGCCCGTGGCCTCCATGTGGGCCAGCGTGTGTTTGCGAACGAAATTCTGTTCCAGCGGCTCATCGGCCGAGGAGGCCAGCAGGGCGGCTTCGGCCAGTAGCCGCGTCTGGTTCGGCATGAGGTCCCGGAAGATGCCGGACAGCGTCAGCACAACATCGATCCGCGGACGACCGAGTTTCTCGAGGGGAATCAGATCGGCGCCGCTCAGGCGACCGTAGCTGTCGAAGCGGGGCTTCGCGCCGTAGAGCGCGAGGGCCTGTCCGATCGGTGCCCCTTCGGACTTCAGGTTGTCCGTGCCCCAGAGAACCATCGCGATGCTCTCGGGCATGGCGTGGCCGGACGCCCGGTGTCGAGCGAGCAGGCGCTCGACCTGCAGGGCGCCGTCGGCAACGGCGAAGGCACTGGGAATCCGGAACGGATCGAAGCCGTGCAGATTCCGGCCCGTCGGCAGGATGTCGGGGTTGCGCAGGAGGTCGCCGCCGGCGACGGGCGGGACGAAGCCGCCGTCAAGCGCGTGCACGACGGCCGGTAGTTCGTTGTCCGCGACGAGGCGCGCGTGGATATCGGCGAGGCGTTCGAGTTCGGGTCTTAGCGAATCATCGTCCGTCGTCACCGGTCGACCTGCGACAATGTCGTCGAGCAGGGCGGCATCGGGCCTCGAGCCGGTGGCGGCTTCGCTCATCGCGCCCAGCAGGTCGGCGCGCTCATGGGGCTCGGGTGCCTGGCCGAGCGTATGCAAGCCGAAGGGGATGAGGGTCGCCTCGAGCTCGCGCAGCTGCTGGAGAAGGGTTTCGATCTCGCGTGCGGGCTCGCGCCATCCCGGTTCGAGTTCGACCAGATCGAGTTCGGCCGCCTCGGCCTGTATCAGCGAGGCGAGTCGCTCGCCTTCGCTGCTGTCCTGATCCTCGAGGGCCCGCCAGCGGTCGATCGAGGATTTCAGGTCCGTCAGGCCCCGATAGAGGCCCGCATGGGTGATCGGCGGCGTGACGTAGCTGATCATCGTGGCCGCAGAGCGACGCTTCGCGATCGTGCCCTCGGAGGGGTTGTTCGCCGCGTAGAGATAGAAGTTCGGGAGGTCGCCGATGAGACGATCCGGCCAGCACTCGGCCGACATACCGGATTGCTTGCCGGGCATGAATTCCAGCGCGCCGTGGGTGCCGACGTGCAGGACCGCGTGCGCGGCGTAGTCTTCGCGCAGGTAACGGTAGAACGCCGAAAAAGCGTGCGTCGGGGCAAATCCCTTCTCGAACAGCAGCCGCATCGGGTCGCCTTCGTAGCCGAAGCCCGGCTGGACTCCGACGAACAGATTGCCGAACTCGGCGCCCAGGACGAACAGGTTACGCCCGTCGGTGAGCTGGCGACCAGGCGCCGGGCCCCACTGCGCCTCGATCTCCTGTAGCCAGGGTTCGGCGCGGACGTGGTCGTCCGCGGGAATGCGGTGGTGCAGATTCGCGGCGGTGCCGAACTGCGCGGTGTTGCCATGAAGCAGGCGGTCGCGCAGCGCATCCACCGAATCCGGGACCTCGACGGAGTATCCCGAATCGCGCAGCTCGACCATGATGGCCAGCAACGAAGCCATGACGTCCAGATGCGCGGCGGTGCCGGTCGCACCCGAGTTGGGAGGAAAATCGAAGACGACCGCGGCGATCCTGCGATCGGCGCGCGGCGTCTTGCGGAGCGTGATCAGCCGGCTTACGCGACGGGCGAGCATGTCGACGCGATCGAGCTGCGGGCGGAGGTCGGCCGCGAGCCGGTCGCCCTGCGTGGATCGTCCGCCAAAGAGAATCGGGCTGACCGCGCCATCAAGTTCGGGGATGGCGACCATCATGGTCGTCTCGATAGGCTGGAGACCCAGATCGCTCTGCTCCCACTCCTCGATGCTCTGGAACTCAGTGGCGTGGGCGGCGACATAGGGCACGTCCAGGGCTGAAAGCAGGTCTTCGGCCGCCTTGGAATCGTTGTAGGCCGGGCCGCCGACGAGTGAGAAGCCCGTGAGTGAAACGACCGCATCGACCGTCGACTGACCGTTCCGCAGGAAGAAGCGCTCGACGGCCTCGCGGGCGTCGAGTCCGCTGGCGAAGGCGGGAATCACTCGCAGGTCCCGCGCTTCGAGGGCTTCGATGACCGCGTCGTAGTGGCGTGTATTGTCGGCCAGCACGTAGGCGCGCATGACGAGCACGCCGACCGTGCCCTGGTCCGTCTGCTTCCTGCGCGGCAGCGCGGTGAGCTTCTCCGCAATCCGCTTGGGAACGGCCGGATGATAGAGGCCGACCTCGGGATAGTGGATCGGCGAATTGGCCTTGACACGGCCGCGCAGCCGCTCGCGCGGGCCCGCGGCATAGCGGTTCACGAGACCGGCGACCATGTTCGTCACGTTGGCGGTCGACCCAGCGAGCCAGTACTGCAGCGTCAGGAAGTACTGGCGGGCGTCCTGGGCGGCACCGGGAATGAAGCGCAGGATACGGGGGATCTGCCGCAGCATGGCGAGCTGGCGTGCGCCGGTGCTGACCTGACCGTTCGCCTTCGGCTTGCCCCGAAGCTTCTTCAGCTTGCTGAGAAAGCCCTGCTGGCTGCCGTCGAGCTTGAAGCCGCCAAGCCGCGTGAGCTTGACCACTTCGCTGGCGCTCAGGCACGCGAGCATGGCATCGCAGTCGTCCCGGCGGGCGTGCAGGGCGGGCAGCACCGGCTTGATGTGGTCCTCGAGGAACAGCATGCAGGCCATGATGATGTCGCCCTGGGCGATATCGCCGAGGCAGCGCTCGAGGGCGGCTGGATCCTTGCTGTAATCGGCTGCGCAGTGCTGGGTCAGACGCAGGCCCGGGAGCGTCCTGCGAAGCTCGGCTTCGGCGCACTCGATGGCGCTGGCCAGGTGGCTGTCCAGCGTGACGATGACGACGCGGATCGGCGTGTCGTCAGCGACCGAAGTGCGCTTTGGCATCGTAAAGGGTCTCCAGGGTGATTTCGGCCAGGCCGCGCTCGCTTGCGAATCTCTCGGTATTGCGCCGCGCCTTGCCGCGCACGAAGAACGGGATCTTGCGCAGTTCCTGTTCCGCCTCGGCCAGCCACACGGGGCCGACCTGCGGGAGCGCCGCAGTCGCCGCCTCGGTCGGCTCCGGTGCCGGTGCTGGTGCCGACGCCGCGGCGCCTTCCTGCTCCGGCGTGCCCGTGGCGTGGCTATGGCCCAGGTGCGACGGGGCGGCCGTATCGTTGAATTCGAAGTCCTCGCGGAACATCGTCAGCAGGTGCTCCTCGAGGCCCATCATCAGCGGGTGAACCCAGGTGTCGAAGAGCACATTGGCGCCCTCGAAGCCCATCTGCGGCGAGTAGCGTGCGGGGAAGTCCTGGACGTGCACCGGTGCGGAGATGACCGCGCAACCGATGCCGTGGCGCTTGGCCACATGGCGCTCCATCTGGGTGCCCAGGATGAGCTCGGGCTGGAGTTCGGTGATTGCCGCCTCGACTTCGAGATAGTCGTCGGTGATGAGCGCCTTCAGGCCGAGGCGCTTGGCCGCGTCACGCACGTCGCGGGCCTGCTCGCGGCTGTAGCTGCCCAGCCCGACCACCTCGAAGCCGAATTCCTCGTCCGCAACGCGGGCCGCAGCGATCGCGTGCGTGGCGTCACCGAAGATGAACACGCGCTTGTCGGTCAGATAGTTCGAGTCGACCGAGCGCGAATACCAGGGCAGGCGCGAGGGCAGGTCTGCGAGGATGCGCGATGCGTCGATGCCCGTGATTTCGGCCACTTCGCGGATGAAGTCGCACGTTGCGCCGACGCCGATCGGCACGGTTCGTGTCCACGGTTGCCGGAACGCACGCTCGAGCCAGCGAGCGGTAGTCTCCGCAATTTCCGCGTACATGACGACGTTGAAATCGGCTTCCCCGAGCCGCGCCAGATCTGCGGGCGTCGCCTCCATCGGGGCGATGACGTTGATCTCGACCCCGAGTTCCCCCAGTAGCCGCGTCAATTCCGTGATGTCGTCCCGGTGGCGAAACCCCAGGGCCGTCGGTCCGAGCAGATTGCAGCGTGGCGGTCGATCCGTCGGCATCGCGCGTTCGAACCCCGGCGCCGGCGCACTCGGCCCGGCGAGCGCGCGCGTCAGGTGATACAGCGTCTCTGCGGCGCCCCAGTTTTCCTTGCGTTGGTAGGCCGGCAGCTCCAGTGGCACCGTCGGGATCGGCAGGCCGAGCGCCTTCGCCAAGCCGCCGGGATCATCCTGGATGAGCTCGGCCGTGCAGGACGCGCCGACCAGCATGGCGTGGGGCTGGAAGCGCTCGTAGGCCGACGCCGCAGCATCCTTGAAGAGGGTGGCCGTGTCGCCGCCGAGATCGCGCGCCTGAAAGGTGGTGTAGGTCACCGGCGGGCGATGGTCGCGGCGCTCGATCATCGTGAACAGGAGGTCTGCATACGTGTCGCCCTGGGGGGCGTGCAACACATAGTGAACCTCGCGCATGGCCGTCGCCACGCGCATGGCGCCGACGTGCGGTGGTCCCTCGTAGGTCCAGACGGTCAGTTCCATCAGACGGCCAGCCTCTCGCGTCGATGCAATGGCCGGGCGAAGAGCTCGGCACAGTCAGCCGCATGGTCGAAGCCCTGGATCGGCGTGAACAGCAGCTCGATGGACCACTTCGTCGCGATCCCCTCGGCCTCGAGCGGATTGGCGAGCCCGAGGCCGCACACGACGAGATCGGGCGCGGAGTCGCGGCAGCGGTCGAGCTGGCGCTCGACGTCCTGGCCCTCGCTGAGGATGGTCTCCTGCGGCAAGAGATCGAGCTCCTCGGCGAGGTGTTCCTGGTGTAGGTACGGCGTTCCAACCTCGGTCAGTTGCATGCCGACCTCGCGCTGGAGAAAGCGCGCGAGCGGGATCTCGAGCTGTGAATCGGGGAAGAAGAAAATGCGTTTGCCGGCGAGCCGGAAGCGATAGCGCTCAAGCGCATGCTGGGCCCGCTCGCGGGCCGGCGCCAGTGCGTCGAGAACCCGCCGCTGGCCGATGCCGAATTCCGTAGCGGCGGCCTCGAACCAGCGGGTCGTCCCTTCGACGCCTAGCGGGAAGGGTGCCGCGATCCGGCGCGCGCCGCGACGTTCCAGCGCCGTTGCCGTATCACCGAGGAACGGTTGTGCAAGGAGATACCGCGTCCCGGCACCTACCGCCGGCAGAAGGTCGGCCCGTCGCGGCGGCAGGAAGTCGACGTCCTTCAGGCCGATGCTCGCGAAGTGCCGTCGAAACTGGTCCTCGACGACGTCCGCGAGTGCGCCCACGACCAGTAGCCGCTCGGTTCCTGGCGTCAGTTCCGGCATTTCCGGAACGAGCGAGGCAAGGCATGCGTCCTCGCCCTGGGTGAAGGTGGTCTCGATGCCGCTACCGGAGAAATTCAGCACCCGGACCTGGGGCATGTGTTCCTGCGACAGGCGCTGAGCCGCTCGACCGAGGTCCAGCTTGATCACCTCCGACGGGCATGAACCGACCAGGAAAAGAAGCTTGATGTCCGGCCGTCGCTCGAGCAGGCGGTTGACGACGCGGTCGAGCTCCTCGTCGAGATCGGCCATGCCGGCGAGGTCCCGCTCCCCGATGATCGCCGTACCGAAACGCGGCTCGGCGAAGATCATGACACCGGCCGCCGACTGGATCAGGTGCGCGCAGGTCCGGGAGCCGACAACGAGGAAGAAGGCATCCTGGATCTTCCGGTGCAGCCAGACGATGCCCGTAAGGCCGCAGAAGACCTCGCGCTGGCCGCGCTCGCGCAGAACCGTGCGTACCGGGATCGTCGAAGAGGTCAGGGCGCTCATGAAGCGGGCTCCGGCAGAGGCTCGGCCGCCGCCCGTTCGCCCTGAAGGCGCGCCGCGCGAAGCTTGAGCAGAAACTGGACTGCATTGACGACATAGGCCGCGTAGGCAGCGAGTGCGATCCACATCTGGGTTGCCGGCGTGACGCTAGGCAGCAAGAGCGTGACGAGGTAGGCCGTGTGGAGCGCCAGGACCCCCATGCTGACGACGTCCTCCCAGAAGAAGGCCGATACGAATAGGTACTGGCCGAACACGTCCTTCTCCCAGATCGCGCCGGTGACCATGATCGTGTAGAGCACCGCAGTCTTCAGGACGACCGATGCGGTGGCGAGGCCGTAGCCATCGCCGGTCAGGAGGTAGCGAATGACAAGCCAGGCGCTGACGAGAAAGACCACGAACTGCAGCGGCGCAAGCACGCCCTGAACCAGGGTCCAGGGGGACCGGTCACGACGTAGGCGTTGCTCAGCAGTGTAGAGCGGGGTCGATGACACCCGCTTCCGGGAGGCCAGGGCCATGGTCTGGCGTCATCCTTTTGTTATCCGGTGCCGTGGGAGTGAATCTAATGGGAGGTGAAATAAGTGTCAACCAAATTTGACGTTAAGTTGAATTGACAATCGAAGGCGATTGGAGGATAACCGACTTCAGGGACGTGGTCGGCCCGGCAGGGCCAGAAGACCCAGACTGCGATCCGGAAGAGTGCATGTCATGCTCACAAAACGTGCACATCGTCGATTACTAGGGTTATAGTGTCGACTGCGGTACAGGTAACTTCTCATGACAACTTCGAATGAGCGCGGCGCTCTTCCCACGATGGCCTCTTCATCGTGTCCGGGGAGCATTTTGGCGCGCTCGGCTGGCATCGAGGACGACCTGCCGCCCCGCCTGAGTCGCACCATCCAGTCAGAAATCATCCCGCGGCTCATGCTCGCCCTGCGGACCGCCGGCAACGACGGCTCCATCGCCGAGACAGGCTACGTGCCTTCGGCGAGGGACGTTCGCGAACTGGTGCGCCTCGTCCTCGACGAGGATGCCTCCGTCGCGCTGACGTTCATCGCGGTGCTGCGTGCTCGCGGCGCTGGTCTCGCGGAGATCTATCTCGACCTGCTGCAGCCCACGGCCGCCCGTCTCGGGTATCTGTGGGAACAGGACGAGCGTGATTTCACAGCGGTGACCGCAGCCATGGCACGCCTGAACCAGGTGCTGCAGGCCTGCAGTCCAGGCTACTCGCTGGTCGAAGCCGACGAGTCGGTCTGTGGACAGCGGGTGCTGTTGCTCCCGGTCCCCGGCGAGCAGCATACGTTCGGCGTGCACATGGTGAGCGATTTCCTGCGAGCGCTGGGACTGGACGTCTGGGTCGACCCTCTTGATACGGAAGAAGAGCTGGCCGATCTGGTGGCGCGGAAGTCCTTTGCGATCGTTGGTTTCTCGATGAGCGCAGAGCGGCACCTGGAACGGCTTAGAGGATGTGTCGCCTCGGTCCGATCGAAGTCGCGGAATCCCGACGTTCGGATCCTGGTTGGCGGAAACCTGTTTATCGGCCGTCCCGAACTCGTTCGCGAGGTTGGGGCCGACGGTACGGCAGCGGACGGCCGTGAGGTCGCCGCGCTGGTTCAGGAGCACGTGCTCCAGGCAGGCTGATCGCCATCGACCCCCACTCGGATAACGATGGTTGCGGGTACCAGACGAAAATCGGGATAATGCGCGACTTTTGGAGTCGTACGGATTTTCCGAACAATCCATGCGGGATTTAGATAGCAAAGCGGCGGCACGTCTGCTCTGCCTCGCAGCGGACATCGCGCTCGTGCTTGACGAGGATGGTGTCGTCGAGGAAGTCACCCTCGGAGGAACCGGAAGCACGAGTACCGACTGGCCGAAGCTGCTTGGCAAGCCATGGATCGACACGGTCACGGTTGAAAGCCGCGGCAAGGTCGAAGCGCTGCTCCGTGCGGCCGATGGCAAGACGCTGCCGAGGTGGCGACAGGTGAACCATGCCACTGGCAATGGCGACGACCTGCCGGTCGCCTATTCATCGATCCAGCTTGGAACCTCGGGGCGCCAGTTCGTTGTCGGCCGTGATCTCAGTACGGTGGCTAAGCTGCAGCAGGAGCTGGTAGGAATCCAGCAGTCGATGGAGCGGGACTACGCGCGGTTCCGCCAGGCGGAGGCCCGCTATCGGTTGCTCTTCCAGATCGCATCTGAGGCCATCGTGGTTGTCGATGCCGTATCGAACCGGATCATCGAGACCAATCCGGCCGCGGGTCGCATGCTCGGCGTACCGCCGGCACGGCTGGTGGATCGAATCTTCCCGACCGGGCTAACCGACGAGAGTGCGGGCGAAGCGCGCGAGTATCTGTCGGCCATCAAGGCATCCGGCGAAGCGCCTGAGGTGCTCGTGACCACGCGGCAGGGAGGCACCGTCCGCCTCGCGGCCACGCTGATGCGCCAGAGTGGCGAATCGCTGCTGCTGGTGCATCTCCTGCCGGTGCAGGAAGCCGAGGCAACCGCAGACTCCGGCCACCGCCGCGTGTTTGACGTCGTCGACCACTCGCCCGATGGCTTCGTGATCACCGATACGGCGGGGCGAGTCATCTCGGCCAACTCCGCCTTCATCGAGATGTGCCAGCTCGGCACGACCAAGCAAGCTGTTGGTCGTCCCCTCGGGGATTGGCTCGGTCGGGAGGGCGTCGATCTGCCGGTCCTGCTGCGGAACCTGAGTGCGGAGGGCGGTGCTATCCGGTTGTACCGAACGATTCTCCGCGGCGAGCTCGAGACGCAGCTGGACGTCGAACTGTCGGCCGTCGCCGCTCTCGATTCCGACGAGCCATGCTTCGGCTTCACCATCCGCAACGTTGCCGGACAGCGCGAGACAGAAGCGGATGACCTCCTGCCGGTGCCGCAGAGTGTCCGCCAGTTGACCGAGCTCGTCGGGCAGGTACCGCTGAAGGAGCTGGTTCGCGAGACCACGCACGTCATCGAGAAGCTCTGCATCGAGGCCGCTCTCGAGCTGACCGGCAACAACCGTGCCTCGGCCGCGGCGATGCTGGGTCTCAGCCGCCAGAGCCTTTACGTCAAGTTGCGCCGCTATGGCCTGATCGACGTGGATTTCGACGAAGACTAGCGAGGCTACGCTTCCCTTCTTTTTCGTCGCTGCGCGCCGAAAAAACCGGCTGCGCTCCGCAACTTCCATGTCTGGACCGGTCTTCGTCCGTTCCAGGAAAAGCCGGTTGTCCTGAACGGTGGCTACGCTTCCCTTCTTTTTCGTCGCTGCGCGCCGAAAAAACCGGCTGCGCTCCGCAACTTCCATGTCTGGACCGGTCTTCGTCCGTTCCAGCGCCGCTGAGCGGCGTTTCCCCGCTCGGGGGCGGAAGGCCCAGGAAATAGCGGCCTACTGTCAATTTTGATTGACGCTTCACATGTGTCATGTGTAAATTACACTCATCATGGCACGTACCCTGGCTGCCACTGCCGTTCGAGTGCCCTCGGGGAGGGCGCTCGTGGAACTCCTCAAGCCCGTCACGTGGTTTCCGCCGATGTGGGCGTTCGCCTGTGGGGTGATTTCTGCATCCGGGTTCGCGGCCCCCGAGCGATGGCCGTTCATCGTCGCCGGGGTCCTGCTTGCCGGTCCCCTCGTCTGCGGCACGAGCCAGGTCGTCAACGACTGGTTCGATCGGGACGTCGACGCCATCAACGAGCCGCACCGACCCATCCCGTCCGGGCGGGTGCCGGGTCGGTGGGGGCTCGGCTTCGCGATCGCCTGGACGCTCCTGTCGCTCCTTGTCGCGGCCGCGCTCGGCACCTGGGTGTTCGTTGCCGCCTGCGGTGGCATGGCGCTGGCCTGGGCCTATAGCGCACCGCCGTTCCGCCTGAAGCAGAACGGTTGGCTGGGCGCTGCCGCGGTGGGCTTCTGCTACGAGGGGCTACCGTGGTTCACGGCCGCCGCCGTGGTGTCCGGCGGGCTTCCTTCGACGCCCATCCTGCTGCTCGCCTTGCTCTATAGCATCGGTGCGCACGGCATCATGATTCTCAATGATTTCAAAGCAGTAGATGGGGATCGCCAGATGGGTATCGCGTCTGTCCCGGTCCAGCTCGGACCGCGTCGGGCGGCCTGGGTGGCCTGTGCGGTCATGGCGATCCCGCAGTTTGTGGTCGTCGGTCTGCTGGCAAGCTGGGGGCGGCCCGAGCACGCCGCGGCGGTGGCTGGTGTCGTGCTGCTGCAGCTGCTCTGCATGGCGCGCCTCATGGGTGACCCGAAGCGGCTCGCCCCCTGGTACAACGCCACCGGCGTCACGCTCTACGTCTCCGGCATGATGATCAGCGCGTTCGCGGTCGCGACGGGAGGACTGGCATGAGCGAGCGTGACATCGGCTGGCTGGGCATCGTTCGCCTCGGCCTCGTGCAGATGGCTTTGGGTTCGATCGTCGTGCTGACTACGTCCACGCTAAACCGCGTCATGGTCGTGGAGCTGGCCCTGCCTGCGCTGCTGCCGGGTCTGCTGGTCGGTATTCACTACGCCGTCCAGGTGCTGCGCCCGCGCTTCGGCTAC
>JBCCZC010000097.1:0-15446 GCA_039188505.1 Pseudomonadota bacterium | reverse complement strand
GCGTTGAGGTTCGAGTCGATACCGCGGATGGTGACAAAGCGTCCCTCGCCCTGGTCGCGGGTGATCGAGACGCCCGGCACCCGCTGCAGCGCTTCGGCCACGTTCTGGTCGGGAAGCTGCCCGACGGCGTCGCTGGAGATTACGTTGACGAGGTTGACCGAGGCGCGCTGGCGATTGATGGCGGATGCCTGGCCTGCGGCCTGGCCGACGATCAGGACATTATTCAGCCGCGCGACGTCATCGCCGATCCTCAGATCCTGGCTCAGCAGCTGCCCGCCGCTGACGCTGATCTCCTGTTCGACCGGATCGGCCCCGACGAAGCTGACGCGCAGCGTATAGCGACCGTCCGGCAGGGCCCCGAAGCGGTAGCGCCCCTGCGGATCACTGGACGTACTGCGACCGAGTTCGACGATCGTGATGATCGCTCCCGGGAGCCCGGACTCGCCCCGGGCGTCGGTGACCCGACCGGTGATCGACGCATCCTGCGCCCAGGCCGCTGCACACGCGCCGAGCGCCGCGGCCACTGCGATGGCGAGACCCCTGCCCTTCATCCACTGCACGATTTCCACCCGCGCCCAGTGTACTCCGGCCGGCCTCCGCCCGCGGACCGCTGTCACCTAGTTTCACCATCCGCGGCCGCGCCGGGTCATCGCACCGCATCCGGCATCGCGCTAACGCTGGGCCGAGGCGATGGGAGTACCAGAGGCCGGACTTGATTGCCGATGGTCGCGGCGGTTTCGAGACCGCTTGCGCGGCCCTGGCGAACGGCGCAACCGGCGTATCGTCGCGGCGGCCCAAGGTCCCGCCGCGGGATGACCGTCAGCGACCGAGATCTCGCCACGCCTGGTCGACCTGCTCGTCGGTCCAGTCCAGGAGATTCCAGCCGATCAACGCCTCCACCACGCCCATGAGCAGGAAGTAGCCGGCGCCCCAGAGCAGGAAGCGCTGCGGATGGGTGGCGATGTAATCATCGCGCCCGCCGAACGCGGCGGCGCGAGCGGCCTCGTCGACACCGAAGGGCGGGACCGGCATGACGCACAGCAGGGCGGTCGCCAGCATGACGACGATGCCGATCGCTGAACGCTGCAGCGCGAGGATCGTGCCGCGACGGTCGCGCAGCAGCGTCTGGCTGACAAGCCGCATGGCGACGACGCCGAGCACCACGCCGAGCACGTAGGCGCTGTCGACCCAGCGGACGTAGACCCCGATCGCCATGGCGTAGAAGGCGCCGAAGCCGAGGAACCACCCGAGGCGCTGCCAGAGGCGGTCAAGGATGATGGGACCGGTCGCCATGAAGGCGCCGGAATGGAGCAGGAGGATTTCGAGCAGCACCAGGGTCGACGCCGCCCGGAGCCAGCGTTCGCCGAAGCGTGACGGGTCCTGCCAGGTCGCCAGAAGAACAATCGTCAGCGCGATGAGCGGGGCCGCGCCGAGCCCGGCCAGGAGCAGTCTTGGAACAATCGAAAGCACTCGAGCCATGGCGCGATCCCCGCGCTCGAGTATGCGCCAAGGTCCCCGGGCCGGCCAATCGCGCGCGCGCCGCGTCCCGTCCCGAGTCCATCACGCGAGGAGTCACCCACAGGGCATTATCACAGCAAAAACACACGCAAAAACATAAAAACCTCTAAATACTTCTACTCATAAACAAAAACAAATAAACTCCGCCACGCTCCAAAGAGACGCAGATAGATCATGCTCCGTAGCCCCCTTTTCACCGTTCATGACGCTGCCGACCTGCTGAAGGTCAAGGAAAGCACCGTGCGGTCGCTGATCAACGAGAAGCGACTTCGCGCCATCAAGGTCGGCAAGGAGTGGCGAATCGCGGAGGTCGATCTGCTGGCGTTCCTCAACGAGAACGCCAACCGCGGACCCGACGCCGAGTCCCCGTCATGATTCGAATACTCATCCTCGCGATCGCGCTGCTGGGCGCCTGGCTGGTCTGGTCGGGTCTCTACAAGTCCCTGCTGCTGATGCTGGGCGTGCTGTCCGTATCGCTGACGCTCTGGCTGTCGCGTCGCATGCTGCTGACCGATCAGAACGTCTTCTCCCTCGACCTCGTGCCGCGGCTGGTCGGTTTCTGGAGCAAGCTGCTCGTGGACATCGTGCGGTCCAACTTCCAGGTCGCCGGAATCATCATCAGGCCTCGGATGCCGATCTCTCCGACCATGGTGACGATCGAGTCGCCGACCTGCGGCCTCGTCGGCCAGGCAACGATCGCGAACAGCGTGACGCTCACGCCGGGCACGTTGACCGTCGACGCCCACGAGGGCGTTTTCAAGGTCCACTGCCTCACCCGCCGGGGCGCCGCCGAACTCGCGGAGGCCTCGACGGGCGCCGACGTCGTCCGCGCGATCGGGGAACGCTGATGCTTATTGCCGCAGCCGCAGCCATCGCGGTCACCATGGCACTGGCCCTGGTCCGCGCCCTCCTCGGACCGACGGTCTACGACCGCGTGCTGGCCATGAACATGCTGGGCACCAAGACGGTACTGCTCCTCGCGGTCGTCGCCTTTCTGATGGACCGCCCTGATTTCCTCGACATGTCGCTCGCCTACGCGCTGATCAATTTCATCGGCGTTCTGGCGGTGCTGGAGTTCTTCTACGCCCGCGAGGTGCGGCGGCCGGAGGAAGACGGGCGATGATGGCGCCGCTTCTCGACGTCATTTCCTGGGTGATGCTCGTGGGCGGCGCTGCGTTCGTCTTCATCGGCGGCGTCGGCGCGATCCGCATGCCCGACCTGTACACCCGCATGCACGCGACAAGCCTGACCGACACGCTCGGCAGTCTGCTGATTCTCGGCGGGTTGATGGTCCAGGCCGGCTTCAGCCTGATGACCCTCAAGCTCATCGCGGTGACCCTCTTCCTGCTGTTCACCAATCCGGTATCCGCCTACGCGCTGGCCAACGCCGCGCTCCTGTCCGGCCTCGAACCGAAGCTCGCCGACGATGAGTCGGAGAACGAGTCATGATCGAGATCCTGAGCATCTTCCTGCTGTGCCTCACGGTGATCACCGCGGTGGCCGTCATCCGCGCCCGCAGCCTGTTCACGGCCGTGATGCTGATGGGCATCTTCAGCCTCCTCATGGCGGCGGCGTTCCTGCTGCTCGACGCGGCTGACGTGGCCCTGACGGAGGCGGCAGTCGGCGCCGGCATCTCGACCGTCCTCATGCTGTCCGCGCTCGCGCTCACAGCCAGCAAGGAGCGGGTCGAGCACGTGCGTTTTGGCGTCGCGGTGATCGTCTGTACGGTTCTAGCTGGCGCGATCTTCTACGCCACCTTCGACAAGCCACCCCTGGGCGATCCGAACGCGCCGGTGCACCAGCACGTCGCCCCGGAGTTCTTCAGCATCACGCGTGAGGAGATCGGGATTCCGAACGTCGTCACCGCCATCCTCGGCAGCTTCCGCGGCTACGACACGCTCGGCGAGGTGATCGTGGTGCTGACCGCCGGGATCGGGGTGCTTTTCCTGATCGGCGGTACGGCGCCCATGGGCCAGGTGAGCCCATCCAGCGGCGACCAGACGATCCGGGGGCTCAGGCACCACCAGCCGCTTCGGGTCATCGCCAAATGGGCAATTCCGTTCATCATGATCTTCGCGTTCTACGTGCAGTTCCACGGCGAATACTCGCCCGGTGGCGGCTTCCAGGCCGGCGCCCTGTTCGCCGCCGCCATCATTCTCTACGGCCTCATCGAGGGTCACCGTCGGTCGGTCCAGGTGATTCCGCCGGCGGTGCTGCGAGCGATGGCCGCCGGCGGCGCCCTGCTCTACGGCGCCGTCGGGGTCGTGACCATGCTCATGGGCGGCAACTTCCTCGAGTACCGCGTGTTGCATGAGAACTCGACCACAGCTCAGCAGATGGGGATCATCCTCATCGAGGCGGGTGTCGGCATCACCGTCGCCGGCGTGCTGCTCGCGATCTTCCACGCCTTCGCCGCGAGGGATCGGGCATGAGCGCGCTGACGGATCTGTTCCACTACTGGGTCTTCGTCGTGCTGCTGATGATCGGCTTCTACGGCGTCATGACCCGCAGCAACCTGATGAAGAAGCTGCTCGGACTGTCGATCTTCCAGTCCGCGGTGTTTCTGCTCTTCATCTCCATGGGCAAGGTCGAGGGTGGCACGGCGCCGATCGTGCTCGACGGTAACTGGGACGCGACCTTCTCCAACCCGCTGCCCCAGGTCCTGATCCTCACCGCCATCGTCGTCGGCATCTCGACCCTCGCCCTCGGCCTCGCGCTCGTCGTCCGCATCAAGGAAGCGTACGGCCGCATCGACGACATCGACGCCCCGGAAGCCGAGTCCTAGCCCGCAAATCTCGCCGATTTCGACCTGCATTGGAAAAAACCATCGCTTCATCAATGGCTTGAGGTTTAGAAGAGTTGCCACGGAAAACGACAAATTGCCGGCCTGCCGGTTTCTCGCCCACGCTGGCGGCGAAGCTCGACCGATCCCCCTCAACTCGTGGCAACCACGCGCGATCGCCTCTTCGTGCGCGCTTCTTTCGCTTCGCGAAAACCGCCCGCACTGCGCGGCGGCGCTACGAGCTTCGGGCGATCGATCAAGCTTCACTCGCTAGCGCGACCGAGAAAATCCGGCAATCGGTGAGGTTTGCGGGCTGACCATGGACCTGACCCAGCAGATGCCGGCGCTGCAGGTCGTGGTGCCGATGCTCACCGCGCCCATCCTCGTTTTTCTTCGGGACGGGCGCCTGAGCTGGCTCGCCGCGCTCGTTACCAGCGCCACGACCTTCGCCATCGCCGTGGCTCTGACCCGGGCGGTCCTCGGCGGCGCGGAGATCAGCTACATGATGGGCGGCTGGGCCGCCCCCTGGGGAATTGAACTCCGGGTCGACGGGCTCAGCGCCCTCCTGCTCCTGGTGGTGACAGGCGCCTCGACGCTGGCCTTGCTCGCCGGGCGCCAGAGCCTCGAGGACCAGATCGGCGTCGACCGGCTGCCCTTGTTCATGGCGGCCTGGCTGCTGGGTCTCGCCGGCATGGTCGGCATCCTGATCGCGGGCGATGCCTTCAACATCTTCGTGTTCATGGAGATCTCGTCGCTCGCGACCTACATCCTCATCGCCGGCGGCCCGCACCGCCGCGCGCTGCCGGCCACGTTCAAGTACCTGATCGCGGGCACCGTGGGCGCGACCTTCTACCTGATCGGCATCGGCATGGTCTACATGATGACCGGCACGCTGAACATCGCCGATATGGAGCTCCGTCTTGCCGACGTCGGCGATACGAGCGTGGTCTTCGTTGCCGCCGGCTTCATCACGATCGGCATGGCGCTCAAGGCGGCCATCTTCCCGATGCACGCGTGGATGCCGAACGCCTACACGTTCGCGCCCCACGTCGTGACGGCCTTCATCGCGGCCTGCTCCACGAAGGTCGCCCTCTACGTGCTGTTGCGCCTGGATTTCTTCGTCTTCCAGAAGAATCTCGTGGACCATCAGCTCCAGTTCGCCTATCTGCTGATGCCGCTCGCGGTGCTCGGCATCGTCGCCGGCTCGCTGTCCGCGATCTTCGAGCGCAACCTGAAGCGCATCCTCGCGTTCTCCTCCGTGGCCCAGATCGGCTACATCCTCCTAGGCGCGAGCCTGATCTCGGTGCCCGGGTTCACGGCCTCGGTGCTCCATTTCTTCAACCATGCGCTGGCGAAGCTCGCGCTGTTCCTGGCCATCGTGTGCCTGGGCCTCCGGTTCTCGCGGCTGCGTCTGTCCGATCTCGGCGGCGTCGGCCGACAGATGCCCTGGACGCTGACGGCCTTCGCGGTCGCCGGACTCAGCCTTATCGGCGTCCCCGGCACGGCAGGTTTCATCAGCAAATGGGCCCTCATCAGCGCCGCCATGGAACACGGCGGGCTGGGCGTGGCGCTCGTCGTCCTGATCGTGGCGAGCTCACTCCTCGCGGTCGTCTACATCGGCCGCATCGTCGAGCAGCTCTGGTTCGGTGAGATGACGGCGGACACGGCCGCTGTGCGCGAAGCCCCGCCGATGGTCCTCGCCGTGACCTGGGTCGCGGTACTGGCGAACATCTGGTTCGGCTTCAACGCCGCCGTGCCGTCCGGGCTGGCCGCCCTGGCCGCCGAGGCCTTTCTGAGGCACCTGCCATGACGCCCGAGACCACGATTCTCCTGGCCCTCGGCGTGCCGCTCATCGGCGCCCTCGGCATCGCCCTCGCGGGCCGCTGGCCCAACGTCCGCGAGACGGTCACGCTGGTGACCGCAGGCGCGTTGCTGCTGATCGTCTGGAGCCTGTTCCCGGTGATCTCGGCGGGTGGCCGACCGGAAGTGGTGCTTGGCGAGATGATGCCGGGCTTCACCATCGCCTTCCGCGTCGAGCCCCTCGGCATGCTGTTCGCCGGGCTCGCGTCCTTGCTCTGGATCGTCAATTCCGTCTATTCGATCGGCTACATGCGCGGTAACCACGAGCGACACCAGACCCGTTTCTACGTGTGTTTCGCAATCGCGCTTTCGGCCGCGATGGGCGTCGCGTTCTCGGCCAACCTGCTGACGCTGTTCCTCTGCTACGAGATCCTGACGGTCTCGACCTATCCACTGGTCTCCCACAAGGGCGACCCGGCGACGGTGCGGTCCGCGCGGGTCTACCTCGGCATCCTGATCGGCACGTCGATCGGCCTCTTCCTGCCAGCCATCCTCTGGACCCAGCTCGCTGCGGGCACGCTGGAGTTCACCGCGGGCGGCATCCTCGAGGGCAAGCTGACCGGGCCGGACGTCGGGCTGCTGCTCGGGCTTTTCGCTTTCGGGATCGGCAAGGCCGCCCTCATGCCGGTGCATCGCTGGCTGCCCGCGGCCATGGTGGCGCCGACGCCCGTGAGCGCCCTGCTGCACGCCGTCGCGGTGGTGAAGGCGGGGGTCTTCGCGATCACGAAGGTGATCGTCTACATCTTCGGCGTAGATTTCCTTGCCGGCGAACCGAGCGGCGCGTGGCTTGCGCCCGTCGCGGCCTTCACGATCCTCACGGCGAGCGCCGTTGCGCTCCGGCAGACCAACCTGAAGCGGATGCTGGCCTACTCGACCATCAGCCAGCTGTCCTACATCGTGATGGCCGCAGCCGTGCTGAAGCCGCTCTCCGAGATCGGCGCGGCGGTCCACATGATGGCGCACGGGTTCGGCAAGATCACGCTGTTCTTCGCTGCCGGCGCCATCTACGTGGCCTCGAAGAAAACGGAGCTCTACCAGCTCCACGGCATCGGCAGGCGCATGCCCTGGACGATGACGGCGTTCACCATCGGCGCCCTGTCCATGATCGGCGTACCCCCGACCGCCGGTTTTGTCTCGAAGTGGTACATCCTCGGCGGTTCGCTGCAGGCCGGCAGCTACCTCGCGGTGTTCACGCTCGTGGCCAGTACGGTGCTCAACGCGGCCTACTTCCTGCCGATCCTGTACCGGGCCTGGCTACGACCGGAGGCCGTGCCGCAGAAGGTGGACCACGGCGAAGCGCCCTGGCCGATGGTGGTCGCGCTGACGGCCACCGCCGCGCTGACCATCCTGTTCTTCCTCTACAACCAGCCCGTGATCGATCTCGAGTCGCAGCTGGTGGGACGCAGCAAATGAACGAGAAGCGATCGATCGGCGACGACCACTGGCTGACGCGGCCCGCGACGGTTCGCAAGCTCTGGATCGGCTTCTCGATCGTGCTGGCGCTGACCGTCATCGCGCAGTTCGGGCTGAAGATGAAGGCCAGCTTCGGCGTCGATGGCAGCTTCGGATTCGGCGCCTGGTTTGGCTTCGCGGCGTGCGTCGCGATGGTGCTCGTTGCGAAGGCGCTGGGGTGGGTACTCAAGCGCCCGGAGGGCTACTACGGCGACGATGAACCGCGCCACCCGACGGAGGGTCGCGGCGATGCCTGAGATCCTGCCGCCAGGACTGATCCTGCTCTTCGGCGCGCTGCTCGTCGCGGTGACCCGGGGCCAAGTGCGCAGCGCCGTGGTGCTGCTGACGCCGCTGGTCACGCTGTGGGCCGTCTGGCTTGTTCCCGACGGCATTTCGCTGACCCGGACCTATCTGGACTACACCGTCGAACTCGTCGAGGGCAGCCCCGTAAGGCGGCTGTTCGCCACAATCTTCGCCATCATGGCCTTCGTGGGTGGGCTGTACGCGTTCCGCCACGCGCGCGGCTACGAGCTGGCCGCCGCGTTCGCGTACGCCGCCGGGGCCGTCGGCGTCTGCTTCGCGGGTGACCTGATCACGCTGTTCCTGTTCTGGGAGCTGATGGCGATCTTCTCGACCATCATCGTCTTCTGCGGCGGCACGGAAGCGGCCCGGGCCGCCGGCATCCGCTACGCCGTCATCCATCTGCTGGGCGGTGTCATCCTCAAGGTCGGCATCGAAGCGGTCATGGTGACGACGGGATCGGTCGAGATCCGCGCGCTTTCGGCCGACAGTTTCGGCACGTGGATGGTCCTCATCGGTATCCTCGTCAACGCCGCCGCGCCGCCGATCTCCGCGTGGCTCGCGGACGCCTATCCCGAATCGAGCCCGACCGGCTCGGTCTTCCTGTCCGCCTTCACGACCAAGACCGCGGTGCTCGCGCTGATCCTGCTCTTCCCGGGGGAAAAGGTGCTCATCGGCGTTGGTCTGTACATGATCTTCTACGGGATCATCTACGCCCTGCTCGAGAACGACGCGCGGCGAATTCTCGCCTACTCGATCGTGAACCAGGTCGGCTTCATGGTCTGCGCGGTCGGTATCGGCACCGAGACGGCGCTCAACGGCGCTGCCGCCCATGCGTTTGCCCACATCATCTACAAGGCGCTGCTGTTCATGAGCGCGGGCGTGGTGGTCTACCGAACCGGACTCAACCGCTGCAGCGACCTGGGCGGACTGTTCCGGACCATGCCGCTGACGTGCGTCTGCGGCATCATCGGCGCGCTGGCGATCTCGAGCTTCCCGCTCACATCGGGTTTCACCACCAAAACGCTGATCTCCGAGGCGGCCGCCGGCGAGGGCCTCGCGCTGGTCTGGTTCCTCCTCGCCGCAGCCTCGGCCGGGGTCTTCCTGCACGCGGGCATCAAGTTCCCGTGGTTCGTCTTCTTCCAGAAGGACTCGGGCCTGCGACCGAAGGATGCACCCTGGAACATGGGCGCGGCGATGGTGCTGTTCGCGGCCGCCTGCATCGTCCTGGGGGTGTACCCAGATCCGCTCTACGCACTGCTGCCCTATCCCGAGGACGCCAACTTCTACAAGGCGGACAAGGTGCTCTTCTACGTCCAGCTCCTGCTCTTCTCGGGCCTGGCGTTCTTCCTCATGCTGCCGCTGATGAAGCGCACGCTGACGATCTCCCTGGACACCGACTGGCTCTATCGCCGGGCGCTGCCGGTGGCGTGGAACTGGGCCGCGAAGGTACTCAGCGAGGTCCAGGCGCGGGCGTCGAAGGACCTCGGCGCGGCAGGCCGGCAGATCGTCTCCTGGCTTAACGAGCGCTACGGCACCGGCGGGGTCTTTGCGCGCTCCTGGCCGATCAGCACGACGGCGCTGTGGATCGCTGCGCTGCTGACGGCCTACGTTCTGGTCTACTACGTCTGACCCGAAAGCCTGCCCGACGCCCGTTCGAAGCGGCCGTGACCGTTGCGGCTCTGGACGGGGGCACCATTCGCCGCCGGCTGCTGTTGCCCAGCGCGAGGGCATCGGAAATCACGCTTCTCTGATTCCCGCATGGGCCGGCCCAGTAGGGTGCCTTCCAGACGGAGCTAGGCCAGTGCCCATTCGGAATCGGTGAGCGCTAGCGCGACCGTCCCGCCGCGTCGATCGCGCTGCAGGCGGTCGGCGGATCCTCGAGCACCTCGCACTCCCGCCGCGCCCTGTCGATGTTGGCGTCGCGGGCCACGGGGCTCTGCGCCGCCAGGGCCAGCAGGCGCACGGACTGCTGCGGGTCGCGTGGCATCCCCTGCCCGCGAGCGTGCAGCTCCGCGAGCGCCAGCATCGCCTCGGTGGCCTCGGTAGAGCTCGGGATCACCTGCCCCTCGACCTCGAGCACCCGCTCGAACCAGCTCGCAGCGACCGCGAAATCCGGCGGCTGTAGCCGGGATCGGTGGATCTCACCGAGCGTCTGCATGGCGCGCTGATCGTTCGTTCGCGACGCGAGCTCCTCGAGCGTCCGGATGGCGCGTCCACAGTCCTCGAGGTCCCGGCCGTTGCAGAGCGTTTCCGCCAGCATCAGCCTCGCGGGTCGGTTCCAGGAGTCCGCGGTCGCAAGCTCGACCAGGAACGCGTCGACGGCCTGCGCCTCGTCCTCCAGACGCAGCTGCAAACCCAGCTCGTAGCTGGCCCCGGGATTGCCGCCAGCGGCGGCGCGTGCGAGCCAGAAGCGGGACCGCTTTAGGTTGCCCTGCTCCTCGAGGCGATCGGCGATGCGGCGCTTCTCGGTGGCCGAGCCGAGGAGCGCTTCGAACTCGAGCGGCAGCTGGGCCAATCGGAGCCCAGGCAGCAGAACGAGTCCGGCGACCCAGAGCGCCAGCAGCCCGACGAGGGCGGCGACCGCACGGCGTCCGCCGCGCCGCCGTTCACCCTCGCGCGCCACCTTCCGGCGGGCTGCCCGCACGGGCTGCGCCGGGTGCGATCCGGTCGTGGCCCCGGGGAACAGCTCCGTGCGCAGCAGGCGCAGGCTCTTGATCAGATCGGCGACCGACGGGTAGCGCATCTCCGGCGTCTTGGCGAGCAGCCGGCGGACGATCCGCTGAAACGGCGCGTTGCGCTCGGAGAGTTCCGGCACCGGGTTATGCAGGTGCTTGAGGCCGATCTCGCGCCGCGATTCACCCTGGAAGGGAACCTGCCCTTCCAGCATCTCGAAGAGCACCACGCCCAGGCTGTAGAGATCCGCCCGGCCGTCGAGATCCGCCGACGCCTGATGCTGCTCGGGACTCATGTAGGCCGGACTCCCGAAGGTGGTCCGCTCCTGCTGGTCCGCGTAGCTGTAGGTGAGCTTGACGACGCCGAAGTCGGTGATCACCGGCTGCCCTTCCCCGCCGATGAGAATGTTCTCCGGCTTGATGTCCCGATGAACGAAGCCCGAGGCGTGCGCGCTCGCGAGACCCGCGGCGACGCCCAGGGCGATCTTCAGGGTTTCCCGATGATCGAGCGGGCCCGGCTTCAGGAGGTCACGGAGCGACCCACCGGTGACGAAGTCCATGGCCATGTAGCAGTGGCCGCTGTATTCGCCGGTCTGATGGACGGTGATGATGTTCGGATGATGAAGGCTGGCCGCCGTCGCGGCCTCACGCTTGAACCGCTCCAGCGCGCGCTCGCTCTGGCCAACGAGCGACGGATCCATGATCTTGATCGCCACCTCGCGCCCGAGCGACGTCTGCCGAGCCCGGTAGACGGTGCCCATACCGCCGCGACCAATACGTTTCTCGATCGCGAATCCGGGAATCGACGGCAGCTTCGCCATGCAGTGGCGTTCTCCGGTCCGTGGAGCATGGAGTCTACTCCAGCGATGGCCCGCCGTTGCGAAGACAGTCGCAAGTTTTCGTTAACAGCTGTGTCGCGCAGCACCGGCGCCGTGGCGATCAGCGCGTTGTTGCTATTCGACCAGCGGGTATCGCCTCCTGATGCCGTGGCGCCTGCGGGCACGGAAGGTCCGACCAAGGCCCTCAGGTGGCAGCGCAGCACGCGCTCCTAGCGCCGGGGGCAGCGCCAGCGGACCTCGTTTCCCGAATCCCGTATCGGGCTGGCGCCTACCCGTCGCCGCCTTCGACGATCGGGAGAATGAGGCGCGTCGGCGTGTCCGGCCCGAGGTGGAGTCGCACGACGGCCGTCTGCGCATCGGCGCGGGTCTCTTCGGCCACGACGCCGCCGGAGTTGTAGTTGCGCTGCTGGGCCAGCCCGTTGCCCGGACGAATGAACAGGCGCAACCGGCTGCCGGCGGCAATCTGCCGCGAGAAGAAGTAGAAGTGTTCGAAGACGACGGGCTCGACCTTGCCGGGCGTCATGAACGTCTCCTCGGCCAGCGAGCGCCGGAAGCGCATCCGCTTCGTCTCCCCGGCCAGGGCGATGCTGGTCCCGTCCGCGAGAACCTCGTAAAGGGTGACGTTGACGTCCGTGTCCGGCACGTCCATCTCCAGCCACGCCTCGAAGCGGGCGTAGCCCGTGATTTCCGTCGGCGCCTCGAAGGGATCTGAATGGTAGATCAGGCCATCACCGCTCGTCGCGACGAGTTCGGTCTGGTCGAGGATGTAGGCATCCGCCGGATCGTCCATGACCTTGCTCGTATCGAGCGGGTCGTACACGTAGCTGTCGACGTCGGCCTCCGCGGGCGCATCGTCGAGCATCGAGCCGGACTGGAACAGGCTCTCGGCCCCGGTCGACGACTGCAGGTGCAGCACGCGCTCGCCGGTGGCAATGGCCTGGAGCGACGGCGCGCCCTTCCAGGTGTTGGCGCCAGCGACGAAGTAGGTGACGCGGTCGAGGATGAAATCCGGGCGGTCTCCCTCGCCCATCGTCCAGCGGTACCAGTCACGGTCGAGCGCGAAGGCGTCAAACATCATGGCATCGCCGAAACGCAGGCCGCCGAACTCCTGGACCGGGAACCGCGTCCCGCTGTGGTTCCAGGGCCCGAGGATCAGGTAATGATGGGCCTTGCCCGCGTCGGTGCCGTAGCGCATATGGCGCTGGTAGTACTCCATCGCGCCCGGTTGGTCACCATCGTAGTAGCCGGTGATCGTCAGGATCGGCAGGTCGAAGCGACCGTATTCCTCCTGGCTCGGCACGCGCGCGGCCCAGTAGTCGTCCTGCATCGGATGGGCGACCCACTCGTCGAACTGCTTGCTCGGGGTGCCGACGTGGGTGTCGAGGTCGGCAAACGCGATCCCCTGGGTGTGGTACTCGCGGAACTTGCGGTTCCAGAAGGCGTTATCCCCGAAGGTCCGACCCTGCGGCGTCACCCCGCTCGTCAGCGTCAGCCAGCGGATCGAGTAGGGGTACTGAACGTTGTAGTTCATCGGGAAATCGATGCCGTGGTGCGGCGAGGCGATGGGGACGATCGTGGTGAGGTGCTCGGGGAAGTAGCGCGCCGTGACCCACTGGTTATAGCCGCCGTAGGAGCCGCCCCGCATACCGATCTTGCCGTTGGACCAGGGTTGCTCCGCGATCCACTCGACCACGTCGTGGCCGTCCGTGCCGTCCTCGATCCCCAGCGGCCGAAAGTCGCCACCGCTGTTGCCGCGGCCCCGCGTGTCGACCACCAGGAACGCGAAGCCGCTGCGCGCGAAATACTGGGCGTCCGGGTGGTACCGGTCGCTGATGTAGGGCGTGATCGTGACGATCGTCGGCAGCTTCTCCTCGCCCGAGTCAGCGGGACGGTAGAGCGTGGCGCCGAGCTCCGTCCCGTCCGCGACCGGAATCGTCACGCCGAAGTCGAAGCGCACGTCCGTATCCGCTCTTCCCGGATCCTCCTGGGCAGCGGCGGCGGCGATGAAGCAGAGGCTGAGCAGCAGGCAGCGAACGAACGGCATGGTCGAGGTCCCCAATGGTGGTCAGAGCGAGCTTACCGCAACGCCCGGCCCGTCGGCGGTTCAGTCAATCCTCGTCCGGAATGCCACCCTGGGCCAGCCGCGCCGGGTCCAGGAGGCGAGCCAGCTCCTCCCGGGTGAGTTCGGTTTCCTCGAGCGCCACGTCGATGACCGTCCGGCCCTCGGCCATGGCCCGCTTGGCGATCGTCGCACCCTTCTCGTAGCCGATGAGCGCGTTGAGTCCGGTGACGAGGATCGGGTTGAGGGCGAGCAGCCGGGCCACCCGGTCGCCGTCGACCTCGAAACCGGCGATGCACCGATCCGCGAGCAGGCTGGCAGCGTTGCCGAGCAGGTCGACGCTCGCGAGCAGGTTGTGCGCGATCATCGGCAGCATCACGTTGAGCTCGAAGTTGCCCGCCTGACCGCCGACGGTCACGGCGGTGTCATTGCCGATGACCTGGGCGCACACCATGGTGACGGCCTCCGGAATCACCGGGTTCACCTTGCCGGGCATGATGCTGGAGCCCGGCTGCAGTGGCGGCAATCGGAGTTCGCCGAGCCCGGCGTTGGGGCCGCTGTTCATCCAGCGCAGATCGTTGGCGATCTTCATGAGCGCGCACGCCGCGGTCTTGAGCTGGCCCGACAGTTCGACCGGGGAATCGGCCGCGCCGATCGTCTCCGCCGGTACTGTGGCGTTCGTGAACGTACATCCGGAGCGCTCGGTCAGGGCCACCGCGAAAGCCCCCGCGAACTGCGGATGCGCATTGATTCCCGTGCCGACCGCCGTGCCGCCCTGGGGCAGGCGAGCCAGCCGCTCGAGCGCGCTCTCGATCCGCTCCATGGCGCTCGTGATCTGCGCGGCCCAGGCCCGCAGCACCTGGCCGAAGGTGACGGGCATCGCGTCCATGAGGTGCGTGCGGCCGGTCTTCACGATGTCGTCCAGGCCCGTGGCCCGGCCGAGCATCGTGTCCCGGAGGTAGCGCAGTGCCGGCAGAAGGTGCTCCTGCGAGCGCACACAGGCGGCGACGTGGATCGCCGTCGGGAACACGTCGTTGCTGCTCTGGCCGGCATTGACGTGATCGTTGGGATGGATCTCCAGCGACTCGGTCGATGCCAGCCGGGCGATCACCTCGTTGGCGTTCATATTGCTCGACGTCCCGGACCCGGTCTGGAAGACATCCACCGGGAACTGGTCGACGAACTCGCCGCGCGCGATGCGATCGGCCGCGATCACGATGGCCGCCGCACGCGCCTCGTCGACGACGCCGAACCGTCCGTTGACCTCGGCGGCCGTGGCCTTGATCAGCCCGAGGGCACGGACCAGAGCAGCTGGCAGGGGCCAGCCGCTGATCGGGAAATTCTGCACCGCCCGCTGGGTCTGGGCGCCCCACAGCGCATCCTTCGGCACGTGCAGCTCGCCCATGCTGTCGCGCTCGACGCGCGTTTCCGGTCCGGTCTCGCCGCTCATGGGTTGCCCTCCCGCAAGATCTCGAGAGCTTAGCCCGATTTCCTTGACGCTGACGACACGTTGATGAATCGACCGCCATGCTGCGGTTCCGCCCACCGCCCGATGGAGACGTCCATGTCCGCCGCACCGCAGCCGCAACATCCGATTCCGCAGGAAGCCTTCGACTGGTACGACGAGTACGCGCACGGCCTGATCGACCGGCGGACCTTCATCGCCCGGATCTCCACGCTGGCGGCCGGGACGGCGCTGCTGCCGCTGCTGATGCCCGACTACGCGCAGGCCGAGCAGGTGTCGTTCAACGATCCGGACATCGTTGCACGCTACGTCACCTTTCCCTCGCCGGACGGTCACGGTGAAGGCCGCGGCTACCTCGTCATGCCGCGCGAGCTCGAAGGCTCGGCCGGCACGGTGCTCGTGGTCCACGAGAATCGTGGTCTGAACCCCTACGTGAAGGACGTCGCGCGCCGCGCCGCGAAGGCTGGCTTCATCGCCCTCGCGCCCGATGCGCTGC
>JBCCZC010000096.1:0-15446 GCA_039188505.1 Pseudomonadota bacterium | reverse complement strand
TCACGAGTGTCACGGGACTTGATGCGTGCGGCAAGCACGCGCCTCACCGTCACACTCCACACCTCCGACGGCTCTCTGGCGCTGCCCCGGCGACGGCCCAGTCGCAGCCGTTTCGCGCCATGGCGCATGGGTCCCCACCTCCCCGTGGTGGTACCCGCTGATTGCGATCGTCCTTCTGACCTTCGGTAGCGGCAGCTTCGTAGATGCCCAGGAAGCCTCCGCCGACACGGGAGCGCTCCGCGCGGCCATCGTCGAATACGAACGCAGCTCGGAATACCGTGCCATGCTGCTGGGCGCCCTGGATCTGCGCGATGTCGCGGAAACCGTCGAGGATCGCGTCTTCGCGCTGCGGTCGATCGGGCGCGCCTATGGCCTGATCGGTGACCAGGAGCGCGCCCTGAACGCGCTCGAGGAGGCGGTCCGGATCGTCGACGAGACGGTCGAGAAGACCACCCTGGCCCAGGTCTACCGGGACACCGCGGGAATCATGGGAGAGGTGGGCCGCTATGACCGCTCCCTGGAGCTGGTCGATCGTGGCCTTGCGGTTCTCGATCCTGATGCTCGCGGGGTCCTTCGCGGGGAGTTCGAGATCCTGCGTGGCTCCAACCTCGCCGCCCTGGGTCGCATCGACGAAGCCCTACCCATCCTCGAGGCGGCCGCCGCAGACTACCCGCAGGTCAACGAGCGCCAGCGACACAAGCTGCTCAATAACATCGCCATGATCCACAAGCTCACCGGCGATCTGGATCGGGCGCTCGGCGACTTCGAGAAACTGCTCAACATCGCCGAGGAGACAGAAGACCTGCAGCTGGCCGTCTATGCCCTGCTAGAGCTGGGCGACATCAACCGGATCCTCGAAAACCCCACCGCGGCGCGCCGGTACCTCGACGATGCGCTGGTCCGCTCGGAGCGAGCGAACAACGCGACGTGGCAGCACTTTGCGCATGGCTACCTGCGGCAGCTGGCCGAGGCGCAAGCCGACCCGGAGGCGATGGCCTTTCATGAGGAAGCTGCGGCCACGCTGGAAGCGACCATGCGCCGCGAGGCGATCGAGAACCAGGCACGGGTTCTCGACGTCACCATGGAGGTCATGGAGCGCGACAACCGGATCGCGGTGCTCCAGCTCGAGAAAGAGCTTCAGGCGGTCCGCCTGGATCGCAGCCGAAAGCTGTTCTGGCTTGCTGGCCTTGCGACAGCACTCCTGCTGGTCGCGCTCTGGCTGGCCATGCAGCAGGTGCGGATCCGCGCCGCCGCCAACCGCAAGCTCGAGGACCTGGCCAACACCGATACGCTGACGCGCCTGTCCAATCGGCGATACCTGGTGCGTCACACGCGGGAGACCCTACGGACATCGAACAAGGGCGGAACCCTCCTGCTCATCGATCTCGATCGCTTCAAGGCGATCAATGACCGGCATGGCCACGATCATGGCGACGCGGTGCTCGTTGAGATTGCCAGGCGCATCCGACAGATCGTTCGCGGTGACGACGTCATCGCGCGCTGGGGCGGGGAGGAGTTTCTCGCTTTTCTGCCCGAGTGCGATCTCGAGAAGGCCGAGGAGATTGCGGAGCGAATTCGCGCGGCGATCGTCGATGATCCGATCGTCCATGAGAACGTGGCCCACTCGGTGACCGCGACGATCGGCGTGTCGCAGATCTCGGCGACGGAAGGATTCGATCCGGCACTCGGTCGCGCGGACGAGGCGCTTTACGCCGGCAAGCGCGCCGGTCGCAACCAGGTCATGCTGGCCGACGCCCGCTGAGGCGTCCGCCTACTTGCTCATCAGTCGCCAGGTCCCGTCCCAGTCCTCGGGCGGGTTGGCGATCAGGTGCTCGCAACGTTCGACGTAGAGTTCGCTGGGACGATCCTGCGGGTAGCGGGCCACGAGATCGCGAAACGCGTCGAGCGCCTCCGGAAAGCGACCGGCCACGTAGTGCTGATGGCCGTCCCGGAAGTCGTTCAGGAGCTGCCCGAGGCCCGGGAAGGTCTCGTCCGTATGGTGGTCGACGATGTCGTAAACGCCGACGGGCTCGGTCTTGCCCTTCACGACCACCGTGTCGATGAGACGCATCCGGTACGTCCCGCGCACGGCATTGACGGTGTTCTCGCTGACGAGGATGTCGCTGCCGTACTGCTTGCACGCCGATTCCAGGCGCGCGGCGAGGTTCACACCGTCGCCGATGATCGTGTAGTCCATCCGCTTGGGCGAACCGATGTTGCCGGACACCACCTCGTCCGTGTTCAGGCCGACGCCAATCTGGATCGGTGCCTGGCCGTTGTCCGCGCGGCGGGCGTTCCACTGGGCCAGCGCCCGGAACATGTTGCATGCCGTCCGCATGGCGCGATCCGCGGCGTCCTCCTGGGGAATGGGTATGCCGAACACCGCCATGATCGCGTCGCCGATGAACTTGTCGAGCATGCCGCCCTGGCGCTGGAGCGCCTCCACCATGATCGTGAAGTACTCGTTGAGTAGCTTGACGGTGCCCTGCGCGCCGAGCTCTTCCGTGATCGTCGTGAAGCCACGGATGTCCGAGAACAGCACCGTGGCCTCGACGGACTTGCCGCCCAGCAGATCATCAGCGCCCCCGAGCAGGCGGTCGGCGAGGGAGGGATCCATGTAGCGGGCCATCGTCGACTTCACCCGCTTCTCGGCGGAGATGTCGTCGAGCATGACCATCGTACCGAGCGACTTGTCGTCGACGCTGGTCAGGGGCACGACGGTGACGTTGACGGACTTCTCGCCGTCCCGAGCGGCCATCTCGGCCTCCATGATGACTTCGGACTCCCGGGATTCGCGCACCCGGTCGACCCGTTCGATCAGCCAGCTGTTGTCGCCGCCGAAGTACTCGGCGGCCGGCTGACCGACGACGTCGTTCATGCGATCGCCGAGGATCTTCAGGCTCGCGGCATTGCAGGTCACGATGGTGCCGTCGTCGCCCACGGTCACGACGCCGCTCGCCATCGACTCGAGCATGCTCTCGTTGTAGTTCTTGATGTTCTGGACGTCGGCAAAGAGCTTCGCGTTCTCCAGCGCGATCGAGACCTGCGCGGTGAACGCCTTGAGCCGTCGCTCGTCCTCGTCGCTGAAGGGTCCGCTGCGTTTGTTCAGGACCTGGGTCACGCCGATGCGCTTGCCATCTTTATTCACCACCGGCACGCAGAGGATCGAGCGGGTGAAGAACCCCGTCGCGCGGTCGACATCAGGATTGAAGCGAAGGTCGGCGTACGCGTGCGGAATGTTGATGCTCTCGCCGCTCACGTAGACGGAGCCGGCGATACCCTTGTGATTGGGAAACCGGATCTGGCTCGCGCCGAGGCCTTCCCCGACCTCGGACCAGAGTTCGTCGGTCTTGTCGTCGTTGAGGAACAGTGTCGAGCGCTCCGCGTCGAGCATGCGCGTGACTTCGCTCATGATCTTCTGTAGCAGCAGGCCCAGGTGGATCTCGGACGATACCTCGGAGACCACGTCGAGGAACTCGCGCTGCTCCCGCTGGCTCTTCGCCATGCGCTCGACCAGCTGCGTGTTCTGCAGCGCCATGGCAGCCTGGCCCGCCATGGCCTCGATGAGCAGAAGATCCTCCTTGCCGTAGTCGCCTTCGGCCTTGTTGAGGATCTGGACGACGCCGATCACCGAGTTGTCGACGGCGCGGACCGGTGCGGCCACCATGCTGCGGGTCGCATAGCCCGTTTCCTCGTCGACGGCGGCGTTGAAGCGGGCCTCCTGGCTGACGTCATTGACGATCTTGCCCTGCCCCGTCTGGAACACCTCGCCGGCGATACCCATGAAGTTCGGCGAGCGAATCTCGTCGACCTTCTCGCCCCGGATGACCCAGGTATAGAGTTCGTTCGTGTCGGGATCGTTGAGGAAGACACTGCCCCGGTCGGAACCCGTGGCCGCAACGGCGACACCGAGCAGCCTGTCGATGACTTCCTCGCTGGACTGCGCCGCAGAAACGTTGCTCGAGATCGACAGCAAGAGTTCGATCTTGTCGAGGTACTCCTCGGCCGTGGCGGCTTCGAAATGGGAGGACATCAGGAGGTCTCGCTCTGTTGGTTCAGGGCCTTCCGAAGGGCCCGGATGGTGTTCTCGAGTTCGTCCATCCGGCCACGCGCCTCGAGCTCCGCGCGCCGCAGCTTCTCGGCATCCTCGGCGCTCCGGTCGTCCATGGTGCTGCGGAGCTCGTGGATCGTCTGCTGGAGAAGCGCGATCTGGCTGTCGCGCTCTTCGCGGAGCACCCGCATGTCGACGGCCGAGCGCTCCTGCTCGCCTTCCAGCGTCGACCGGAGCTCGTTGACGGTTTTCCGCAGTGCCTCGATCTCGACCTCGCCGGCCGCGACAGCCCGCTGCACTTCGCGGGCGTGCACGTCGTTGGATTCGTCGAACTTGCGCCGCAGCGCTCGCAGCGAATCCTTCAGGTGCTCGTTCTCGGCCAGGAGCTGGCGATAGATTTCGACGTCGTCTGACATGCCGACCGGTGAATTCCCCTGCAGACCACCCACGAGTGTGCCCGATGGCAAGCGCACAAGACAACGCGGCAATTGTCGATTCGCGTAACGCCGAACCGTCTGGCCGGGTGCTAGCATGCCCCTCGGACCAGACCCGGGAGCACCCATGAGCCCGCTGCGCGCATTCCTTTTACTGACCACGATCATCATCTACGCCGTCACCGTCATCACTGTCCAGACGCTTGGCTTCAACTGGCCGGCGGTGTTCTTCAGTGACCTCATCACGCCGGGCTGGCGTTCGCAGTTCAATGCCGATTTCCTCATCCACCTGCTCCTCCTGGCGACCTGGGTCGCCTGGCGCGAGGGCTGGACGGCAAAGGGCTACATCTTCGGCTTCCTCAGTATCTTCATGGGCGGGATGTTCGGCTTTCCCTACATCCTGTACGCCACCTACCAGGCGAACGGCGACCCGAAGGCCACGCTGCTGGGCGTTCACCATCACGCGCCGCCGGCGTCCGAGACGCCTTAACGTGCGCCAGGCAGTCGGGTCTGCGACCATGCCCTCCCCGGGCGCCGAGGAAGAGAGCATCAACGGTTTGACCACCCAGACCACCGAGGACCGATCGGCGATCGACGCGCTTGTCGATGCTGCGCGGGAGTTCGGCGCCCGCGGCTGGACGCCAGCGACGAGTGGCAACTACTCCGTGCGGTTGCGCGACGGGCGCCTCGCCGTGACGCGCTCCGGCGCCGACAAACGGTCGCTGACGGTGGAAGACCTGCTGCAAACCGACGCCGCGGGTCGACCCATCGGACCGGGCAGACCCAGCGCGGAAACGCGCCTGCACGTGCAGCTTTACGAACATGACGCCGCCATCGGTGCCGTGCTGCACGTCCACTCGCCGGCAGCGGTCGTGGCCTCGCGGCTCGCGGCCGACGCCGGCGCGATCGCCCTCGAGGGTCATGAGCTGCTGAAAGCCTTCGAGGGCACGACCACGCATGCAGCGCGGCTCGAGGTGCCGGTGCTGGCGAACGATCAGGACATGGAGACCCTGGCCGCCCAGGTAGCTCCGCGCCTCGGGGCACCGGGATCGCTGTGGACCTACCTGATCGCAGGCCATGGCGTCTACGCCTGGGGACAGGACGTTGCGTCCGCAGCCCGCCACCTCGAGGCTATCGAATTCCTCCTCGTCACTCACCTCGAAGAATGGAGACTGACCCGATGAGCGCACTGCGCGTCTTTGCCGACAATGATCCCGGCTCGCCGATCCTCGAGTCCACCCTCCGCGACGTCATCACGGGGACCCTGGCCGACGTAGGCGTTCGCTTCGAGCAGTGGGAAGCGACCGTCGAGCTCGACGACGACGCGACCCAGGACGACGTCATCGCCGCCTACCGCGACGACATCGACCGGATCATGGCGGCCGGCGGCTACCAGGCCGTGGACGTCATCCGCATGCACCCCGACCATCCCGATCGGGCGATGCTGCGCCAGAAGTTTCTGGACGAGCACACCCACGCCGACGACGAGGTGCGCTTCTTCGTCGACGGCCGCGGACTGTTCTCGCTCCACGTCGGCGAGCGGGTCTACGAGGTGCTCTGCGAACGCGGGGATCTCATCAGCGTACCCGCGGGCACGCCCCACTGGTTCGACATGGGTCCCGCGCCGCGCTTCGCCGCGATCCGCATCTTCATCAATCCCGAGGGGTGGGTCGCGAACTTCACCGGTTCGGACATCGCCTCGCACTTCGATCGACTCGAAGCCTGATGCGTCCCGTCGTCCTGACCGACATCGAGGGCACCATCAGCGACATCGACTTCGTTCGCAACGTGCTCTTCCCCTACGCTCGCGATGCCATCCCCGGCTTCATCGCCGAACACGGCAACGAGCCAGGGGTGGCGGCACAGATCGCCGCGGCCGCCGCTGAGGCCGGCCTCGATCCTGCCGATCGGCGCGCCGTTGTCGCGCAGCTGCTCGCGTGGATCGAGGAGGACGTCAAGGCAACGCCGCTGAAGGCCCTCCAGGGCATGGTCTGGCGAGCGGGCTACGAGAGCGGCGCCTTCACCGCTCACCTCTACGACGATGCCCACCGTTGGCTGGCGAAGAGTCGCGAGGAAGGGGTCCCGCTCTACGTCTACTCTTCCGGTTCCGTCGAAGCCCAAGAGCTCTACTTCGCCCATACGACCTTCGGGGATCTCCTTCACTGGTTCGAGGGCTTCTTCGATACGCGCACGGGCCACAAGCGCGAGGCCGACTCATACCGACGGATCGCGGCGTCGATCGGCGTGCCTGCCGCATCCATCGTCTTCTTCTCCGATGTCCTTGCCGAACTCGACGCAGCCGCCGAGGCGGGCATGCAGACGTTCCTGCTGGATCGCGCCGGCACGCTCGGCAACGAGACCGGCCACCCGCGCCACGCAACCTTCGACACCATCGACCTGGAGTCCCACGCATGAACGCCGCTGCGCCCACGATCGAGTCCAAGCTGCCGGAGGTGAAAACGACGATCTTCACCGTGATGTCGCAGCTCGCTGCAAAACACGGTGCGATCAATCTGTCCCAGGGCTTTCCCGATTTCTCGCCACCGGAGGCGCTGATCGAGCGCGTCCAGCACCACCTCAACGCCGGCGCAAACCAGTACGCGCCCATGACCGGCGTGCCGCTGCTGCGCGAGCGGATCGCCGAGAAGATGACCCGCTGCTACGGCGCGGCCGTCGACGTGGACGCTGAGATCACCGTGACCTCCGGCGCCACGGAGGCGCTTTTCGTGGCCGTTCAGGCCGTCATCAGCACCGGGGACGAGGTGATTCTGCTCGACCCGGCCTACGACAGCTACGCGCCCGCGGTACACCTGGCAGGCGGCCGCGCCGTGCACGTAGCCCTGGCCCAGCCGGACTACGGAATCGACTGGCAGCGGCTCGGGGACGCGATCACGCCCCGCACTAGGCTCATCGTCGTGAACAGCCCGCACAATCCGAGCGGCGCCGTGCTGGCGACCGACGACCTCGACCGGCTCGCCGCGCTCGTGCGGGACACCGACATCCTGCTGCTATCGGATGAGGTCTACGAGCACATGGTCTTCGACGGCCAACCGCATCCGAGCTTCCTGACCCATCCGGAGCTGCGCGCGCGGAGCTTCGTCGTCTCGAGCTTCGGCAAGACCTACCACAACACCGGCTGGAAGGTGGGCTACGCGATCGCCCCGCCGGCGCTGTCCGCTGAATTCCGCAAGGTTCATCAGTACGTCACCTTCAGCACCTCGACGCCGTTCCAGTGCGCCATCGCGGACTTCATGGCCGATCCGACCCACGACCGTGAGCTGCCCGACTTCTACGAGGCAAAGCGTGACCGCTTCCGGGCGGGTGTCGAGGACTCGCGCTTCGAGCTCCGCCCCTGCGCAGGCACCTATTTCCAGCTGCTCGGCTACCAGCAGATCAGTGATCGACCAGACACGGAGATGGCGGAGTGGCTCACGCGCGAAGTGGGCGTGGCCGCGATTCCGATCTCGGTGTTCTACCGCGACCGGACCGACGCGAAGGTCCTGCGGTTCTGCTTCGCAAAGGACGGCGAAACGCTGGACCGCGCCACAGCGCTGCTGCGGCAACTCTGACGGCGAACGATCCGGGAACTCAGAGCATCCCGGAGTCGCGTGAGTCCTCGTCGACCAGGCCGATGCCTTCCATCCCCATGGAAAGCGTCTTGGCGTCGCCGCCCTGGGACAGCTTGATGCGCAGGCGCACCTCGTTGGCGGAATCGGCGTGGCGCAGGGCGTCCTCGTAGCTGATCTCACCGGCCTGGTAGAGCTCGAAGAGCGCCTGGTCGAAGGTCTTCATGCCGAGGTTGACCGACTCCTTCATCAGACCCTTCATCTTCGCGATCTCGCCCTTGCGGATGAGCTCCGCCATGAGCGGCGTGTTGATGAGGACCTCGACGGCGGCGCGCCGGCCCTTGCCGTCGGGCGTCGGGATGAGCTGCTGGGCGACGATCGCCTTCGTGTTCAGGGACATGTCCATGAGCAGCTGCGGACGTCGATCTTCCGGGAAGAAGTGGATGATCCGGTCCATGGCCTGGTTGGCGTTGTTCGCGTGGAGCGTGGCCATGCAGAGGTGGCCGGTCTCGGCGAAGGCGATGGCGTGCTCCATGGTCTCCCGGGTCCGGATCTCACCGATCAGGATCACGTCAGGGGCCTGGCGCAGGGTGTTCTTCAGGGCCACCTCGAAGGACTCGGTGTCGATGCCGACCTCGCGCTGCGTGATGATGCAGCCCTCGTGCTTGTGCACGAATTCAATCGGGTCTTCGATAGTGATGATGTGGCCGGTCGAGTTCAGGTTGCGGTAGCCGATCATCGACGCCAGTGAGGTCGACTTACCGGTACCCGTCGCGCCGACGAAGATCATGATCCCGCGCTTGGTCATCGCGAGGTTCTTCAGGATCGGCGGCAGGTTGAGGCTTTCGATCGTCGGGATCTTGGTCTCGATCCGACGGAGCACCATGCCGACGTGGTTGCGCTGGTAGAAGGCGCTCACCCGGAAGCGGCCGAGACCCTGGACGCCGATGGCGAAGTTGCACTCGTGGGTCCGCTCGAACTCCTCTTTCTGGCTCGGCGTCATGATGGCCATGACCATATCCCGCGCCTGGGCGGGCGTCAGCGGCGCCTGCGAGATGGGCTGGACGCGGCCGTGGAGCTTCATGCTCACGGGCATCCCGACGGTGACGAAGAGGTCGGACGCCTTCTTGTGCGCCATCATCTTGAGGTAGGAATTGAACTCCATAGTGTCGTCTCCTGTCGGTTCTGCGCTCCTGTCAGGCGAACAGCTTCTTGTCGGTTGCGCGACGCTCCGCCTGCTGACGCGTGATCGTGCCGCGGTTGACGAGGTCGAGCAGACACTGGTCGAGGGTCTGCATGCCGTAGGACTGGCCGGTCTGGATGGCCGAGTACATCTGGGCGACCTTGTCCTCGCGGATCAGGTTCCGGATGGCGGGGATCCCCACCATGATCTCGTGCGCAGCCACGCGGCCACCGCCGATGCGCTTGAGCAGCGTCTGCGCGATGACCGCGCGCAGTGACTCGGACAGCATCGAACGCACCATCGGCTTCTCCCCGGCAGGGAACACGTCGATGATGCGGTCGATGGTCTTGGCGGCGGACGAGGTGTGCAGCGTGCCGAACACGAGGTGCCCCGTTTCGGCTGCGGTCATGGCCAGCCGGATGGTCTCGAGATCCCGCATCTCCCCGACAAGGATGAAGTCGGGGTCTTCCCGCAGCGCCGAGCGCAGGGCCTCGTTGAAGCCCAGGGTGTCCCGGTGCACCTCCCGCTGGTTCACCAGGCACTTGTTTGACTGGTGCACGAATTCGATCGGGTCCTCGATCGTGAGGATATGGCCGTGGTCGGTCTTGTTGAGGTGATCGACCATGGCGGCCAGCGTCGTCGACTTGCCCGAGCCCGTCGGGCCGGTGACGAGGATCAGGCCCCGCGGGACCTGGATCATCTCCTGGAAGATCGGTGGCGCGTTGAGATCCTCGAGCGTCAGGATCTCCGTCGGGATCGTCCGGAAGACCGCGCCGGAGCCGCGATTGTGGTTGAAGGCGTTAACGCGGAAGCGCGCCAGGCCCGGGATCTCGAAGGAGAAGTCGGTCTCGAGGTATTCCTCGTAGTCCTTCCGCTGCTTGTCGCTCATGATGTCGTAGATGAGCCCGTGCAGCGTCTTCTGGTCGAAGGCCGGCACGTTGATTCGGCGAACGTCGCCGTCGACCCGGATCATCGGCGGCAGGCCTGCCGACAGGTGTAGGTCAGACGCCTTGTTCTTCACCGAGAACGCCAGCAGCTCCGCGATATCCATCGAGCACTCCCCGTTGACAGCTCTACGTTTGCGAAAGTGTACCACCATCATTGCCCGCCACGGCGGCATGACGGGCGCCGCTGTAGACTCCCGCACAATGACTGCTGCAACCCAACCCAAGGACGCTTCCAAGCTGGCCTCGCGACTGCGCACCGTTCGCGCCCGGATCGCTGCCGCCGAACAACGGTTCGACCGTGAGCCGGGTTCGGTTCGGCTCCTGGCCGTGAGCAAGCGTCATCCGGTCGGCGCGATTGCCGCCATGCACGCGACCGGACAGGTCGACTTCGGCGAGAACTACGTCGATGAAGGCCTCACGAAGATGGATGAGCTCGACGAGCCGACGCTCCGCTGGCATTACATCGGCCCGATCCAGTCCAACAAGACCCGGGCGATCGCCACCCGCTTCGACTGGGTCCAGAGCATCGACCGCGCGAAGATCCTCCGCCGCATCGGGGCCCAGCGGCCGGCGGAGCTGCCACCGATCAGCGCGCTGCTCCAGGTCCACATCGGACCCGAGGAGACCAAGTCGGGAGCTGCGGCCGAGGACGTCGAGTCCCTGGCGGACCTCGCCCTCGAGTTTCCGGCCTTGCGGCTACGCGGCCTGATGTGCATTCCACCGCCGGAAAAGGCCATCGATGCGCAGCGCGCGTGGTTCGGGCAGCTGCGTTCCCTTTACGCCACGCTGGGCGGACTCGAGCGCGGCTGGGACACGCTCTCGATGGGCATGAGCGGCGACCTCGAGGCCGCGATCGCGGAGGGAGCCACCATGGTTCGCATCGGCACGGACCTCTTCGGCCCCCGTGAACCCGCAGGCCGGAACACCGCGCCTTGATTGGCAACAGGGAAAGTGCCGATTGGCCTGACTGGAATCCGCCCCGCATCACCCCCATGATCCGGATTTGGACGCGCGGCACTCGGGAGCATCACTGACATCATGGGCGGAGGCTATTTCTCCAACGCGGGCATCTTCCTGGTCCAGACGATCTTCGGCCTGCTGATCATCCTGTTCCTGATCCGCATCCTGCTGCAGGTCGCTCGCGCCAACTTCTTCAACCCCGTCTGCCAGTTCATCGCCAAGGCGACGAATCCAGTGCTGATTCCGTTGAAGCGGATAATCCCGAGCTGGGGTCGGCTCGACCTTGCAGGCGTGCTCGTCGTCTGGGTGCTCCAGGCCATGGAGTTCAAGCTGGTGGTGCTGATGACCGGGCGCGGTATCGCCTGGACCACCCTGCTGGCATTCAGCTTCGTCGAACTCCTCGATTTGACGATCATCGTGTTCATGGTCGTCATCTTTGCCAAGGTCATCCTGTCCTGGGTGAGTCCCTACGGCGACAATCCGCTCCAGCCGGTGCTGTACCAGCTGTCGGACCCCATCATGGGTCCGATCCAGCGCCGCATGCCGAACCTGGGCGGCATCGATCTGTCGCCGATGGTAGCGCTGGTGCTGCTCCAGCTCGTGCGCATTCTCGGGGTGCAGCCCCTCATGGACGTTGCGGCCCGCCTCTAGGCCCATGTCCCCCGTTAGCATCGGCCTGAACCGGAGGGAGGGGACCATGGCGCGACTGTTGCTGCTGTTCGCTGCTCTGTGGCTGGCCACGCCGGCCCTGGCGGAGCAGGCGGTCACCGTGGGCCCCTGGACGCTCCACTACAACGCGCTGTCCACGGCCGGCCTGGATCGGACCGTTGCAACGACCTACGGAATTACGCGATCGAAGAACCGCGCCATGTTGAACATCGCGGTGCTGCAAAACTTGGACGGGGAGCTACCGTTGCCCGTGCGGGCAACGATCGACGCTTCAGCCACCAACCTCACCGGGCAGCGGCGCGACATCACCATGCGCCTCGTGGAAGAACAGGCAGCCATCTACTACCTGGGTTTCGTCCGCGTGGATCACCGCGAGACCCTGAGCTTCGCCGTCTCGGTGACGCCGGAAGGCGCAGACGCGCCGATCGAAATCCGCTTCGAGCAGCAGTTCTTCGCCGACTAGGACAGCCCTCGCCGGAAAACGGTCATCCCTCGCAGTTCCAAACGTGGGCAGCGCGATCGTTCCCGGTGCTCAATCGAGCGACGCCTCGACGGCATGGCGAGCCTGGATGAAGACCCGGTGCGGCACATGGATCAGCTGGCACAGCCGTCGCAGGTAGTGCTCCTCGTACTTGTCGAGCTGCCCGTCGGCGAAGGCGACACGCCACATCTGCTCGACGATCTGCGCCTTCGCTTCCGGATCGCAGACCGCGTTGATGGTCTCGACGTGGGGGTAGTAGGAAACATCCCGATCGATGTGGCCGGCGGCGTGGGCGAGCGTCTGCTCGATTTCCTCGGCTGACAGCCCGAAGGTCTTCTCCAGCGCCCGCCGGACGGCATCGCGCTCCGCCGTAGTCACCTCCATGTCCGCTTCGGTCATCTCCAGCAGCAGCGCGGCCGCGGCCAGGGATGCATCCCCTTCTCCGGCCTCGGCGTCGTTATCCTGCTCGAAGCCGAGTTTCCCCGCGAGGTCGTTCCAGAAATTCTTCATCGGTCTACCGTCCGTACTTCGGGGGAACGATATCACCGTCTTCGTCGACGGCGGGATAAGGCTCGCCGCGCTCACGGTAGCGCCTGGCGAGCTGCGGATGGAGCCATTCGAAGCGCAGCCGCACGTAATCCTCATCGGGGATGCGTCGCTCGGCATAGGTGCCCGCCGCCTGGCGCTGCCGCTGCGCCTCGAAGAGCAGAAGTGCGGCGGCCACCGAGACATTGAGGGATTCGACCATCCCGTGCATGGGAATGATCGCGATGTCGTCGCATGCCGCGAGCGCCTCGGCCGACACGCCGGCGTGCTCGGTCCCCATGACGAAGGCTGTCGGCCGCGTGTAGTCGATCTCGCGAAAGTCGCGAGCCGCAGGATCGAGGTGCGCCGCGACCAGCCGGCACCCGGCGGCGCGAACCGCTGCGAGGCCGTCGGCCAGGCAGCGATGGCGCACCAGCGAGACCCACTTGCGCGTGCCCTGGGCGGGTAGTTTGGGTACCCGGAGCCCCTCTTCGGGGGGAATCACGTGGGCCTGCATCACGCCGACGGCGTCACAGCTGCGGATGATCGCCGCGACGTTGTGCGGCTTGTGAACGCCATCAAGAAGCACCGTGAGGTCGGGCTGGCGCTGGGCCAGCCGACTCTCGACCCGCTCCAGGCGGCGAGCCGTCACGGGGCGAGGTCCGCGTCCCGTGCCGCCTTGAACTCGTTCCCCTCGTACCACTCGGGCCAGTCGTCGCCATCGGCGACGGCGAGGGCCACCTTGAAGTACAGCTCCATGTCCTCGACGGTGCCGGTCAGATCCCAGGACGAATCGAACTCGTCGCCCGGCTTGTGGTAGCGGTTGGCCACGTAGTCCCGCGCCGCCTCGGCACCGAAACCAGGCTCCTGGTCGCGGATATCATCGCCGCCTTCCGCGAAGAGCACCGGCACGCCCTGCTTGGCGAAGCTGAAGTGGTCGGACCGATAGAAATAGCCTTTTTCCGGCGTCGGTTCCGGCACCAGGCTCCGCCCCTGTGCCTCGGCAGCCTCGGCCAGCAGGTCCTCGAGCTCCGAGCTGCCGTAGCCGACCACGACGATGTCGTTCGTGGGACCGATGACATTCATCGCGTCCATGTTGATTCCCGCGACGGTCTGGTTCGTGGGATAGACGGGATTCTCCGCGTAGTAAGCGGAGCCCAGCAGCCCCGATTCCTCGGCCGTCACCGCTAGGAACAGAATCGAGCGCTTCGGCGCCCGCGGCAGCGCCGAGAAGGCATGGGCCAGTTCGAGCAACGCGGCCGTCCCGGTCGCGTTGTCGACCGCGCCGTTGAACACCCGGTCCTCGCCGGAGAAGACCGAACCGAGATGATCCCAATGGGCCATGAAGACGAAATGCTCGTCCGGACGCTCGCTACCGGGAATGCGGGCCAGAACGTTGGCGGACTCCGATCGCTTGATGGTGTTGCTCAGGGCGGTGCTGACCCCGATACCCAGCGGCACCGGTTCGAACCCGGGCTGCGCCGCGCGCTCCGAGATCGCGGCGAGGTTCTCCTCGCGACCTTCGAAGAATCGTTCCGCTACCGCCTGCGTGACCCAGCCCTCGATGGCCACGCGGTCAGCCCGGTCGTTCTCCGAGGCCACGTCGAACTGCGGCCCGGTCCAGCTGCCGCTGACGACCTCCCAGGGATATCCCGCGGCGTCTGTTTCGTGGATGACGAGGGCACCTGCCGCGCCCTGCCGTGCCGCCTCCTCGAACTTGTAGGTCCAGCGACCGTAGTAGGTCATCGCGCGGCCGTTGAAGACCGCGTCGTCCCGCGTTGCGAAGCCGGGATCGTTGACGAGAATGACGGCGGTCTTGCCGGCCATGTCGATGCCGGCGTAGTCATCCCAGCCGTACTCCGGCGCCACGATGCCGTAGCCCACGAAGACCAGCTCCGAGTCCTCGAGCGCGACGTTCTCGACCACGCGCTTGGTCCAGGTGACCACCTGATCACCGTAGGCGAGTTCATAGTCACCGTCTGGGGCGGAGACGGTCATGCTGCCATCGGGCGTCGCCGTGAGAGCCACCAGGGAAACCGGCTGCTGATAGCTCTCGCCATTGCCCGGTCCGATGCCCAGCTCGCGGAACCGCGATTCGAGGTAGTCAAGCGTGAGCTCCTCGCCCTTCGAAAAGGGCGCGCGGCCGCCGAACTCGTCCGACGCCAGCGTCTCGACGTAGGTGGCGTAGCGATCGACGCTCAGGGTCCCGATGGCGCTGGCCACTTCGGCGTCGGTGAAGCCGCTTGCGGCTGGTGGCTCAGCTGCGGCCGGCGCAGCCGCAGCGGCGTCGGTCGACGTCTCGGGGGCCTCGGAACAGCCCGCCAGCAGTGCAGCGGTGGCGAGAGCAAGCATTCGGGTCTTGAGCATCAGGAGCTTTCCTCCTCGGAATCGGTTGACGGGTAGCCCAGGCGCGCCACGAAGGGTTCGAGGCGCGGCAGCTGCGGGGCCAGCTGGTCGCGGTAGCGGCGCCAGCGGCCGACGGAGCGATCGTTGAGCCCTTCCCCCACCTGGCGGTAGCTGGGCGTCCGGATCGGTGTCAGGGCGGGCCCGCTGCGGTCGAAAGCGAGCATGGCCGGCTCGAACGGCACGCCGAGGAACTCGCACAGTGCCGTCAGCGTCTCCTCGGGCGC
>JBCCZC010000095.1:0-15528 GCA_039188505.1 Pseudomonadota bacterium | reverse complement strand
GTAGTAGCCACCGAAGGAGATCGTCGTGTCCGCGGGAATCGGCACGTTGACCTGCTCGAATTGGAACTGGTCGGTCCCGAAGAAACTGTTGAAGAGGCTGTCGATCTGGCCGCTGGCGACACCGGATCGCGCCTGGTCGGTTGTTCGCGTCGGCGTCGTGCTTCGCCACGGATCGACTTCGAGCGCCTCGAAGCCGCAGTTCTCAAGTCGATTGTCCTGGCGCTGATTGCAGTCGGCGAATGCCCCCTGTGCCGCGAGACATAGGCCCGCAAGTGCCGCGATTTTCCCTTTCATGCGACCTTCCCCCTGATCGATTGTCGCTCGTGGGGTCACGATACCGCGAGCCAGTCTCGGAGGCGAGAACAAAGCGGCGCGACCGCCGAACCGCGGTACGAGCCCTGGGTCGCCCGGGTGCCCGCGGTGCTTTCTAGCCGCCGCCGACGATGCGGGCGAGCTGGCCGGTGAGGATGGCCAGGTAATTGCCGAGCGCATAGCCGATCAGAGCCATCAGGATCGAGACCGGCACCAGGCTTTCCTTGTGGTACGCCGCGACGACCGGAGCCGAAGCGGCGCCACCGACGTTGGCGGCCGAGGCAATGGCGGTCGAGTGGACGTCGACCTTGAAGAGCCAGGCGCCGAAGAGGCAGAAGGCGCCGTGGATCGCGATCCAGAGGAACGCGCCGGCGATGAAGACCGGCGCGTCACCGAGGTTCTCCAGCGACGCGCGGGCGCCCATGGACGCAACGAAGACGTAGATGATCGCGGTGGCGACGGCCTTGCCGCCGGGGATCCGGCTGAGCGGTGTGACCGAGAGGATCAGCGCGAAGGTCGTCACCAGCAGGATCTTCCAGGTCGACGTCGAGAGGATCGGGTCGATCACCGGCAGGCGACCGGCGATCAGGTCGGCGAGCCAGGCCACGGCCAGCGCGACCAGGGCAAGGTAGAGGAAGTCCTGGAAGACGTTGGGACGCTCCTCGGTGGTTTCGGCGGCCGCGGCGGCCTCCATGTTCGCAAGCCGGTCCGGCGGCACGCGCGCCCAGCGGTTGAAGCGCTCGGCGAAGGCCTTCGAGCCCAGCAGCAGCGGAAGCCACGCGACGTAGATGACGTTGTCGGCAAGTACGGCGAGGCCGAACTGGCCCGGCTCGGTGCCCAGCGCCTCGGATGCGGCCGCCATGTTGCCGGTGCCGCCGATCCAGGAGCCGGCCAGGGCGCCGTAGCCGCCCCAGGCGCTCTCGTCGAGCCAGGGGTGGACGACGGCGTAAGAGGCAACGCCACCGACGACGATACCGATCGTGCCCATCAGCATGACCAGCACGCCCTTGCCCATGACGCGAACGGCGGCAGGCACGTTCACGTAGATGAGCATCAGCACGATGAAGAGGGGCAGGGCGTAGGTCCTGAGACCGGTGTACGCCTCCGAGCTCGAGGCGAGGATGCCGGTGTTGCTGAGAATGACGGGTGTGGCGTAGATCCAGATCAGCGGCGGCAGGTAGTCGAAGAGCCTGGCGCCGGTGAATTTCTGCAGGTAGAACCAGAACGCGCAGATCCCGCACAGCGTGGTCATCACGCCGAGGGGAGACGCGATCAGGGGGGCGTCCATCAGGACAGTTCGGCCATGCCCAGGATGTTGTAGCCGGAGTCGACGTAGGTGATCTCGCCGGTCACACCGCGCGCGAGATCGGAGCACAGGAACGCCGCCACGTCACCGACCTCGCGGGCCGTGATCGTGCGGCGCAGCGGGGCTCGGGTCTCGACGTGATCGAGCATCTTGCGGAAATTCGAGATGCCCGCGGCCGCCAGCGTCTTGATCGGCCCGGCCGAGATGCCGTTCACGCGGATGCCGTCAGGTCCGAGGCTTTGCGCGAGGTAGCGCACGCAGGCTTCCAGGCTCGCCTTCGCCGGGCCCATGACGTTGTAGTAGGGCATGGCGCGGACGGCACCGAGATAGGAGAGGGTCAGGAGCGACGAGTCGGCGCCCATGAGCGGTCTCCCGGCCTTGGCGAGCGCCGCGAAGGAATAGGCGCTGATGTCGTGGGCAATGCGGAAGCCCTCGCGGGTGACGGCCTCGGCGAAGGTGCCCTGGAGCTGGTCGCGCGGGGCAAAACCCACGGCGTGGATGATGATGTCGACGCGACCCCAGGCGTCGCTCAGCTGGTCGAAAACACGGTCGATATGCTCGTCGTGCTCGACGTCGCACTCGAGCACGAGGTTCGAGCCGGTTGCCTCGGCGATCTTGTCCACGCGGCTCTTGAGCTTCTCGGTCTGGTAGGTGAAGGCCAGCTCCGCGCCTTGCGCATGCATCGCCTCGGCCACACCCCAGGCGATCGAGCGATTGCTGGCGACGCCGACGATGAGCGCCTTCTTGCCGTCGAGAAATCCCATGTTGCGTTACTCCGTTCTGTTCTTATGGTCGCTGCCTGGAATGGCGGCGAGGATAGCAGGATTCGTCGGGCTCAGAGTGCCTGCAACGCGCGGTCTAGCCGCTCGTGGGCCGAGGCTGCAGCCCCGGGCGCCAGGGGGCCACAGGCCGCCCAGCGCGCGAGCAGCGAGTCGATCTCGGTCTCGCGCGGCGCGCGTTCGGTGCCGCTCATGTGATCGCTGAGCCGGGCTACCTGGTAATCCATACGGGCCTGCTGCGCCTCCGCCGGTGAATCAACGCCGGCGAGGAACTCGAAGGCGATGCAGAGGGCCCCTGCCTCGGTCTCCGCAGCTGCCGCCAAAGCCTCGAGATCATCCGGTGCGTCACCCTTCGCCCGTTCCCAGCGACCAGCAAGGTCGGTCGGCATCGTTTCCGGAAGATCGGTCTCCGGCAGCGGGGTGCCTGCGTCCCCGTCGAACCACCGCGCTTCGGCCGCGAGGCAACGGTCCACGAGCTGCAGCAGATCCCGCCGTCCCTGCTTGCGGCGCTCGTTCCGGGCGGCGCGAATCGCCGCTTCCACGGCGCTCGCCTGCTGCTCGAACTGGCGTTCCTTGCCACGGTGCGAGGCGCCAACGGCACGCCAGTCACCGCGCAGGCGTTGCAGCGTGGACTCGGCAGCGTCCGGGTCGGCCGTCGCTTGCTCGGCGCAGGCCACGGCGGCCTCGATGATCTTGTCGAGTTCGTCGAGGCGGGCATCGGCCTCGGCCTTCTCGGCGGCGTCGCGTTCCTTCAGGCGACCGAAGATGCGGTCGCATTCGGCGCGGAACGCCTTCCAAAGCGCCTGCTCGCGGTTGCGCCGGAGATGTCCGGCGTCCTTCCAGCGGCGCTGGGCGTCCTTGGCGCCGTTGATCGCTTCCTCGAGATTATTCTCCGGATCGAGCCCGGACACCTCGTCGATGATGCGCTGCTTCCGACGCTCAACGACGGCAAAGACGTCGTCGAGGCGCTTGTCGAGCGCGTTCGCGGCCTCGCGCAGGCGTCGGGCCATCTTCGACCGATGCTTCGGCGGGATCTCGTTCAGCTGACGCATGGACCGTCGACCGTCGCGGACCAGCCGCTCTGCCGCCAGGGCGTCTTCGATCTCTGCTGCCGCAGCGGCTTCGATCCGTTCCGCGAGCCCCCGGAGCTCGTCGAGGTGTTGCTCGCGCACCTCCGCCCGCTTTTCGAAGAAGCCCTTGGCCGGCTCGAAGGCCTCATTGCAGGCGGCCTGAAAGCGTCGGTAGAGGCCCGGTGCAGGCATGCGGTTGGCCGGATCGCCCGGAAGTCGCTCGCCGTCGGCGAGTTCCTTCCACTGCGCCCGCAGCTCCTTCAGGCGGGCGGTCAGCGCGTCCGGGTGCAGCCCGGCTGCCGGGAGTGCCTCGGCTTCCTCGCACAGGTTGGTGCGAACCTTGTTATTGGCCCAGTGCTGCCAGTCGCGGATCTCGCGGAGACGCCCGCGAGCGGCGGCGACGCGCCCCTTGAACGCCACGTCGTCGATCTTCGGGTGCTTGCCGATCAGGGCGAGATCATCGAGCACGGCCTGCTTGGCCTTGACCGCCGTGGCAAGGTGTCCTTCCTCGAGCTCCGACTCGAGCTTCTCCATCCGGCTATCGACGCGCTCGAGCGCTTCCTCACGCCGGGCGTCCTGGCTGGCCACGGCGGATTCCAGCGCTGCGAGGCGTTCCTCGAAACGACGCCGAAGACCCTCGTCGTGCAGGGTCGGTTTGCGTGCCGACCAGGCCTGATCCCAGCGCTCCTGGAGCTTCGCGAGCCGAGCCGCATCGACGCGCCGCTGGTCGAGCCGGTCGGCTTCCTCGGACAGTCTTGCCAGCCTACCGTCGATGGGCTGCTGCTCCAGGACGGTCCGGTGCAGGGTTGCGAGCCGGTCCCGGGCTGCAGCGAGATCGCCGGCGGTGTCCGGGTCCTCCGTGCTCGCCGCCTTTGCCAGCGAGGCGAGGCGGTCCTCCACCCCCTGAATCGTGCCGAGCGGACTGCGCTCGGTAAGCCGGTCCGCGTCGGCAATGGCACCCTCGATCTCGAGATGGAGCGCCCGGGCTTCGGCGGCGGCCTTGCCGCCGGAGGTTTCGCCGGTCAGCAGATGAGCGATGATCCGCCGCGCGCCGTCGTGGCGGGTGGCGTAGGGCGTCCTGACGTCCTCGGGCAGCGCCTGCCACCGTTCGTCCAGCTCCTGGAGTCGCTCGGCCTTCTCGTCCCGTGGATCGCCGGACCGGCTCAGCGCCTCGACGGCGAGGCAGAGGGCTTCGGCGTCGGCTTCCTGGTCCTCCTCGACCCGGCCGCCGATCTCGTGCGCCCGCTTCAGGCATGCCTTGTGGGCCCGCTTGTCCGACGTGCGGAACCGCTCCGCGAGCCGCTCGAGCGTGGCCTCCTGGTCGACCCGTTCGATGATTTTCAGTCGCAGGTCCCGATCGGACTCGGCTTCCGCCAGCCGGGCGAGCGTCCCGGGCCGGTCGATGCCGGCGATCGCGGCGGCGCGGATTTCGGCTTCCCGCCCATGGCTCGCCAGGTACTCGATGAGGCCCGTGTCCTCGAGCCGCGGCACGATCTCAAGGCGTTCCGCGATCGCCGGGGAGCGCTCGTGCTCGCCGCTGAGCATCGACCGATAGATGCGCGTCGCCGTTTCTCGGACGGCTTCCGCATCGTCGTCGGCGGCGACTCGCATCAGCGGTAGCAGGTCGTCGAGGCGCCGCACGGCGGCGAGGCGCACCTCCGCTTCGGGATCGGTCCGGGCAATCTCGGGCAACGCGGCGACGAGCCTGGGATCGGTGTCTAGCGCTACAGAACGGGCGCGAACCTCCCCGTTCTTGTGCTGCCACTTGGGCTTGAAGATCAGCTCCTTCAGACTGGCCAAGGCGCTCTGCTCCCCTGCATTCGATGACCGACGGCGGCCGATCCGCCGCGTGATCTCCCATTGTACCGGGAGGTCGGGCGCGCGGGGAGGATCTCAGGCGACGGCGGCCGTCGGCAGCAGCGCCTCGACGGCGGCAAGCTGGGCGTCGGGGTCGTCGATGCGGACGAGGACGCGGCGCAGGGCCTCACCGTCCCTGCGGCCAGCGAGATACCAGCCGATGTGCTTGCGGCCCACACGCATGCCCTGGTCGGGGCCGTAGAAATCGTGCAGCTCGACGAGGTGGGCGAGGAGCTGGGCGCTCACGCGCTCAGGTGAGGGCGGCGCCTTGGCATGCCCCGTTGCGAGATAGTGAGCGATCTCGCCGAAGATCCAGGGATTACCCTGCGCGGCGCGGCCGATCATCAGGCCATCGGCGCCGGTTTCCTTGAGCACAACCGCAGCCTTCGGTCCGGAATCGATGTCACCGTTCGCGACCACCGGGATGTCGATCGCGGCCTTGACCGCGGCGATCGTCTCGTACTCCGCATGGCCCCGAAAGGCGTCCTTCCGGGTGCGGCCGTGGATGGTGAGCAGGGCAATGCCAGCGCGCTCCGCCAGGCGAGCGACCGCCACCGCATTCCGCGTATCGGGGCAGGGACCCGTCCGGATCTTCAGGGTCACCGGAATGTCGACTGCACCAACGACGGCGTCGAGGATACGGCCGACCAGCCCCTCGTCGGCAAGGAGCGCCGAACCCGCGGCGCGGTTGCAGACCTTCTTGGCCGGGCAACCCATGTTGATGTCGATGATCCGGGCGCCATGGTCGACATTGATGCGCGCAGCCTCGGCGAGCATTTCCGGCGTGCCGCCGGCGATCTGCACGACGATCGGGCCCGGTTCGCCGCTGTGATCCATCCGCAGCTTCGACTTGCGTGTTTCCCAGAGCCGCTTGTCGGCGGTGAGCATCTCCGAGACCGCCATGCCCGCGCCGAGCGACCGGCAGAGCATGCGAAAGGGCCGGTCGGTAACGCCTGCCATGGGAGCTGCGACGAGGTTGTTCGCCAGCTGGACGCCGCCGATGGACAGGGGCCGCAAGCCGATCGACCCGGCGTCCGCGGCGGCACGGAGCGCGGTCACGTCAGGCGCTCGAAGATCCGGAGCCCGGCGATCCACGTGCCGGCCATGGAGCCGAGGTTCGAGAAGACGAGCACCAGGAGGATGCGGGATACCCGGTTCCGCCACCAGCCGCTCATGCGCAGGACGTCGTCGCGCAGCCGGGTGAAATCGCCGACGGTCGGCTTCCGCAGCCATGTCTCCACACTCGCGGTGACCATGCCCGCCGCGACGGTGGGATTGAGTGACGTGAGCGGCGCGGCGAGAAACCCGCTGGCGATGGTCAAGGGGTGTCCCCCCGCGATGGCGGCGCCGAGCGATGCCAGCAGACCATTGACCAGCACCCAGGTCAGGACCAGTTCGATTCCGAGGTCGGGGCTTCGGGAGAAGCCGATCACGAAGCCCGTCAGGATCGCGACGGTGATGACCCAGGGGAGGGCGCGGGACACGAGCCCGCGCGGCGGCACCGCCTCGAGTTCGGCCTGGGCCGAGCCTGGCTCCACGTCGGTCGACTCGAGCTCGGTGGCAATGCCGGCCAGATGACCTGCGCCGACGACCGCGAGCACCTCCCGGTGTTCGCCGTCCCGGGCCGCCTCCCGGAGGCGGTCGGCCATGAAGACATCGCGCTCCGAGATCAGCGCGGTGAAGAGGCTGCCAGAGCGCATCGCGAACTCGGAGAAGGTGCTCTCGAGCATATCGCCCTCCTTGAGCTTCTCGATTTCCTCCTCCGTGATCTCCTCGCGGCTGAACAGGCTGTAGAGCAGGCCGCTGAACAGATTGAATTTCTCGAATAGCCCGACGCTGCGGAACATGCGCTTGAAGGTGATGCCGACATCACGATCGATGAGGGCGTGATCCACGGTGCGCGCCTCGGCCGCCTCCAGCGCCGCCTTCATCTCGGCGCCAGGTTCGATACCGAACTGCTCCGCGAGCCGTCGCTGGTAGGCGCCGAGCGCTAGATTGGCCGCCACGAGACCGCCCTTGCCGTCCCGGATGACGCGGAACAGGTCCATGTCCTTCCACGCGTCCGGGTTGGTCATCGCCGCGTAGCGACTGCCGCACAGCTCCACGGCGACGAGGTCGAAATCGCCGCCCTCGATGATGCGTGTGACCGCCTCGGCGGAGGCGCGCGACACGTGGGCCGTACCCAAGAGCGTGAAGCGCACGCCGTCGCGCTCGATCGCGCGGATCGGCTGGTCGGGCGCCAGTTCGACTGCTGCTGCTTCGTTCATTCGGTCCGCATCCGCTGGGTGAGATCGCCATAGGCGTCGATGCGTCGGTCCCGCAGGAATGGCCAGATGCGCCGCACCGACTCCGTGCGCGCTCCGTCGACAACCGCGGTCATCAACGTCTCCTCGCCGTCGGGCGCCTGGGCGAGGATTTCGCCCTGGGGCCCCGCCACGAAGCTGCCACCCCAGAAGCGCTGGCCGGCTGCCGAACCCGCCGGATCGCGTTCGTGGCCGATCCGGTTGCAGACGGCAAGCGGTAGCCCGTTGGCCACGGCGTGACCGCGCTGGACCACCTCCCAGGCGTTGCGCTGGCGCTGCTGGTCACGGTCCGAGTCCGTCGGATCCCAGCCGATCGCCGTGGGATAGATCAGAATGTCCGCGCCGGCCAGCGCCATGAGCCGCGCGGCCTCGGGGTACCACTGATCCCAGCACACCATCACGCCGAGGTTCCCGGCGCTGGTTGCTATGGGCCGAAAATCGCCGTCGCCGGGCGCGAAGTAGAACTTCTCGTGGTACCCCGGATCCTCCGGGATATGCATCTTCCGGTAGAAGCCGGCAAGCGCGCCGTCCCGCTCGAGGACCACGGCCGTGTTGTGATGCAGCCCCGGGGCGCGACGTTCGAAGATCGATCCGACGACAACGACCTGCCCATCGCGCGCCGCTTCGCCCAGCGCGGCAACGGTGGGGCCATCGATGGCTTCCGCCTGGTCGAAGCGCGCGGGGTCCTCGACCTGGCAGAAGTAGGCGCCGTTGTGCAGTTCGGGAAGCACGACGATGTCGGCGCCGCGGGCGGCCGCACGGCGGATCTCAGAGCTGAGCTGCGCGAGATTGCTCGCCGCAGAGCCCTGGTCGCGATGCTGGACGAGTGCGATGGTGCGCTGGGTGCTCATGCCTGCCTTCCTTGGGCTGCGGCCGTCCGCCGCGAGCGGTTCAGGCGAGACAGCCGGCCGGGAGCTGCATGGTCGCGCAATGCAGGCTCCCGCCCTGGGTAATAAGAATCCGGCAGTCTACGTCAACGATGCGGTGCCGCGGAAATGCGGCGCCCAGCACCGCCAGCGCTGCGCGGTCGGTATCGACGCCATAGGTGGGCACGAAGACGGCATCGTTCAAGATCAGGAAGTTGGCGTAGCTTGCCCCCAGGCGTCGCCCTTCGTCGTCGTGGATGGCCGGCGGGAAGGGCAACTCGTGAAGGCGGTAGGGGGCTCCCGACCCGTCGCTGAACGTCTCGAGCTGCTGGCTCATCGCCTGGAGAGCGGCGTGGTGCGGGTCATCCGCATCCCGACAGCCCTGGAAAACCAGCGCCTCCCGATTGGCGAAGCGGACCAGGATGTCGATATGGCCGTCGGTGTCGTCGCCCTCGATCTCGCCGTGTTCGATCACGAGAATCCGCTCGGCGCCGAGCGCCGCGGCGAGGCGCTGCTCCACGAGGCCCGGAGCGAGGCCGGGATAGCGGGCTCGTACCACCGATCGCGTGGTGAGCACCGTCCCCGCGCCATCCCCGTCGACGGCGCCGCCCTCGAGCACCCAATCGAAGGGGACGAGGCGCGGTTTCGCGAACGCTTCGTGCGTCGCGAGGTGGGCGGTCAGGCGATCGTCTCGCGTGGCGTCGAACTTGCCGCCCCAGCCGTCGAAGCGAAAATCCAGCCAGTGCAGGCCCGCCGCGTCTGCCACGGTTAGCGGCCCGGAGTCGCGAACCCAGGTGTCATCGTAGGGAGCCGTGACCGGGGTGAAGCGAAACCTGCTCCCGGCAAGCGACCGGGCCAGCGCATCCGCCGTCGCCTCGTCGGGAACCACGAGCACGACATCGGCATGGTCCAGAAAGGCATCGATGAGCCGACGGTAGCAGCGCTGGGCGGCCTCGAGCGTATCAGCCCAGTCGGTGTGGATTGCCGGCCACGCGAGCAGGACCCCGTCCTGTGCGTGCCACTCGGGCAGCCAGCGGCGCTCCGGCGCCGACGTCGTCAAGCAGGCGGCGTCAGCTGGGGCGTTTCAGGCCGACCGCTTCCCGGTCGACCACCGCATGGAGCACCGTCTCGCCTTCGAAGTAGACGGTGAAGCTCTCGTAGCGCCACCGGGTGATCGGCGGATCTCCAACGGGCTCCGAACGCGTCACCGGCTCGCCGAATTCGGCCTCGACCTGCGCCATGCGCATCCCGAGCCGCGGTGTGGCCATGCCCGCCGAGCGCTCGATCTTCTCGATGAGCAGTACGTCACCTTCTTCTATCCGCTCGTGTCCATCGGCGGTTGCCGTCGCTGCAAAAGCCAGCAGCGCCGCCAGCAACAGAATTCTCATCTCCCAGGCCTCCTCGGTCCCGATTCCACCGGCTACGTCAATATTCTATCCTCAGGGAGCTTCCCGACCCAGTAGCGCCTGGAAGGCTGACCCGGAGGCCAGCGTAGGTGCCGCGGAAACCCGCGACCTTGATCTGGATCCCAGAACCGTCGATGGACGTGTCAACCGAATCCCGGCCGAGCCGTTCCATGGGGGAAGCACAGCGTCCAGATCGGAGATCAGACCCGATGATGAGCCAGTCGATGCCCCGGGCCATGGAGGCCCGCATGGACCTCGAGCTACCGCAGCTCGACCTCAAAGGCCTAGCCGCCGCCCTGCCAAAGTTCGGCGCGAAGGGCGCAGCCGTCCGCGCGAAGGCGGACGCGGCGGTCGTCAACCTACTAGCCCGCACCACGTTCGGGTACACGGAGGATGAGCTGGCGCTCGCCTCGGGTGCCGGATTCGATGCCTGGCTCGAGTATCAGCTCGACCATGAGGCCATCGACGACGGCGGCCTCGAGGAGATCCTGACGGAGTTCTTTCCGACCCTGGCGATGGACTACAACGGTCTCTTCCGCGCGGGCCGCGGTGACAGCGACGGGCCGACGGCCGCATTCGAGCTGATCTATGCCACGGTGCTGCGGCAAGCCTTCAGCCCTCGGCAGCTCTACGAGGTGATGGTCGAGTTCTGGACGAATCACTTCAACGTGTTCCTGTTCGATGGTCCGGTCCAGTACTTCAAGACGGTCGACGACCGCGATCACATCCGCCCTCATGCGCTGGGGACCTTCGGCGACCTGCTCCACGCCAACGCCAGCAGCCCGGCGATGCTCTCCTATCTCGACAACTACTCGAACACCGCGGAAGGGCCGAACGAGAACTATGCCCGTGAGCTCCTGGAGCTGCACACCCTGGGCGTGGACGGTGGCTACACGGAATTCGATGTCAAGGAAACGGCTCGCTGCTTCACGGGCTGGACCCTCACCACGCGGGTCCCAGGGCTCTTCTACTTCGACCCCCTGAGCCATGATTTCGGCGGCAAGTCCGTGCTCGGCACCGACATCGCGCCGAATCGCGGGATCGAGGATGGCCGGCAGGTCCTGAACCTGCTCGCGGACCATCCGTCGACGGCGACCTACATCGCCGGGAAGCTCGCCCGCCGCTTCATCAGCGACCAGCCACCGGCGGCCGCTGTCACCGCCGTTGCGGAGACCTTCCGCGAAACCGGTGGCGACATCCGGAGTATGCTGCGGACGCTGTTCCGCACCGAGGCCTTTGCGGCCAGCGCGGGGCAGAAATTCAAGCGCCCGGCCGAATTCGTGACCTCCATGCTGCGCCGGATCAATCCCGAGGCCGGTGGCGACTTCCTGGGCGTGCTGGTTCGCCAGCTCCAGGTCATGGGCCAGCTGCCGTACTTCGAGACGCAACCCACGGGCTACGACGACGTGGAGGGCAGCTGGCTGTCCACGTCCTCACTGCTCGGACGCTGGAATCTGGCCTCCGCAGTCGGCTTTGGCACGCCGCCGGCCTTCGCCGCCGACGGCCGCGGACGCGTTCCGCCCATGGCGCAGTTCCTCCCGGTGGACATCGCCGCCATGGTCGGCGGCGCGGACCAGCCGGCCGCGATCGTGGACGCGCTCGTGGAACGGGTCCTTCACCATCCGGTGAGCTCCGAGGAATGGGTAGCGCTGGTGAAGCTTGCGGCCGGCGGGCGCAAGCCCGGGATGAGGCTCAGCCCTCGGGAGGTCGACGCCGCTGCGCGCAGCGTGCTGGCGGCGATCATGGGATCACGACATTTCCTGCGGCGCTGAGGACGGGAGGACACCATGAATCGTAGAGACTTCATCAAACTGGGTGGCCTCGCGGCCCTGCCGCTCGTGGGTCCGAAGCTCGCCTTCGGCAGCAACAGCGCGACTTCCGGCCGGGACGTGCTGGTCGTCGTCTTCCAGCGCGGGGGCGCCGACGGCCTGAACATCGTCGCGCCCTGGGCCGACGGGCGCTACCGTGACCTGCGGCCGACGATCGCCGTGCCCGAGCCCGGCGCTCCGGGTGGCGTCATCGACATCGACGGCTACTTCGGTTTCCACCCATCGCTGGCGCCGCTGCTTCCTGCCTGGGAGGCGGGCGAGCTCGCGGTCGTGCACGCTGCCGGCTCGCCGGACGACACGCGCTCCCATTTCGACGCCCAGGATTACATGGATCGCGGGGCGATCGGCAAGGGCAGCGTCTTCGACGGCTGGTTGAATCGCCACGTGTCCGGGGTGCCTCTGGAGTCCGTCCAGCCGTTCACCGCCGTCGGCGTGGGCAACTCGCTGCCGCTCTCCCTCCAGGGCAGCGCGCCTGCCATCGGCATCGACAGCATCGACGGCTTCGACCTGGTCGCCCCCGGTCGGGCCTACGAACCGCTGCGCAAGACCCTCGGCGACCTCTACGGCGGAGCGAGCGCGCTGGACGCGCAGGCCTCGCAGGTCTTCTCCGCGGTCGATGTGCTCCAGGACGCCCTTGGTGGCGTTGCGGAGACCGAAGCCGCTTTTCCACAGTCTGCCTTCGGCCAGCAACTGGCCGCCGTGGCAAGCCTGATCCGTGCCGACATCGGCCTGGAGGTCGCCACCGTCGACATTGGCGGCTGGGATCACCACGACCAGGAGAACGCCGAGCTGCCGGGCCTGCTGGAAGACTTTGCCGCCTCCCTTGCGGCCTTCCGCGACGATCTCGGCGCCGACATGGGGCGGGTCACGGTGGTCACGATGACCGAGTTCGGTCGCCGCGCTGCCGAGAACGCCAGCGCCGGAACCGACCACGGCCACGCGTCGGTCATGTTCGCGCTGGGGCAGGGCGTCAACGGCGGTCAGATCCACGGCGAGTGGCCGGGGCTCGAAAATTCCGCGCTCAATCGAGGGGACCTCGAGGTGACCACCGACTTCCGGACCGTGCTGGCGGACGTCCTGCAGCAGCGGCGCGGAACCGCGAACGTCGCCGCACTCTTCCCGGACTTCGCTGGACCGACGAGCGCAGGTCTGTTTCTGCCGCGCTGAGTCGCCTCGGAAACGGGCCCAAGGTTTGTGCGGGGAGGTTTTCGCATGCTAACATGGACGGCTGTTGTCGGCATTTTGAGGATTGCGCCATGAAAGTTCTTTCGTCGCTCAAGTCCGCGAAGACGCGGCATCGCGACTGCAAGGTGGTTCGTCGGCGCGGCAAGGTCTTCGTGATCTGCAAGAGCAACCCGCGCTTCAAGGCACGCCAGCGCTGAGCATTCCGGCGGCCGGTCTTGGACCGGCCGCCTCGCTTCGCGCGCTCGCGCGAAGCGATTTCTTCCCAACCTGAAACCCGCTCGGCCGTTCCGCGAACGATCGCTCGTGCCCGTGGTCTGTACTCGCCAGAGCGACCGACAAACACGGCAAGGACCTGCGAGCGTCATGGCATTCGAAACCTACCAGAGCTTCTGGAATCACCAGGCGGCAACGCCCGAGGGCGCGCTTGCGGGCGTCGATGGCAGTGCCAGCGAAGCGGTGGTGCGCATGACGGGCCGCTGGGCCGCCCGCCAGGTCGGCGCGGGGCTTGGCCTCGACGGGAGCCAGCGCGTGCTCGAGCTCGGGTGCGGCGTTGGTCGAATCGCTCGCGAACTCATGAACCAGTGCGCCCACTGGCACGGCGTGGACATCTCCCGCTCCATGCTCGACGTTGCCGAGGAGCGACTCGCGGAGCACCAGGACCGCGTAGCGCTGTCGGAACTCCAGCGGACGGCCCTGCCGATGGTCGAGGACGAAAGCCTCGACGCGGCCTACTCGGTCGCCGTTCTGTGCCACATGGACAAGGAAGACCTGTACCTCTACGCCCAGGAACTCGTGCGTGCGCTGAAGCCAGGCGGGGCGGTCTACCTCGAGACCTGGAATCTGGTGCACCCGATGGGATGGCGCCGCTGGGAGTTCGAGGTGAACAACTGGCACCGGTCCGACCAGACCGGCCGCAAGGACGTATCGCGCAACCAGTTCTGCGTGCCCGAGGAGTTTGCGCTCTATCTCGAGCGAGCCGGGCTGACCCTCCTTCGTACCTGGTCCGACTCGCCCTGGATCCAGATCGTTGCCGCGAAGGCGCCGACGTCGGAGCAGCAGGACGCACACCTGGCTCGCCTGGCCGAGCGCGAGGCGGAGATCCTTTACCCGCCGCTGTTCTCGGTACTGTTCGGTGAGCTGCTGGATGTCATCTACGGGCTGACGCCGCCGCAGGAAATGGCGGATGCGCTCGCCGCCCGGGACGATGATCCCGTTGTGACCCTCTACCGCGATTACCTGCTGGCGCTCTGGCGCCAGGGCGAAGCGCACTGGGGGCCCGTGCCGGCTGACTTCGCTTGACGCCGACTCGCGGCGGCAGGACCAGCTGATCCCTAGGCCGCGTCTTCCGCGCCTGGCGCGCCGGGGATGAACCCTTCCTGGCGCTGCTCGCCGGGGATCTCGAATTCGCGAATCACCGTGTCGAAAAGCCGCAGGCCCTCGGGATCCATGGCGTGTCCGCTCACCCGGTAGGTGCCCGAGTCGAGCGGCGGCGCCGGAAAGCAGATCTCCACCGCGTAGCGGTTGGGAGCGACGCGCCGACAGACCGCGGCGTCAATCTCCGAGGTCGTGCCGTAGACGGCGGTGGCGTGGCGATCCCGGATGCCCACCGCGACCACCGGCGGGCGATCGTCCGGGGAATGGAGCTCGAAGCCGATGCGCAGATCCGTTCCCGGTTCAAGGACGATGCCTGAGTCCTCGCCGTCGTTGAGTCGCATTGAAACGATCCGGTACAGCCCGGCGCTGAACTCAGTGCTGGCATCCGGCGAGTTCTTTCGATCGTGGTACTCGAGGTAACGGTCGACGATCTCTCCCGCGGGCCCCGCCGCTTCGATTCGACCGTCCCTGAGCCAGTACGCGTGGCGACACAGGCGGCGGATCTGATCCATGCTGTGGGAAACGATCATGAGCGTGCCGCCGTCCGCGACGTAGTTGTCGATCCAGCGCAGGCACTTGCGCTGGAAGGACTCATCGCCAACAGCCAGCACTTCGTCCGTGATGAGCAGTTCGGGGCGGGTGACGCTCAGAACCGCGAAGCCGAGGCGGACGACCATGCCCGACGAGTAGTGCTTGATGGGTTCGTCGATCTGGTCGCCGATGTCGGCGAAGGCGAGGATCTCGGGCGTCACGCGGGCGATCTCGGTAGCGCTGAGCCCCATCAGCGCGCCGGAAAGTTCAATGTTCTCGCGGCCCGTGTACTCGGGGTGGAAGCCCGCGCCCAGTTCGAGGAGGGCGCCGAAGCGGCAGTGCGTGCGGACCTTGCCCTGGCTCGGCCGCAGCACCCCCGTCAGCACCTTCAGCAGCGTCGACTTGCCCGCGCCGTTCTCGCCGATCAGACCGACCGACTCGCCGCGCCGTACCTCCAGGTCGATGTCCCGGAGGACGGGCACGGCGTGCTCGTCAGGCTGCCCCGACAGTGCGCGCCAGAGCCCGCCGGTGCGGTGATTGCGGCGCCAGGCGTCCGGAAACGACTTGCCCACACCGTGCAGCTCGACCAGCAGTTCGGCGCCGTCCCCGGACTCGCGACTCATGCCTCTCAGTCGTCCTCTTTCGGCTTGAACTCGGCCATGAGCGCCTGCTGGATCTGCGGCGGAACCGGGTCGTAGTGACTGAAGTCC
>JBCCZC010000094.1:0-15572 GCA_039188505.1 Pseudomonadota bacterium | reverse complement strand
TCCCCTTTGCGGCGCCGGTGCTCGCCGAGGATCCGGGCATGCTGGAACGCGATCTCGTGGTCATCGAGGTCATCAACGCAACGGTCACCGTGGCGGGGTCCGCAGCTCCGGCGGATGCCGGGGGGCTGCGAAAACGCTTCGAGATCGAACCAGCGGCATTCGCGGTCATTCTCGTGGGCAAGGACGGCTCCGAGAAGCGTCGTTCATCAGCGCCCCTCGCCGCCTGCGATCTCTACGCCACGATCGACGCCATGCCCATGCGGCGAAGGGAGATGGCGGTCGCCGGTCAACAGGCCGTGCGCTGCAGCGAGGGGAAGAACCGGCGCTAGCCGGCTACCGGTTCCTGTTGCTCACCGTCCAGATCGCCGACAGGAGCAGCGCAGCCGGCGCCGTCAGCAGCAGCCAGGAGAGTCCGAAGGCGAATTGACCCTCGGCGAGATTCCAGAACAGCTTATAGATGCAGTAGCTGAGCCATCCCAGGCCGAGCAAGCGCAGCGGCCACACGCTGCGCTCGAACCAGGGGCGGTTCAGCCAGCGGAACCACGGCGCGTCGTCCTTGTGTTCGATGCGGAAGGTGTAGGGCTGGATCCAGCCGCGGATCAGGATCTCGCGCGGCTCCTCGGATTTGAACTGGAAATCCTGCGCCGCCTGCTGGACGAAGCGCTCCGCGGCCAGATGATTGCGCTGTTCCTGAGGACGCTCGAGCCACGTCTTCGTCAGCAGCTCACGCGCCTCTTCGCGCGTATAGCGCTGCTTCGTGTTCCGGATGATCTCCTTGTCCAGCACTATCGGTGCCTCCTGCGCGATGCTCTCTGCAACAGACCGGGAATGAGGAGATCTGCTCGCACACCAGCCCATGCAGCGTGCCAGACCGAGCGGGCGTCTGCCAACGAAAGCCGCGGAGGACGCCGGGGGAAAGCGTGGCGATCCGGGGATCATACGACCGCCTCCGGAAGATCGGCCTCCTGTCGCTCCGTGCGCCGTGTCCTGGCACGGGGATCCGCAAGGCGCCGACTGACCATGGCCCGAGGATCGCGTCACTCCGTTGTGAGGGATCCGCCGCGGTAACTGATCTGTGTCAATTCAGTCGCGCGGGCCAGCTGCGAGGATGGTCTCCAGGCAAAACGAGCTGGGGGCGTGGGCGAGCACATACGCAGCACTGTCTTCTCCTCGGAGGACGAGGCCCGTTTTCAGTCGCGCCTTGCCGCTGAAACCGCGCTCCTCCGAGAACACTTCGAAGCAACCCGGCACGCGCCGTGCGACGTCGTCGGTGGCCTGGAGCTCGAGGCCTGGCTGGTCGACGAGGAAGGACACCCGGTCCCCACCAACGCCAGCTTCCTCGAGTCCCTGGGCGATCCGGACATCGTCCCGGAGATCGGCGCCTACAACATCGAGTTCAACGGTCCGCCGGCCCAGCTTACGGGCAACGGCATCTCCTTCCTCCATGAGCACCTCGAGCAAGCCTGGGGCAAGGCCTCGCGGCATGCCGACCACCGCAACCTGAAGCTGGCCATGATCGGCATGCTACCCAGCCTCCGACCCGACAATCTCCACCTCGATCAGATCAGCAACTTCCCGCGTTACTGGGCGCTGAATGACCGCATCCTCGCGCTCCGGTCCGGCCGACCGATTCATGTGCACATCGAGGGTGACGAAGTCCTCGACCTCACGCACGACAACGTCATGCTCGAGGCCGCGCTGACCTCGTTCCAGGTCCATCTGCAGACGAGCCAGGACCGATCCGCGCGGCTCTACAACGCCGGCATCGTCGCTGCCGGCCCGCTGGTCGCGGCCACCTGCAATTCGGCCTACGTCTTTGGCCATCCGATCTGGCACGAATCCCGGATTCCGGTCTTCGAGCAGGTTTTCGACATGGATGAGAAGGTCTCCCGGGTCTCGCTCGGCTCCCGCTATGCCGAAGACTCGCTCATGGACATCTTCGACGACAATCTGCGCGAGCACTCGCCGCTCCTCCCCTCGATCATCGACGCTCCGCCGGATGACCTGCGCCATCTCCGACTCCACAACGGCTCGATCTGGCGCTGGGTGCGCCCCGTCGTCGACGTCATCGACGGTCGCCCCCTCCTGCGGATCGAACATCGCGTCATCCCCGCCGGACCGACCGTGGAAGACTGCATGGCGAACGCCGTGCTGACCTGGGGTTTGACCCTGTGGCTGGCGGCGCTCGAGAGTCCGCCCAGACGTCCTTGCCCTTCGTCTCGGCCCAGCGAAATCTCACTACCGCTGCCCGCTACGGCCTCGATGCGGAGCTGGACTGGATCGACGGCGGGCGCCATCCGGCGCGGGAAATCCTGTCCCATCACCTGCCCGACATCGGCGACGCGCTCCGGCGCATGGCGCTGGAACCGCGCGATATCGATCGCTGGGTCGGTCACATCGCAGCGCGGCTGGAGATCGGCCAGACCGGGGCCTCCTGGCAGCGCAGCTGGTCGGAGAAGACCGGGCAGACCGGCGCGAGTCTCATGCAGGCGTACCTGGAGCGTCAGGCGACGAACCGACCGGTCCACCGCTGGTCACTCTGACCGGGCGCGGTCAGCCTCGGCGGCGATGAAGCCGAAGGCAGCCCACTGGTCGCCGGCAAGCAGGCGATTCCGCAGGGCCGCCGCTTCCTCCGCCCGCCCCGATCGCTCGTGCCAGCGAATCACACCGTAGCTCTCGGTGGCGCTGTCGAGCGCCGAACCATTGCCGTCAAATTCCGCCAGCTCGAGGTCGCCGCGAAACAGGAGCAGCAGCCGGTGGTACGCATGGTTCTCGATGATGTCCCAGGCGGGATCCACGGCCGCCATCACAGCCGCGGCCTCCTGCGTCCTCCCTGCCCGGTCCAGCCCCAACACCAGCCAGTAACGCGTCGCGGCCTCCATATCGGGATTCTTCGCCGCCGCCAGGCACTCTTGCCAGGCGGAGACTGCCGCTTCGTACTCCCCGAGGAGGTGATGGGCCAGACCGAGGTGGTAGAACACGTTGCTGTGCAGGGTGCTCGTCGGGATCCCGCGCGCGTTGGGCAGGCCATCCGGTTCTACCTCATCCGGGCGCCCGGAGACCATGCGGGCCGCAGCCGTCAGGTCCCGCTCAGCCAGCGCGAGCTGGCGCGTGCTCAGAAACCGGTGACCCCGGTGGCGGAGCATGCGCGGGTCGTCCGGGTATCGCCGCACGCCCTCGGTGAAAATTGCGATCGCCTCGCGGTAGCGGCCCAGGTATGCCGTACGCCGCCCCACCCAGATCAGCGCGTCGGCCGAAGGCTCGCGGTCGAAGGTCGCCCGCGCGGTCGCGAGTTTCGCTTCGAAGTCATCGGCGGTGGCGGGCGCGAGCGTGGGCCGGGCCAGCTCGAGGCCCTCCAGGGATCGTGCTTCGATGTGATCCCCGGCTCCCGCGGCACCGGCAAGCAGCGCCAGGCATAGACACAGGCCCAGTCCGAATTCAATTCTCACGGCGCACCACCATCAGCGTCATATCGTCCTCCTGCAGATCCGTTTCCTGGTGTGCCCGGGCCAGTCCCATGACCGCTTCCCAGGTGTCCTCGGCCGAGCACTGGCCGTCCGCGCGCAGGAGCGCCGCGATGCGTTCCAGTCCGAGCGGCTCCCCGGCGGGATTGCGCACCTGCGACAGCCCGTCGGTTCCGACCACGAGCAGATCACCCGGGGCCAGATCGAAGGCCTCGCCGGGCGGAATATCACTCTCGAGGACCCCGAGCGGGATACCGGTCGCATCGAGGCGCTCCACCGCCCCCGTAGCGCGGAGCAGCAGACCGGGATCGTGACCTGCGCTGAGCCACTCGAAGCGGTGGCACGCCGGGTCGATCGTCGCGGCAAAAGCCGTCACGAAGGTGCCCGTCCGGCGGTCGTGGAGCAATTGCCGGTTCACGCGCTGCAGCACGTCGAAGATGCTCTCCTGCTGCATGCGCACGCCCTGCTGCAGCATCGCCCGGACCGAGGTCATGACCAGCGACGCGCCAAGGCCATGACCGGCAACGTCGGCGATGATCAGGGCGAGCCGCTCGCCGGGCTGACCTTCCGCGAGTCGGAAGAAATCGAAGTAGTCGCCGCCCGCCTCGTCGCAGTAGCGGGCGCCGCCGTGGATGTCATAGCCCCGGAGCCCCGGGCAGGCCACCGGTAGGAGGTGGCGCTGGACCTCGGCCGCCGCGTCCACCCCTCGCTTCATCCGCTCGCGATCCCGGAGGTCGACCACCATGCGATTGAAGTGTCGGGTCAGCGCGTCGAGCTCGTCCATCGTGGCCGGAAGGGTCAGCTTGACGTCCAGCTCGCCGCGGGCGACCGCGTCCATACCCGCGACGACGGCCTCCACCGGTCGAGCCAGTTGACCCGAGAGTCGCCGCGTCAGGCCGTAGGAGACCAGGCTGGTGACCAGGAACACGAGCAGTGCGGCGATTGCAGCTTCGAGCCAGAGTTCGTCGAAGTAGCCGGGTGCGGCGTCCATCCTCAGCGCGGCCACCGGGGTGCCGTTGGAATCCCGGATCGGCACATAGGCACGGACGAAGGCCCCGCTGGCGTCGCTGCTCGGCGAGTCCTCCACGGAAAGCTCACGCCAGCCGAGACTGCGTTTCCCTGGCAGCGCCATGTCGTGGCGGAGGCCGACTTGATTCTCGCGGAGAGACGCGATGACCCGCCCCGTCGCGCCCCGATCCTCCGGGACGAGCACCACCAGGTCGGCGATCGTGCGTTCGACGAGGGGTTGCCCCAGGGCGCTGTCCACCTCCCGGACCAGGGCTTCACGGGCCTCGCGCAGGTAGCCGGTCAACGTTTCCCGGCCGGCCGGCGAGGCGAGCCACGCGGGATCGATCCGGGCGGCCACCTGGACGACGGTCGCCTGCATCCAGGCCTGCGCTTCCTCGCGCTCGTTCTCCTCGAAGGCCAGAAACAGCAGTACGGCAGCCGCGCCAGCGAGGCCGAGGCTGAGCAGCAGCAGGCCACCGAGAAGCCTCGATCGGTAGGAAACCGGGGTCACGGCCGTCCCAGTTCCACGCGCCAGCTGAAACGCGACCGGGTCAGCATGACCGCGATCACTGCCTGCGCGGCCCCGAGGGTCCAGAGAAACGACCATTCGAGGACGTTACCCAGCGGGTCGGCAATCGCCTCGCTGACCAAGACGTCCTTGAAGGCGGAGATCAAGCCGATCAGCCACTGGCAGGAGACGATGGCCACGAGCACCGTGATCGCAGTCCGGAGCTGCCCACCGGCCGTCCACTGACGCCGCCCCCAGAGCTTCGCTGCCAGCACCAGCTGGGCCAGCCCCGTCAGTCCGAAGAAGAACACCACACCCTGCCGCCGCAGCCACCGATACCAGTGTCCATCCGTCCCGAGCCAGGTCGCGTACAGGACCAGGAAGACCGCGCCGATGAAGCCGAGTAGACCGGCGACACGGGCGCTCCGAACAAGCGCCGGCTCGACGCGCGACAGCCACTGCGCCGTCGCGATCCAGGACAGCGCCAGCAGCGACGCCGAAGGGAGCACGAGCGCTCGGAACAGGTGCAAACCGGGGCCCCCGCGCGAGGCGCCGCTGACCGACATGCAGCCGGTGACATAGGGATTACAGTCGTTGGTGGCGAGGTAAGGCAGGTTCATCCACCAGGCGAGATGCACAGCCAGGATCGGCATGAAGCCGGAAAACAGCACGATGTGGTGCGGTCGAATCACGCTCCGGATGGTACCAGCCGACCGCGGCCCTGGTCCGCTTGGCGGGACGTCGCGAGGCTGTGACAATCACGAGGCTCGCCAAGGAACGAGGGAACCACGATGACCAAGCCACTGGTGCTCGCGATCGATCAGGGCACGACCAGCAGTCGCGCGATCGTGTTGGATCCGCAGCTGAACATCGTCGCCTCCGCCCAGCAGGAGTTTCCCCAGAGCTACCCGGCCGACGGCTGGGTCGAGCACGATCCCGAGGCGATCTGGTCCAGCGTTCTCGCGGTGACCCGGCAGGCGCTGAACGAGGCCGAACGGACGGGCGAGGTCGTGGCCATTGGCATCACCAACCAACGCGAGACCGTCGTGGTCTGGGATCGCGAGACGGGCGATCCGATTGCCAATGCGATCGTCTGGCAGGATCGCCGAACCGCCGATCGCTGCGAGGCGCTGGCCCAAGGCGGCCATGCCGAAAACGTGCGTCACCGGACCGGATTGCTGCTCGATCCCTACTTCTCGGCGAGCAAGATCGCCTGGCTGCTGGATCATGTGCCCGGCGCACGGGAGCAGGCTAACGCCGGACGGCTTGCCTTCGGCACGATCGACAGCTTTCTGCTGTGGCGCCTGACAGCGGGTCGAGTCCACGCGACCGACGCCACCAACGCCAGCCGCACCAGCCTCTACAACGTGCGCGAACACCGGTGGGACTCGGCGCTCCTGGCCCTTTTCGACGTGCCTGACGCCGTCCTCCCGGAGGTCCGCGATAGCGCGGGCGACTTCGGTGAAGCGTGCGAGACCCTGCTCGGTCGACCGATTCCGATCCGCGGCATCGCCGGAGATCAGCAGGCCGCCGCCATCGGCCAGTGCTGCTTCGAGCCCGGATCGATCAAGGCGACCTACGGCACGGGCTGTTTCGTGCTGACCCCTACGGGGCCGCGGCTCGTCGAGTCCTCGCACCGTCTGCTGGGCACCGTCGCCTGGCAGCTCGACGGCGAGGTTGCCTATGCCCTCGAGGGCTCGATCTTCACCGCCGGCGCCGCCGTGCAGTGGCTCCGGGATGGCCTCAAGGTCATCGACAGCGCGTCCGCCACGGAAACGATCGCCGCCGGACTCCCCGACACCGGCGGTGTCTACCTCGTGCCCGCCTTCACGGGCCTGGGCGCGCCGTGGTGGAACCCGGATGCTCGCGCGACGATCACCGGCATGACCTTCGCGACGACGCCCGCCGAGATCGTTCGCGCGACCCTCGAGGCCGTCTGCTACCAGACCCATGATCTGCTAAACGCCATCGAGGCTGACGGCGTCGTCCCCCGGAACCTTCGGGTCGACGGCGGTATGGTCGCAAACGACTGGCTGGTGCAGTTCCTGGCCGACGTCCTCGACCTCCCGATCGAACGCCCACGCATCATGGAAACGACCGCCCTCGGCGCGGCCTACCTGGCCGGGCGCGCGGCTGGGGTGTTCGGCAGTTTCGACGCGTTCTCGGCAACCTGGACGCGGCAAGCGAGCTTCACGCCCGACATGGCGCCCGACCGCAGGACATCGCTGCTGGCCGGCTGGCGGCGGGCAATCGAACGCAGCCTGGCCGGTTAGCCGGCCGACCGGTTCATCGCTCTCAAGCGCTCCTTGATTCAGCGCCCGTGGAAGGTCGGGTCGCGCCGCTCCAGGATGGCCGCCACGCCTTCCTGGTGATCGTCGGTCAGGTGCATGACGGCCTGCGAGGACGCTGAGAGCTCCATGATGGTGTCAAAGCTCGAGTGTGCGCCCTCGCGCAGCAGGGTCTTGGCGACGCGCAGGGCCTGGGGCGGCTGAGCCGCGATGCGTTCGGCCAACGCCATGGCCTCGTCCAGCAGCTTTTCTGGTCCGATGGTGCGCGAGACGAGCCCCCAGGCCTGAGCCGTGACGGCATCGATCACGTCCCCCGTGAACAGGAGTTCGGCCGCCCGACTTCCGCCGATAATCCGCGGAAGCAACCACGCGCCACCGTCGCCGGGAATGAGTCCCAGCTTCAGAAAGGTCACGCCGAACTTCGCCCGGTCGGACGCGATTCGCACGTCGGCCAGGCAGGCAACGTCGCAGCCGAGGCCGATCGCCGGCCCGTTGACCGCCGCGATGAGCGGCACTTCGAGGCGGTAGAGCGCTCGCACGAGGCGGTGGATATTCTGACGGTAACCCTCGCGAATCGTGTGCGCTGAACCGCCGAATGCACCGGTCCGGTCGCGCATCGCCTTGACGTCTCCCCCGGCGGAGAAGGCCTTTCCCGCTCCCGTGAGGATCGCGACCCGGATCTCTGGATCCATATTGATGGCCTGACAGGCCGCCTCGATCGCTTCACCGTCGCCCGCCTGACCCAGCGCATTCATCTGCTCGGGGCGGTCGAGCGTGAGCGTGGCCACCTCACCGCTCCGATCGACTCGGATGATGGTCATGGACTGTTCTCCAGATCGGCGCCGCAGGCGCGATAGTAGGACCGCAGGGCATCCTGGTTCTGCGGTTTGGAATCACGGAACTCCGGCCAACGGCTAGGCGTCAGGTCCGGCTCGACGCCGTCCAGCGCCTCCAGCCAGGCATCGTCTTCCTCGTAGCCCAGTTCGATGAGCACCTTCGAGATCGGGCCGTGCTGCGCCAGCTGTCCGGCCAGCCGCGGCAGATGCTGGCGCCAGCGGCCCACGCTCGCGTCATCGATCGGCCGGACACGGTGCATCGCCAACCGGGATTCGCGGGTGGGCCGGGAAAAGCGATGAAACTCCGAGAAGCGTTGGCGCCGAGGGAGAAAGGTGAGCCACTCGGCCAGCTCGTCCTGAACGGCATCCGGCTGCGCGACCAGCCGCTCATAACCGACGATCCTGAGCTGCGAATGATCACGCCAGGCCCGCAGTCGATCGTGGGCCCGGTGCCACTGGCGCAGGTTCGCCCAGTAGCGGTCGGGCGCACCGCCGTGGCGGCTGACCACCATATCGCGCGGATCGCGAAGCAGCGCGATGAACCACGCATTGCCGTCGACCGGCAGGACGTGTTCCAACCACGCATGATCGCCAGGCTTCTTACTGAGGACCGTCTCGGCACCCATCATCGCGGATGGCAGCTCCGGAAACGGCGTTTCCGTCCGCAACACCTGGCGAAAGCCGAACCCGGTGCGCATGAGCTCGAGCATCAGCGTCGTTCCGCTGCGCGGTGCGCCTACGATGTGGACTCGTTTCATTGCCGGCGTCCGCTATTGACCACCGCGCACGTTGCGCGGCCCGCTCGAGCAAGTCAAGCCGGCGCCGCCGAGACCCGTGCTAAGATCGCGCTCCGCTCAGAGCCGCACCCCTTGACGCGTCATGCCGAAACGCATCGTCATCCATGCGGGTCCCGGAAAGACCGGCACCTCCGCGATCCAGGCCGTGCTGAACGATCAGCGCGAGGCCCTGGCGGTGCGTGGCGTGCTCTATCCGAAGCACGACATGGACAGCAATCGCGTCAGCAGCGGCAACCGGGGGGCGCTCCTGGACCGGACCGACGACGGCAACTGGACGGTTTCGAAGGACAAGGTGAACACTCTGCGCGCGCGCTTCGAGGCGAGCGGCTGCCACACCCTGCTCCTGTCCTCGGAGTTCTTCTTTCGCCGCATTCCGGGAATTCACGAGCACTTTCCAGAGGCGGAGTTCATCGCCTACCTCCGGCACCCGATCGAGCTCGAGGAGTCGGGCTACAACCAGCGCGTGAAACGCCACGACCGGACCAGTCGCTTTCACCTGCCGGACGATTTCGATTACCGGACGCTGCGTTACGTGAGCCGGCTGCTCGACGCGTCCCCGGCGCCAGACGTGGTGCTGCGGCCGTACGCGAAACCGCTCTTCACGGGTGGCACGATCCTCGCCGATCTCTTCGCGATCCTGGGCCTTGACGCCCCGGCGGAGGATCAGGTCGTCAATCCCTCGTATACGTTCGAGGCCCTGCAGTTCAAGCGCCACGCCAATCATTTCCCCCTGGGCCGGCTCGGTCCGGAGCTCGATCGGCTGCTGCAGCGGTGCGACATCGGCCAGCGCCCCTACTCGCTACTGACGCCGCAGCGCTATGCCGAGCTCAATGGCCGCGTCGTCGACCAACTCACGGAATTTTTGGAGCGGCACGCGCTCGACGGCCTGGCGACGTTCCGGGACCACGTCGCGGCCACACCGCCTCGCCCCTACCACGGTCAGGACATCGGCGCCGACGCGCTCGACGAGATCGCCCGCTGGGTCAAGCGGGAGGCACCTCAGCTGCACGGGCTACTCGCGGAATTGGCCGGGAAATTTCCGAACCTCTCCCTGCCGAACCCCCACTACTACCGGTGCCTGGGGGTTGCCCCGAGCGAGGATGGTCCTGCCCCGGACCGCGAGACGATCGCCGCCCTCGTTGCCCGGCTCCGCGACGACGCCCATGGCGCCGAGGCCGACTTCTGCCGCGAACTCGCCCTCTACCTCGAGGACCGCGGAGATCTTGAGGCAGCCAGCCATTTCATGGCGGCGGCGCACGCGTTCCGGCCGAACGGTGAGATCATCCGAGGCAAGTTGAACGACTACCGGATCCGCAGCGGCGGGGAGCGGACGAGCCGCAGCTTCCGGTTTCGTTCGCTGCTGATCCGCCTCCGCGGCATGCTATCCCGCTAACCCGCGACGCCCCGCCCTTCTGCATTCCGATCAATTCAGCCCGGATTCAGCCGCGCTGCCCCTTACTGCCGCCATGGGAGCACAGACACGAGGATCGGCGATGACTGCATCGCACCCGGCACCGCCCGTCACGCCCTCCTGTGATGGCCGTGGCCTCGTCGGGGTGGCCTGCCCGGAATCGCTGCCGGCCAGGGCCGCGTGGGTCGTCCCTGACAAGGATGACTTTGTCGCACTGGACGGACCCGGTCGCTACCGGTGGGCCGTCGTCGTCCGATGTCCCCGGGCGCTGCAGCACGCCTTCACGTTCCGATTTCCGCCCGTGGGTTCGGTGCTTCGGGTCGAACAAGGCCGGATGCACGTCCATCATTCCGGGCGAACCTCGGCGCTGGAAGCGCCGCGCGCGGGCGTCGCACGATAAGGGCGGTCGCCGGCCGCTTCCGTCGGCCCCGAAGACGCCGGCCCTGCGGTCGGTTCAGCTCGGTTCCGCCATCGGCGGCATGACCGAAGCGCCGCTCGCCGCGAGAATGAGCTCCACCATCATGCCCCTGTCGAGGCGATCGGAATTGAGCACGAGATCGTAGTTGATCGGGTCGTTGATATCGCGTCCGAAGAGGGTGCGAATGAAGTCGCTGCGCTTGCGGTCCTCGACGGTAACGAGCGACCTGGCCTTGGCGAGTTCCACACCACCATCGCGCGCCATACGGCCTACCCTCGACGCCTCGGAGCCGACGATCCGGACCCGGAATGCCTGCTCGTCCCCCAGCACGAGGTTCGCGCCGCGTCCAATGATGACGCCGCCGCCGGCAGCGATGCTTAGGATCGCGTTGACGAGGTTACGCCGATAGGAATCCTTGAAGACGTTCTCTCCCGTCAGAATCGCACGCAGCCAGGCGCCCTTCAGCGCAGAGACACTCTCGTCGAGCCGCTCCAGCAGGCGTCGGTCGATGCCGCTCGCGCGCGCAACTTCCTCGAGGATCTCGCGATCGTAGAGCGGAACGTCGAGCGCTGCCGCGACGTCTCGTGCTATGGCGTCTCCACCAGAGCCCGGTGCCCCTGAAATGGTGACTACGGTGCTGGACTGCCACCGGACTGCCGGAACATGCGTGTCGTCGTAGGCGACCGCCTCGATCTGTCGAATCAGTGCTTCGAGTGCGCTGTGTGCCATGACCTCTTCCTCCTGCCGGGCAAATGCTGCGGGGCGGCCCCGCTGTGCCCAGACTCTGCTCGCTTTCAGCTTGCGCCCGAGCGCCGGATTTCGCCATGACGGGCGTCAAGCCAGGCGTCAGTCCTGGTCAGGGTCGGAGAATTTGTGCGTGCAGCGGTAGACGTCTGGATCGCGGGTAGCGGTGATTGCACCCTCGCGCAGGCCCTGCTCGCGGACATGCTGGAGCTGGCCGGGGGGGAAGATCAGGAGACCGGGCGTCTGATTCGGTGGGAACGTCGCGATCAGCTGCCCGCGGCGGCGGATGGCGTCGATGAGGCGTCTGCCTGCCGGCTTCTGTGCCGCGCCCGGAGCGAGCTCGAACGCGCGCACGAACTGCCGGAGACCGGAATCACCTCCCTGCTGGATATCGAACATCAGCTTGCTGCGGTCCGGGCGGGCCTCTTCCGGCAGCAGGCCCGCCGAGTCCACCAGCCAGAGACACTCAAATTCCCGACATGGGTCCGGGCGGCTTTCATAGATCGTGCAGCCGGCGCCGGGCTTGCAGTGCTGACACCACTTGCCCGCCGGCTTTTCCAGCACCTTGATCCGCGTGACCTTGCAGCACGCCGTGCACGACCCACACTCTCGCATCGCTGTCCCGAATGTCTGAAGCCGCGGCCTTGGCCGCCGGGTCGCGAAGCATAGCAGCTAGCCGCCGGAGGGGCCCGATCGATAGGCTCACCGCGCTTGCTGGCTCAGCAGCAGGACGCCTCGGCAACCTCGACCGCCGGCGCGACCTCGGGGGTCGGCGCGCGGCAGCCCGGGAAGGGGCCGAAGTGACGATCGGTGGAACCGTAGAAGTCGAAGTGGTCGGCAAAGCGCGTGCGCGCAAGCATCTCGCGCGTGTTACCGCAGACCGGAAAGATCCTGCCGGTGGCAATGACGTGATCACGGTCGAGCTGGAAGGCGCCCTCCGATCCGGCCACCGTGCCAAGATAGCGCACGGCCTCGCCGTAATCCTCGCAGGTCGGTTCGAGATCCGGCAGCGCGAACAGCCGGTAGGTCGCCGAGTAGAATCGGATCCCGTCAAGCCTGGCGGCGATGGTCGGGTCGGTGATCTCGAGCTCCCGCGACGTCACCAGGCGCGGATCCAGAAATCCTGCGCGTCGCGCCATGGCCAGGAAATCGTTCCAGTACAGCGCACCGGCAAGGCACTCGCCCCAGAGTTCCTGATCCTCGCGGGCCGCGGTCGGTACCCGGCGATCGGCGTAGACATCGGAGAAATAGAACTCGCCGCCGTCTGCGAGCAGTCGCCGCGCCTGGGCGAACACCGAGGGCTTGTCCGGCGACAGGTTGACCACGCAGTTCGAAACGATGACGTCGAAGCTGCCGGCGTCCAGGTCGAGCGCATCGAGCGCCTCGATGTAGCCGTCGAGAAACCGGACGTTGGATCGCGCATGGCCGAAGCTCTGCCGGTGATACTCCTGATGCTCGCGGGCAAGCTCGAGCTGCGCCGGCGTCATGTCGACCCCGACAACCTCGCCGTGCTCGCCGACCAGCTGGGCCAGAACGTAGCAGTCCATACCGGTACCGCAGCCGAGGTCGAGCACGCGCGCACCCTCGAGCGCCTGGGGCGCGAGCAGGCCACAACCGTAGTAGCGCGCCCGGATGTCGGGATGAACACGCGCGATCATCGGCTTGATCTGCTCGGGAACGCTGTCGACGGTGCAGCAGGCGCTCGTCTTCAGATCCGCGCTGCTGGAGAGGATCCGGCCGTAGTATTCCTGGACGCTGGCATGCATGGAGGGCGATTCCTGATCAGGGGAGACCCGAACAGGGACCGGATTCTTCGGGCGACGCTTGCAGACCCGGTATCACGAAGACGATCGCCAGGCGCCGCCGGGTTGCAATCAGGCCTGTCCGCGCTCCGCCTTGAGACGTTCCTTGGTGCGGCGACCGCGGCGCTCGAGGAGCGGCCGCAGCTTGCGACCGAGCCAGGGCGCGAGATAGCTCAGCGTCGTCAGCCAGCCGCTCACGGCGGGCATGGGCAGGTCGGTTGTATCGTTGTCGACGAGCGCCACGATCGCGTCGGCGACCTCTTCGGCCGTGCTGATCGGCTGGGAGAAGGTCAGATCGGAGACCTCGTCGATGTCGTCCATGATGAAACCGGTGTCGATCGGACCTGGCGATACGCTGGCGACCTTGACGCCCGCGGTCCGGAGCTCCTCGGCCAGCGCGAAGGTGAAGCCGCGCAGGCCCCACTTCGTCGCCGAGTAGGTCGCAGAGCCGGGCACGATCGTTCGGCCGGCGAGCGAAGCGACGTTGACCACGGCGCCGCGCGACGCCAAGAGGTCCTCTAGCGCCATGCGGGTCAGCACCAGCGGCGCGGTCAGATTGACCTCGACCATGCGCGCCATGTCGTCGGCGGAGACTTCGGCCACGGGGCCGCGCTGGTGGTAACCCGCGTTGTTCACCAGCACGTCGATGCGGCCGAATCGCTTCCGCACGGCAACCAGCATTGCCGCGCAGCCCTCGCGGTCGCAAACATCCAGCGATCGGCAAAGGACCCGATCCTGATCCGGGAAGGACTGCCTGAGCGCTTCAAGCGCCTCCCGCCCCCGGGCGATGAGAACCAGGTTGTCACCTTGGTCGTAGAAGGCTCGCGCGGCCGCCGCGCCCACGCCGAGAGATGCACCGGTGATGATGACGACTCGCTGACTCACGGGTTGCTCCTGTTCGGTGCAGGTAAGTCGGGCAATGGCCGACGAACAAGCCGGTCGCATCGGGAGCGTACGGCTCTCAAGCTGCCCGGCCAGGTTAGCTCGCGATGATCGGGTGGCGGAAGTCGAGTCCCCGTGAGAGGTCGTCGCTGGTTTCGCTCCGAGCCTCCTCGTCGGCTCAGTACTGGAGGCGGACGATGCGCGCCGGCTCGTCGCCTTCGACCGCCACGTACATCTTCAGCCGGCCGCTCTGCGCGAGCTGTTCGCCCGCTGACGTCCGAAATCGGGTGTCGAAGTCCATCGTGAGGAGGCAGACGGTTCCCCCAAGCACCGTCGTCCGGTTGACGGTCAGGGCCATGCGACGGTCGCTCGTCCGGGCGAAGAAATCCTGGTAGATCGTCCGAACGGCGTCGATACCGCGGGCGTCGTTCTCGACCGCGTCCTCCGCGTAGAGGGCGACGAAGGCATCGAGCGTGCCGTCCTCGTAGTGCCGAACGAAGTCCGGCGTCCGTGCTCTGGCCGTTGCACATACGTCGATCACCGCCGCGGGCCGGCGGTCCAGCGGCGCCTCGCCGGTCGGGATCGGGGCCTCGCGCGGCGCTGCCGCCGGAGGCTCTTCGGCGGTATCGAGCGCGCGTGACCGCTCCGCCGCGATCGCCCAGGCGGAACCCGGAGGCGGCCGCTGGACGGGCTCCGAATTCGCCGCGCGCTCGGTGGACCGAGGCCTCTCGATCCTGGGCGGCGGTTCCACCGCGGTCGTCGGCTCCGCGCGAGCGGGTGCGGTCTCGGCAACGGTCGCTGAAGTCGGCTCATGGATCGCCGGCGATCGGGTCGGCGGTGTGGTCGTCGCCACCGGTGCAGGCGCGACAGCGGTGTCCGATGGGCGAGGCTCTGCGGCTGGCTCATCGGCGACGCCGACTTCGGCTCGGGCAACACCCGGATCCGACTCTAGGGCCGTCGTCGGCGACGGGGGCTGGAGCGGCCTGGCCTGCGATTCACTCGAGGACAATTGCCCGGTGACCGCGGGCGCCTCGTCTCGTGTTGCGAGATCAGGCCTCGCCGGATCGATCGCCGGTTCCAGGTCCGGGACTGGCGCCGCCGCCGTTCGTGTGGGCCCCGCCGGCGCCATGGCTGCTCCCTCCGATCCGCCAACCGCTGCAGCCGGCCGCGGCGCCCGGTCGGCAACCGACGGGCCGGGGCCCGGAGTCGGGAGGTCTTCCTCGAAGAGCCCGGCCACCCAGATCAACGTGAGAGCCACCGCGGACAGCGCGACCAGGACGCGCAGCGCCCGTCGCTGGAAGAACTCTGCCGGCCCGAGGGTGCCTCGGACCCGCTGTCCAATTTCGGACCCGACCGGCGGGCGGTCGTAGCGAGCACCAGCTCGGGCCGTCTCGACGAGAACGGGATCGGGTTG
>JBCCZC010000093.1:0-15708 GCA_039188505.1 Pseudomonadota bacterium | reverse complement strand
TCGGCACCCGTCACACCGGCCAGAATGGGAACCGCGAGTTCGATATAGAACTCGTCCACCGAGACCGAGCCGGAGGTCGGCTGGCGGGCGTTGCCCGAGGTGATGCCAGCTGCGACGAGCGCATCCGGCTGGTCGAAACCTTCCGTCTGGCGATACTCGTAGCCAGCAGCGAAGGCCAGCGGCCCTGCGGGCAGCTCGAACAGCTCACCGGTCAGGTTGGCGGTGTAGTTGGTCAGCTCGTTGCCGCCCGACTCGTTGCCCACGAAGGTGATGAAGTCGACCATGTCCGGCGTGATCGTGCCGACGTCACCGGCCTGCGGGTTGGTGTTACCCGGGATACCACCGAAGACGTTCAGGGGAACACAATCCGGATCGGTCACACACCCGTCGGACAGAGCGCGCTGGACGCGCTGGACGTTGAGCAGGCCAAAGTCGGTCGAGCTGCCTTCGATCTTGCCGTAGACGTAGTTCACGTCCCAGTCGAAGTAGCGATCGAACGCCTCGAAGCTACCCTCGAGACCGAAACCGAAGCGATAGCTGTCGACTTCCTCGGTGAAGTTCCGCGGGCCAGCCTCGATGAGGCGGCGACCCAGCAGCCAGCTGGAGGCAGCCAGCTCGACGCCGAACGGGTTGAACGGGTTGTTGGCGCCAACGCCAACTTCCGCGGCCAGGTTCGAACCGAACAGACCCAGGAACAGCGGGGTCGGGGCCAGCAGCGTGTCCGACTCGCGGTTGTTGTAGGTGGCCTCGACGGTCATCCGGATGTCATCGGTGACGTCGTAGGTACCCTGGGTGAAGATGTTCGTCCGGTTCTGCGGCGTGAGCAGGTAGTTGTCGGGAGCGAAGTTGAAGCGGTCGGCACCGTCGCCCGGTGCACCGGCCGAGAAGTCACCCGGGCGGAAAGCGCTCGGATCACAGACCGTACCGTTACAGACCTGAGCACCCGGATCGGTGGTCAGCGCGAAGCTGCCCAGCGAAGCGGCGCCGAAGCGGCCCTGCGGCGTACCGGAGGAACCGAAGGCGTTACCCGTGCCGAATTGCGGCTCCTGGGAGATGCGGCGATCGCCTGCGAAGACGTCCTCAGCCTTGACGTAGGAAGCCGAGAAGAAGACGGAACCGCGATCCGAGGTCGTACCGACGCTGAAGTCGTAGGACTGGATCTCGCCGTCGTTCTCGCTTTCGAACTGGCCGAAGTAGGCATTTGCCTGGAGGCCTTCGAAGTCGTCGCGGGTGATGATGTTCACCACGCCGGAGATGGCGTCCGAACCGTAAACGGCGGAAGCACCATCCTTCAGCACCTCGATCCGCTTGATGACGGCGACCGGAATGTTGTTCAGGTCGACGACGCCGCCGAGGCTGGTCACGAACCGGCGGCCGTTCAGGAGAACGAGCAGGCGGTTGGCGCCAAGGTTACGGAGGTCGAGGTTCGTAGAACCGTTACCGCCGTTGTTGAACTGCGTGTTCAGCGCGGAGCCTGCGATCGGCAGGTCCTGAAGAAGATCGCCCACGGAGGTCAGACCCGTGCGCTCGATCTCTTCCCGCTGAATCACGAATACGGGGGATGCACTCTCGATATCGGCGCGCTTGATGCGCGAGCCGGTTACCTCGAGGCGATCCAGTTCAGCCGTGTCCTCGTCCTGGTCCTGCGCAAGAGCGAGACCGGACACACCGAGCGAAGCCACACCAGCGGCAAGCGCGCAGTTCACGGCTGTAAAGAGAGGATTGCGGTGATTTCTCATCAAAGACTCTCCCAGCCTGGTTTTGTTTCGATTGGCACTCGAAAACAGTTAACGGGTTCCGTGCTCTTTTTGCTTCCTTGGGCACGGGAAAAGGTCGCCCCTCCTTGGGCGTTGCGAGATGGTAGCACTAAGCGCAACGGAAATGAAAGGGAAGAAAAACGTTAAGTGAAAGTTAAACGTCGAGCGGTCGCTTTTCGCAACACACTGAATTCCATAGAACTTTCAATCCGGCCCCATCCGGGCCACGTTAAGACGCCTTCACCACCCCCGGGAATCGGTCCGGCAAGTGCGCACATTCGGTCACGCGGGCCCGATCGGGATGCCACCCCGCAATCCCGGATGCATCAGAAGACCAGGTTCAGGCCCGGGCGCTTCGACAGGATGTCAAAGGCGATGACCGCGCGCCGGGCGCCGCCGCGGAAGGGATGGACGTAGTGCACGTAGTAGGGCGGGAAGAGCACCATCTTGCCGGGCGCCGGGTGCAGTCGCCGGCTCGCGGAGTAGCCATGGTAGACCGACTCGGGGATCGGGTTGAGAAATTCGATCCGGCCTTCGGGATTGGGCCGATCCTCCGGCAGTTCGACGTAGTAGACGCCGCTGGCGATGTTGTCACGCGTCGGGTGGAAGTGCGGCCCCTGCCAATCGCCCTCGTCGAGAACGTTCGCCCACCCCACGGGCCAGGGATCTAGGCGTTCGGCGCCCGCGGGATCGAACACAGCTTCCAGATAGCGCCCCGCGGTCGGCAGGACCAGCTCATCGCGGAAACGGGCGATCGCCGGGTGCTCCAGCGTGAACAGGTTCATCTGTGTCGAGGTCTGGTATCCGCCCTGGGTCGAGATCTCTCCCGATTTGACCGCGTTCTCCGGGCTGTCGCGGTACCGGTCCTCGAGCTCCAGCACCAGCGCAAGGAGCTCGGCGTTGAGGCTCTCCACGCCGCTGAACTGACGCTGCATGACGAGCAGCGGATAGTGATTCTCGAGCTGATCGTCGAAGCGCAGGTCGCTCACTGGCGATCCTCGCGGGTCAGGGGCCGCGGATTGAGGTAGCCGAAGGCAGGCCCCCAGGGTACCGCGGCCGGCTCGCCGGCCTCGAAGCGCTGACCGTTCTCCCGCAGGAGCTCGATGGCGTTGTCGATGCCCTCCCGCGCGGCCATGAATCCGGCCTGGGCGTTGAAATCCAGGGCCGCCTCGAAGTTGCCAACGGCCGCCTCGGCCATGGCTAGCGTGGCCGTCACCTCGAAGGAGGGATCGAGCCGGTACATGTTGCGCGCCGCGTTGAGCGCATTGCCGCGATCCTCGTCGCTGGCTTCCGGACAGGTCGCGGCGACGCGCGCGTAGGCAATGAGAGTCGCGAACTCCTCGGGGAGGCGCCGCACGAGTTCCAGCAGGACGCCGACGGCCTCCTGGCAGCGCCCGGCCGCCTGCAGCGCGGTCGCCTGATACAGGAGGAGTTCCGCCCGACCGGGCCGCAGCTCCAGCGCCTTGCGATAGCCTCGGGCGGCCTCGGACCAGTCCTTGGCGCGCATGCGGTTACTCGCCAGCATGAGATGGGCATCGAACATGTCCACCTGCGCCGCGATGGCCGCCCGATAGTCTGTGGCCGCGCGCGACTCCTCACCGATGACCTCATACATCGCGCCGCGGTTGAAGTGGGCAAGCGGATTCCCGGGATGGTCCGCAAGCACGCCGTCGAGTTCCTCGATGCCCCGCTGCGAGTTGCCGAGCGCCTCGTACATGCGCGCGAGGTTCACGCGCGGCTCGGCGCGCGCCGGATCGGCAGCGACCGCCTGCAGCATGAAGTCCCGCGCAACCTCGAAGTTCCGTTCGCGCGCGGCCGCGAGCCCCAGGCTCATGAAGTAGGCGAAACTGCCCGACAGCGACCGCATGCGGTTGAGCAAGGGGTCGTCGAAGACCACTTCCTGGGCCCCCTGCTGCTCGAGATGCGAGCGCGCCTTCTCGACATCGCCGAGCGCCCGATAGGCGAGCGCCAGCGGATAGTGCAGCTTCGACGCGCCCGGCTGCAGCTGCAGCGCCTCTTCGAGCCGGACCACCGCCTCCTCCGGGCGGCCGTCACTTGCGGCCAGCAGGCCGAGATCGGCATGCACGACCGCGGCGCGGGGAAAGGCCTCGACCAGCTCCTCCAGGAGCACCCGCGCCGACTCCAACTCGCCCGCCTCGACCTGCGCTCGCGCCTGCCGGATCTTCGCGGGCACGTACTCGGGATTCCGCGCAACGCTGTCGCCGAAGAGCGCTGCCGCAGCCGCGAAATTGCCGGCACCGGCCTCGATCATGCCAAGGTAGTAGGGCCAGCGGGCATCCGCCGGCGCCAGCTCGACGGCGTTGCGATACGCCTGCCCGGCCGGGATCTCCTGGTCGTGCGCCTGGTAGACCATGCCCAGCTGACCGTAGTCCGCCCCGGTGGCGCCGCCGGCCTCGACCCGGGCATCGAAGGCCGTGCGGGCCTCACCGAGCCGCTCACCGACGCCGGCCGAGAACGCGGCGGGGTCAGGATGATCGATAGCGACCCGGGCGCTGACCGGCGGCGCGGCCAGCGGCAGCGAACAGACCAGCAGCAGGCGAGCCAGCAGACGGTTCATGGTTGCGCCTCCAGGGTCAGCTCATGGTAGCGGCCGGGCGCCAGGCCCTCGAATCGTCGTTCGCCGCCGCCGGGCACCTTGACGGTCAGCGTAACGGATTCACGGCCCTGCGCGCCCAGGCCGATGATGACCCGCGGATCGTTGGCGGAAACGTAGCTCCCGTCCGTCCGCACGCGGCGCACCAGGTGCCGATCGTCGAGGTCGGCCTCGACCGTCGCGCCGAGGATGTCCGGGCCATCCGCGGCCGAGCGGACCCGCACGCCGATCCAACCCTGCTTCTCCCCGGCCCGGTTCAGCAGAACCTGCGGCGCACCGGCGTTGTTGGTGACCACGATGTCGGTGTCACCGTCGTTGTCGAGATCGCCGAACGCCGCACCGCGGCTCACGGTGGGCGCGGCGAAGGCCCGCCCCGCGGCCTCGCTCACATCCTCGTAGCGCCCGCCACCGGTATTGCGCCAGAGCTGGTTGGCCTGCCGCAGCGGCAGGGGGTCCCCGGACCGATCCTGGGCTTCGATCTTCACGACGGCCCCGTTGGCGGACATGAGGTCCAGCCAACCATCGTTGTCGTAGTCGAACCAGAGCGTGCCGAAGCCGGTGTAGGGGAAGCTCGTCTTGCCGAGCACGGACATGGACGTGCGGTCCGTGAACCAGCCCTGGCCGTCGTTCTCGTAGAGCGTGTTCGTCTGCCGGTCGAGGTGCGTCATGAAGAGATCGAGGTCACCGTCACCGTCGAAGTCCGCCGCGTCGACGCCCATGCTGGCCTCCGGCGAGCCCGCCATGTTCACGGCCACGCCGGCGAGCAGGGCGTCGTCGCGGAAGCGCTCACCGCGCTGATTCAGCCAGAGGAAGTTGGCAGCGCCGTCGTTGGCGACATAGAGGTCGGTCCAGCCGTCACCGTCGAAGTCACCGGCCACCGCGCCCAGGCCCGGGCCCTCGGCCGCCGCGATGCCGAGCCGGTCAGTCACGTCGACGAAGGTGCCGTCGCCGCGGTTGCGGAACATGCGGTCCGACATCGGCTCGTAGGACTGCGGCGAGCAGTAGTCCGGTGCGTCGTAGCTCGAGCGGCAGGTCTTGGCCGTGGCGAATGAGAAGTTCACGTAGTTCACGACGTACAGGTCGAGGAAGCCGTCCTTGTCGTAGTCGAAGAACACGGCGATGACGGACCAGCGGGGGTCGTCGACGCCCGCCTTCTCGGTGATGTCCTCGAAGGAGCCGTCCCCCCGGTTGCGCAGGAGCCGGTTCGACCCGAAGTTGCTCAGGTAGAGGTCCGGATGGCCATCGTTGTCGATGTCCCCGACGGACACCCCCATGCCGTAGTGACTGGTGCTCCCGAGCCCCGCGGCGGCGGTCACGTCGGTGAAGCGCAGCGACCCGGGCTCACCGCGCTCGATGTCATTGCGATAGAGGCGGTCCGTGAGCGGCACCGGGTGCGCGGGCGGGTAGACGGCATCTGTGAGCGTCCGCTCGGGGCCGAGCATGACGCCCTGGGAGAAGTACAGGTCGAGGTCGCCGTCACCGTCGTAGTCGAAGACGGCGACACCAGCGCCCATCATCTCGGGAAAATGGGTGTCCCCGGCCATGCCGTTGAAGTGGCGGAAGTCGACGCCTGCAGAAGCGGCCACGTCATCGAACAGCGCGGCGGCGGCCGAACTCGTCGTCAGCGTATATATAAGGAGAGCAATGATGCGCATGGGCGCGCAGTATAGCGACGACGTCATCCCCTGCAAGGAACCGTCCGCGGTCGCCGTCAGCCTGCAAACGGCGGGGGCGACGACACCCGCCGCCGCGAGCTCGGCCCGAACGCGGTACCATGCGCCTCCACCCCGCAAAGCGGAGCCGCCGCGCGCGCGATGATCGACTTTCGAGCCCTGCATTCGTTGGCCCAAGCCGGGCGGACTGACGAGGCCCTTGCGCGCTGGCGCGGCGGCAAGCCGAAACGTCGCGAGCGCCCCCTCTGGCACACCGTCGGCGGTCAGCTTCTGGCGAGCGCGGGCGACCTCGTTCGGGCCGAACACCAGTTTCGTCAGGCGCTGAAGCTCGAGCCGAGGAACCTCGGCGCCCTGGTCGGCCTCGGTGACGTGCTCCGGCAGACCGGCCGCGAGCGAGCGGCGATCAAGCCCTACCGTCGGGCGCTGGACCAGCGCCCCCGGGATCCCGTGCTCAGCATCAACCTCGCTCTGTGCCTCGCGCACGCTGGCGAAAGCGATGAGGCACAGCGGCTGCTGGGCCCCATCGTTCCCGGGGTCTCCGATCCGCGTGCGCTGCTGCAGTGCGCGACCGTAATGCGCGTCGCGGGGGACACGGACAGCGCAGTAACGCTCCTCGAGCGAGGGCTGACGCGGTCGCCGAACGCGGCGCCGCTGCTCAATGAGCTCGGCCTCGTCCGGCAAGCCGCTGGCGCCCTGGACGCGGCCGCCGCGAGCTTCGAACAGGCGATCGCTGCCGATCCTGCCGGCGTGCCGCCGCGCAACAACCTGGGCGCGGTTCGCGAGCTCCAGGGCGCGCTCGGTGCCGCCGAAACCGCCTGGCGCGACTCCCTCGCGCGCTGTCCGGAGCAACCCGAAGTGCAGGTGCGGCTGGCCAATGTCCTGCGCGAACTGGAGCGGCCGGTCGATGCCGAGGCGCTGCTGCGCGAGACGCTGGCCGCAGTTCCGGACTTCGTGGCGGCGCGCCATGATCTCTCGGCGCTACTCGAGGAAGGGAACCGGATCACCGAGGCCCGCGAGGTGCTGGGGGACGCGCCGGCAGAGCACCCGCTGCTGCTGCTGATGGACGCCCGGATCCGCCGCCGCGAGGACGATTTCGAGACCGCGCTCGGGCGCCTGGCGGGGGCCGGCTTCGACGACCCCGTGCTCGAGGCCCGCCGCCTCCGCGAGCGCGCCCTGTCGCTGGACGCCCTTGAGCGCTACGACGAAGCCTGGAACAGCCTCGAGGCGCGCGCGCCCCTCGTCACGCGCCCCGCCGTGCAGACGGAGCACGACGGCTGGCTCGCCGGCTACGCGGCGCACGGACTGACGCGCCTCGAGGAGGCCGCGTCGCTGCCACCCGGCGGCGACTCGGCGCCGGTCTTCCTCGTCGGCTTCCCCCGCTCGGGGACCACGCTCCTTGGGCGAGTCCTCGGGGCCCACCCCGGGATTGCGGAGATGGAGGAGCGATCCCCGCTCGATCACGTAGCACGGGCCGTTCCTGGCTGGCCGTCGAGCCCGCTCGACCCGCAACAGGCGCCGGCGCTACGGCAGCGCTACGAGGCCGCCGCGCGGGAGCGCTTCCCTGCAGCCGAGGGGCGCTGGCTCGACCGGATGCCCGCGAATATCCTCCACGTACCGCTGATCCGCCAGCTCTGGCCAGACGCCCCGATCATCATGATGCTGCGCCACCCGCTGGACGTGTGCATCAGCTGTGCGATGCAGGAGTTCCGCCCCAACTGGCTGACCCAGCGCCTCACGACCTTCGACGACGCGGTGGTCGCCTACGAGACGCTGATGACGCCCTGGCCCACCTGGGCCGGCACCGCAGGGGCGCACCTCGTCCGTTACGAGGAGCTGGTCTCGCGGCCCCGGGCTACCGTCGCCGGGGTCCTTCAGTTTCTGGGCGAGGATGAGGACCGGGCTGACACCATGCTGGCGGAGCGGCACCGGGCCCCGGCGGCCCGCACCGCAAGCTACTTCCAGGTCGATGCACCGATCGGCACCGCCTCCGTGGAACGCTGGCGCCACTACGCCAGCCACGTCGGCACCGCGGCGAACCGCCTGGGGGAACTCGGCGACGCGCTCGGCTATGCCATGCCCGACAGCGGAGGGGCCGAACCATCTGCCTGATCGTCTTCGCGCGCGACTGCCACCCGGACTATCCCCTGCTGGTCGTGGCGAACCGGGACGAGTTTCACGACCGTCCGGCGGCGGCCATGGCCTGGTGGCGCGATCGCGAGGTGCTCGCGGGACGGGACCTCCAGGCCGGCGGCACCTGGCTCGCGCTCGACCGCGCGGGTCGCGTCGCGGCGGTCACCAACTACCGGGAGTGGCCACCCTCGGAGGGCGAGCTGAGCCGCGGTGTCCTTCCGCTAGCCGCCCTCGAACTCGGCGACGCCGCCCTGGAGGCCCGCATCGCGACCGAGGGTGATCGCCACGCGGGCTTCAACCTGCTGCTGACCGATCGGAACGCCTGCCTGACGCTCTCGAACCGGGAGCCGATCGTGCGCCGGCCGGCGACCGGCGTTCACGCGGTGAGCAACGGGGCCCTGGACGCGGACTGGCCGAAGACGCAGCGGAGCCGGGCGCTGCTCGAAGCGACGATCGCGCGGGGAGCCATCGCGGAGGCGGACCTGCTCGAGATCGCGATGAACGACGCCCCCGCGCCGGACGAGGACCTACCGGATACGGGCATCGGCGAGGAGATGGAGCGCTTCCTCTCGCCGTGCTTCATCCGCGGCGATCGCTACGGCACGCGGGCAGTGACGCTGATCTGGGTCGGCTCGCAGATCCGGGTGGTCGAGCACCGGTTCGGGCCCGACGGTACGGCGACCGGCCGCTCGGAATTCAACTTCCTCCCGGCCGGCGGCTGACTCGCTGGGTTCCGCTTCAGCGGGTTTCGATGCGGACGTCGCCCGAGAAGCTCTCGATCCGGATCCGGCCGTCGCCGTCACCCATGGTGAAGTCGAGGCTCTGCTGCGACCCGTGCCGTGCCTTCCGGACCTCGCCACGATCGCTACGAATCTTGCCCGAGTAGCTTTCGGCCTCGAGGCGTGCCGACAGGGACGCGGGCAGCTCGATGTCGACGTCGCCGCTCAGGCTCTCGACGACGATGTCGGTGTCGTCGGCCAGCCGGGCGAAGAGCTCGAGATCACCCGAGACGCTCTCGAAGCGACCCTTGCGCAGCTCCCCACCACGGACCAGGATCTCGCCCGACACCGAGTTGACGCTCAGCGCCCCGCGGATGCCCTCGACGTCGACATCGCCGCTGACGGTCGTGAGCTCGGCCGCGGTCGCCCGGCCTTCGAACTCGATGTCGCCGCTGACGGCTTCGACCTCCAGCGCCCGGGTCCGCGCTTCGACGCTGATGTCGCCGCTGACGGACTGGGCCGAAATGCTTCGGTTGTCCAGGCCCTCGATCTCGATGCTGGCGCTGACTCCCTCGGCCTCGACGCTCGCGCCGGCCGGAATGCTCAGGTAGAGGATCGTGTCCTCGACGGCCCGGGCATTGCGTGGGATGGACACCTCGATGCGAACCTGCCGATCGGAGGCGCTAACCTCGAGATCGCGCGAACCCTCGCCGATCTCTCCGGTGAGGTGCACCTCATCGCGGTCCCACCCTTCGATGACGATCTCGCCCTTGACGTTGGACACCTTGATGAGCGTGTCTGCATCGGCGTCCATGCGACGATCGATGGACTCCCCGGCCGTGGCGCCAGTGGCGACCAGGCAGGCGAGCAGACAACCGGTGATCTTGGCTTTCATCACGTTCTCCTTCCTGCGGGCTCGTCGACGCCGAGCAGCGCGAGATCCCGCAGCATTCTGATTCTCTGTCGATGCGTGTTCTCGAGCAGTTCGGCGAGGTACACGGCTTCCGGGTTCGCCTCGATGGCGGCTCGGATCTCGTCCGCGGCTTCCTCGAGGGTACGCAGCGAGAGCTCGATCGCACCGGTATCAAGCACCGGAGCCGCCGGCCGTCGATCGCTGGCCAGGGTCCGCAGTGGCCCCGCGTAGATGAGCTCGATGTTGTTGGCGTAAACCTGGCCCGTCCGGGGCAGGACGCCATCCTCAAGCAGCTCGTCGGGCGCCAGGCCCGCCCCGATCCACAGGGTGAAACCTGTCGCCAGGGCGACGGTGGCGACCAGGGCGAAGCGCCGCACCAGCCCGCCCGCCGGACGACGACGGTCGACGACCGTGTCCATGCCGGCCGCGATACCCGGCCACAGGTCCGCGGGCGGCTCGATGCGCCGCGGCAGCGCCGCCAGTCTTGCGTTCAATTCAGCTTCGTTCATGTCCCAACCACTCTCGCAGCAGTTTCCGGGCCCGGTGGAGCTGGGCCTTCGAGGTGCCGACGGCCATGTCCGCCAGCGCCGCGATCTCGTTGTGCTGATAACCTTCCACGTCGTGCAGGATCAGCACCGTCCTGGCACGCTCCGGCAGCCGCGCGATGACCGCCTCCAGATCCTGATCCAGGCCAGCCGGCGCCCGCGGCGCCGCCTGGCGGTTCTCCTGCACCTCGTCGAGGGGCTGCTCGAGGTCTCGCCGTCGGATCTGCTTGCGCTTCTCGCTCAGCACGAAATTGACCACCAGCCGATGCAGCCAGGTACCGAAGGCCGCGTCGCCGCGAAACAGCTCGAGCTTCTGCCACGCTCGCAGGAACGACTCCTGCACCATGTCCGCGGCGAGGGCCTCGTCGCCGGCGCACAGGCGCCAGCAGAGGGCATAGACGCGGGATGCGTGGCTCCGATAGAGCGCCTCGAAGCTGCGCCGATCGCCACCCTTCGCTCGTTCGACGAGCATCGCCTCCGTCGGTTCCGTTCGGTCGATGCTTTCGTCGCTATGGATCGCGGCTGCCATCGCGCTCATGTTAGGTCAGACGCGGACTCCCCGCGAAAGGTTTAGCTTGCCGGAATGTGGCCGCTCACCCTTGCGAGCGCCGTCAGCACGGTGCGCTCGTGGATGTCGACGATGTCGTCGACGTCCGGCGCATAACCCCCGGCCATGGCGACGGCGGTGGGCAGTGCCGCGGCCGCGAGCGTCTCGAGCACCCAGCGGTCCCGCTTGGCGAGGCCGGCCTTCGACATGGCCAGGCGGCCATAGCGGTCCTCGGTATAGGGGTCTGCACCGGCGAGGTAGAAGACAAAATCGGGGCGGGCCCGGTCCAACGCTGTCCGGACGCCGGAGCGCATCGCTTCGAGGTACGTGTCATCGTCGGCCTCATCGGGGAGCGCGACGTCGAGGTCGCTCGGTAGCTTGCGCGCCGGATAGTTCTTCGCGCCGTGGACCGAGAGCGTGAAGATCCGATTGTCCTCGTGGCAGAGTGCCGCGGTGCCGTCGCCCTGGTGGACGTCGAGGTCGACGACGAGCACCTGCCGGACGAGCCCGCGGTCGAGCAGCCAGCGCGCCGCCACCACGGTGTCGTTGAAGACGCAGAAACCGCCGCCGTAGTCGTAGAAGGCGTGGTGCGTGCCGCCGGCGAGGTTGACACCGATCCCCCGTTCGAGGGCCGCTGCGGCCGCTGCCATCGTCGCGCCGACGGATCGCCGGGAGCGCTCCACCATGGCCTCGGACCAGGGGAAGCCGATTCGGCGCTGGATCCGAGGGTCAAGGGTGCCGTCGATGACCGCATCCACGTAGGCTGGATCGTGCGCCAGTTCCAGTGCCCGACGGCTGGCGCGATCGGGCACGCGGAACTCGAGAGACGCGGCCTGATGGCCGCCCGCGAGACGCTCCCGCAGGCGGCGGTACTTGTCCATGGGGAACCGATGCCCGTCGGGCAGCGGCAGGACGAATTCGTCCGTGTAGAAGACCGGCAGCCGCGTCACGCGGCTGCCGTCCGCTCAGGCAAGGTCGCCCTGCACCGACGCGAGGCGCGAACGCAGCGCAGCGGGGACGCGCTCGCCGAAGCTGTCGAGGTACTCACCGATCGCGGTCATCTCCGCGTGCCACGCGTCCGTGTCCACCGCGAGCAGGTCGTCGAGCGTCTGGTCGTCGACGTCGATCCCGGTACGGGTGATCCCGTCCGCCGGCGGCACGAAGCCGATCGGCGTCTCGACGGCCTCGGCAGTGCCCTTGCAGCGACCGATGATCCACTCGAGGACGCGCAGGTTTTCGCCGAAGCCAGGCCACATGAAGCGACCGTCGGTATCCTTGCGGAACCAGTTGACGTTGAAGACCTTCGGCAGCCGCTCGGAGCGACCGGTGAACGAGAGCCAGTGCGACCAGTAGTCGGCGAAGTTGTAGCCGCAGAAGGGTTTCATGGCCATCGGATCGCGGCGCACGATACCGACGGCCCCGGTGGCCGCGGCGGTGGTTTCGGAAGCCATTGAGGCACCCACCAGGACGCCGTGCTCCCAGTCCTTGGCTTCATAGACCAGCGGCACGAGGCTCTCCCGGCGACCGCCGAAGATGATCGCGGAGATCGGCACGCCCGCCGGCGCTTCGGCCATCGACGAGTAGCTGGGGCACTGGTCAATGGGCACCGTGAAACGCGCATTCGGGTGCGCAGCCGGTCCATTTCCGCGGGTGACGTCGTTGCCGCGCCAGTCGAGCGCAGGCTCCTCTTGGTCCTTGCCTTCCCACCACGGCTGGTTGTCCGCGGTGGTTGCGACGTTGGTGAAGATCGCGTTCTGGTTGAGCATCGCGAGGGCGTTGGGGTTGGTGTCGGCGCCGGTCCCGGGTGCGACGCCGAAGAAGCCGGCTTCCGGGTTGATCGCCCACAGGCGCCCGTCCTCGCCGACGTGCATCCAGCAGATGTCATCGCCCACGGTCCAGACCTTCCAGCCCTCGAACTCGGCCGGCGGAATCAGCATGGCGAGGTTCGTCTTGCCGCAGGCCGACGGGAACGCGGCGGCGACGTAGTGCGTCTCCCCGGCCGGATTCTCGATGCCCACGACCAGCATGTGCTCGGCAAGCCAGCCCTCCTGGCGAGCCTGGTGGCTGGCGATTCGCAGCGCATGGCATTTCTTGCCCAGCAGCGCGTTGCCGCCGTAGCCGGACCCGTAGCTCATGATCGTGAGGTCTTCCGGGAAATGCATGATGAAACGGCGCTCGGGATCGAGTTCACCGGTCGAGTGGAGCCCCTTGACGAAGGTCCCTTCCCGCTCGATGCGCGCAAGCGCCGCGGCGCCCATGCGGGTCATCATGCGCATATTCGCCACGACGTAAGGGCTGTCGGTGATTTCGACGCCGCAGCGCGCCAGCGGAGAGTCGACGGGCCCCATGCAGTAGGGCACGACATAAAGGGTGCGCCCACGCATGCAGCCGCGGAACAGGTCGAGCATCTTCGCTCGGGCCTCGTCCGGGGCCATCCAGTTGTTGTTCGGGCCCGCGTCCGCCTCGCTCGTCGTACAAACGAAGGTGAGATGCTCCACCCGGGCGACATCGTCCGGATCCGAGCGGTGAAGAAAGCAGTCGGGATGCGTGCCCTCGTTGAGCGTTACCAGCGTTCCATCCGCCAGCATAGCGTCGAGGAGGGCCTGGTTTTCAGCGTCGGACCCGTCGCACCAGTGGACCCGATCCGCTTCCGTGAGGGCAGTGACTTCGGCGACCCAGTCGCCGAGGACCTGGCAGCTCGTGGACATGTAATTACCTCGTGGCGTACGGCCGTCAACGCAAAGAAAGGCCGGGCAACATAACGCTTGTTGCATACGAATTCAATGCGGGCACGAGACTCAGCTCGCAAGCCCCGCGATGATGAGCAGAGCGATGACCGTCAGCCAGGCGATCAGGGCCCGCCAGAGCAGGCTCATCGCGGCCGCGACCGGGGCTCTCGAGCCGGCATAGGCATCCTCGAACGCCTCGTCCGCGGGGCCCGAAGCACCGACGAGCCGCAGGCCGATATACGGCAACAGCTCCGGATCGAGAACGATCCGGCGCCCACGCTCCTCCCGGTGGGCGCGCCAGGCGCCGGCGACGGCATCGAAGTTGCCGATGAGCGCCAGCGCGAGCACGCTGAGCAGCGCCGGCGGGTAGTCGATCGCCCGGGTCAGGCGCCGGAGCAGTCGGAACTGGTCCGGTGCCGAGCGTTCGCGCAGCCAGGCGCTCGACAGCAATGCGTGCGGCAGGCGGAACGCGACCGCCCCGGCGGCGCCGAAGACCATGAACCAGAAGAGAACACCGAACCAGCGGACCAGGGCCTGATAGAAGACCCCGCGGATGACCTGCTCCGGGCCCGGCGTCGATGGCTCGTAGGAGTGCAGCAGCACGGCAGCCGCCGCGCGGGCATCCTGGTCGGAGGTGGCCTCGAGAAACGTCTCGACGTCGTCGTCGAGGTCGCGACCGCCCCAGGCGAGGAGCAGGGCCGCCAGCGAGAAGAGGAACCAGGGCCAGGTCACCGCCAGCTGCGCCAGCTCGACCTGCAGCCAGGCGACAGCCGCAACGACGATCGCGACAAGGAGCACGAATCCCGCGGCACCTTCGAGCCCCACCCGTGCCAGCAGCGCATGGCTCGTCCGGAAGAACGCATCGTAGAGCCCCTGCCGCAGTCGCGGCCAGCTCGGCCGCAGATAGTGCACGATCAGGAACACGATGGCGACGATCAGGAGGGTCACCAGACCACCTCGTCCAGGGCTGACCGTTCCTTGGCCAGGGCTGGGTCAGCGTCGCAGACTTCATCGAGCCACTGGTCCGCGAGAAAACGCGAGATGCTGAGCGCCGGGGGCAGGCGCAGCGTGCCGGCTGCCATCGCTTCGAGGGCCTCAGCGGGGGCGAACCAGCGGACCTCCTCGAGCTCGTCTCCCCGTTCGATCTTCGGGTCGAGCGCCGTTGCCCGAAAGCCCACCATCAGCGATGCGGGGAACGGCCAAGGCTGGGAGCCGCAGTAGTCCACGTGTCCGACGACAACGCCGGACTCTTCCAACACCTCGCGACGAACCGCTGATTCCAGCGTTTCGCCAGGCTCCACGAAACCGGCGAGCACGGAGAAGCGGTTCTTCGGCCAGCTGGGCTGACGTCCGAGCAGCAGCTTGTCGCCGTGCACAACGCTCACGATGATCGCGGGGTCGAGGCGCGGAAACTGCTGGTTCCCGCAGTCTTCGCACACCATCCGGAAGCCGGCCTGGTCGGGACGATTGCGGCCACCGCACTTGCCGCAGAAGCGATGCGCGCGCTGCCAGAGATCCATCGCCTGGGCATAGGCACCGAGGCCCGCGCTATCGGTGTCGAGGAGCGCGGCGACGCTGCGGAGGCTGCGGAACTCGAGGCCGTGGGTGCTCGCGAGCCTCGCGCCGTCTTCCTCGCTGACGCTGAAGGAGAAGCGCGCCGATGCCCCGGCCATGCCGAGGAACACCGGCTCCGCGAGACCAGCGAGCACACCGGTCGAGAGCCAGCCGAGCGCGCGGTCGGGATCGCCGGTGACGAGGCCCACGCGGCCGCCGCAGAGGACGAGCCCCCGGCTCGAGCGGTCCGCGAGGTGCCGTTCCAGGACCTCCGGCTCGCTGCGAACCGCAGCCGCCCGATCGAGCTCCGGCGATGTGAAGTAGCGGCGCGGCGCCACGGCGGTCAGATCGAGAAGGAGGACCCGCAGCCGCAGGTGGTCGCGGCGTTCGGATTGCGGATCACGAACTGGGCGCCTTGGAGACTTTCGGTGTAATCAACCTCGGCGCCGATGAGGTACTGGAAGCTCATGGGGTCGACAAGCATCTGGACGCCGTCATTCTCCACGACGACGTCACCGTCCTCGCTG
>JBCCZC010000092.1:0-15764 GCA_039188505.1 Pseudomonadota bacterium | reverse complement strand
TCCCACCCAACGCCGCCCGTCTTCGACGGTCCGGAGGACCGCAATGGCCTTCGCAACGCGGATGAGATCCGGTTCTGGCGGTACTACATCGATGGGGAGCCGTTTCGGGATGACCAGGAACGCGTGGGTGGCCTGGCCGGGGATTCTGCCTTCATCATCGCTGGTGACCTCAACGCGGATCCCCTCGATGGCGCCAGCACCGGGCAGCCGGCCGGGGCGCTCCTCGATCACCCTCGGATCCGCGCAACGCCCGCACCACGCTCCGCGGGGGCGGTTGAGAAGGCCCTCGCCGACGGTGGCGTCAATAGGACCCACCGCTCTCAGGCGGCCACGGACACCGCGGACTTCGGCGACGGCCAGGCCGGCAACCTGCGCGTGGACTACGTTCTGCCCTCGACGAACCTGGACGTCCTGGGCGCCGGCGTCTTCTGGCCGGACGCCGAGGCGCCGGGAGCAGCCTGGATCGACGCTTCCGACCACCGGCTCGTGTGGATTGACGTCGGCTGCGCGCCGCGCGGCAGTGCTATGGCGGCGGGAGCGTCCTATAATCCGCGCTCGCAGGAATAACAAGAAACGAAGGAACGACGCTTTGCGATACTCGAGGCCATGCCTGACGCTGGCGCTCTGCCTCTGCTGGCTCGGCGCCGCAGCCACACCCACCAGCGAGACCGAATGGATGGCCCTGATGCTCGAGGGCCAGAAGACGGGCTGGCTGAAATCGGTACGCACCGTCCATGAGGACCGCGTCGAACACGAGGAGACCGTCCATATCGCGCTGCGGCGCAGCGGCGTCGCCATCGAGCTCACCACCGTGGACCGAACCGTCGAGACGCGCGAGGGACGGCCGCTGTCCTTCTCGTCCGTGCAGGAAATCGCCGGCGGGAGCATGCGTGTCGAGGGCGAAGTCGATACCGAGGGCAACGCGACGGTTCGTACGATCAGTGGCGGTAGCGAACAGACCCAGGAGTTCACCTGGCCCGCCGGCGCACTGCTCCCCGAGGGCCTGCGGTTGGCAACGCTCGCCCACGGCCTGGAGCCCGGCACGACCTTCACGACCTCCGCGTTCATCGCCAGCTCGCTGCAGGCCGCCGACGTGGAAGTTCGGGTCGTCGGACCGGAGCGGGTGGATCTTTTCGGGGTGGAGATGGATCTGACCCGGACGGAGCAGGTCATGGACCTCGGCACCACCACGACCACGGTCGTCGGCTGGGTCGACGAGGACCTGTCCGCGAAGAAGATGGAATTCAGCATCATGGGCATGACGCTCGAGACGATCGCCTGCCCCGAGGACTGCGCGCTGGCCGAGGCGCAGCCGGCCGAGTTCTTCACCCAGGCCTTTGCCAGCGCACCCCGGTCCCTGTCGGAGCGGATGCTCGACGATGGGCTGGAGTACATCCTGCGGCCGACCGGAGAAATCGCGATCCATTTTCCGACGGGATCAGAGCAGGCCGCACAGGCACTCGATGATGGGACCTTCCGCGTGCGTGTGGATCCCGGCACGACCCGACGTCCCGCCACGATACCCGAGGCATCACCGTATCTCGGCCAGACCCGGTGGCTCCAGAGCCAGGCGCCGGAGGTCATGGCGCTCCTCGCCCAGGCGGGCGGCGTCACGGATGATCCTGTGGAGACCATGCACCGGCTCGAGGCCTTCGTGCGGGACTACGTGTCCGACAAGAACCTGTCCGTCGGCTACGCCACCGCGCTGGAAACGGCCAGAAGTCGCAGCGGCGACTGCACCGAACACGCCCTGCTCCTTGCCGCGCTGGGCCGCTCCGCGGGCATCCCGACCCGGGTCGCTACCGGCCTCGCCTACGTCGAGAACTGGCTGGGCGCGCGCAACGTCTTCGTGCCCCACGCCTGGACCCAGGCGCTGATCGACGGTCGCTGGGTGAGCTTCGATGCCGCGCTCTACGGCTTCGACGCCGGCCACCTCGCGCTGAGCTTCGGCGACGGAGACCCCTGGAACTTCTACGACGGTGTCAACACGCTCGGCAACTTCGAGATCGTCTCCATCGAGGCACTGCCCGAATGATCGCTGCAATCCTCGCCCTAGGGCTGCTGCTGCCCGCCGTCGAACTCGACCTCGCCGGGTACGGGCCGCCGCGAACCATCGCGTCCCTGGAGAATCCGGAGATCAGCGAAGCCAGTGGCCTCGCGGCCTCACTGGTGGCACCGGACCGGTACTGGCTGATCAACGACAGCGGTAACGCCCCCGCCCTGTTCGCCGTGGATCGCAGCGGCGCAACGCTGGCGCGTGCAACGATCGATGGTGTGACCAAGAACGTCGACTGGGAGGCGCTGGATACCTTCGAGCTCGACGGCCGGCCTTACCTGATCGTCGGTGACGTCGGGGACAACCAGGGCGTGCGCGAGGAGACGACGCTCTACATCGTCGAGGAGCCGGTCACGTTGCCGGTGGACACGCTGACCATCGCGTGGCGGCTCCGCCTGCGCCTGCCCACGGGGGCGACCGACGTAGAGTCGCTTTTCGTCGATCCGGTCGAACGCCGGGTCTACCTGCTGACCAAGCGCAAGTACCCGGCGGTCCTCTGGTCCGTGCCGCTCGAGCCCAAAGCGCGGGGCGTGGCTACCGCCCGTCGCGAAGGCGTCGTGTCCCGGATCCCCCGCCCAACCGACGCGGACCTCGCCGAAGATCCGCGCCTGGGCCAGTACCGCGGCCAACCCACCGACGCCAGCATGCATCCGGATCGAACCGGCGTCGCCGTGCTCACCTACGGCGATGCCTACTGGTTTCCGCGGCGCGAGGGCAAGACCTGGGCCGAAGCGCTGGCTCTGGACCCATGGCTGATCGAACTACCGACGCTGCGCCAGGCCGAGGGGACCGCCTTCTCCGCTGACGGCTCGACGCTGCTGGTCACCAGTGAAGGCACGCCGGCGCCGCTGGTCGAGCTGCAGGCAGAGATGCGGTGAACGACTTTCCGGATCTGCTGGTGCTGCCAGACCTCCTGCTCCGCCATGCGACGGACGCAGATCCGGTTTCCGACGCGATGCGCGAACACGACGACCTCCGGGTGATCGAAGTCCGCTCGAGTGGGAAGATTGCCGGCGCCGTCGCCCGGCGGCACGGGCGCACCCGGATCGAGGTATGGCCGAGCCATCAGCGACGCGGTCGCGGAACCGAAGCGATGGCGGCGTGGCTCGAGGCGCTGCTCGTGCGGGCCGAGCCGCTGGCCGTCGTGGACGTCGACCACCCGGCGGCGCGCGCATTCTGCCGAGAGTTCGGCCTCCAGCGCGACGGTCACGCGTGGCTGCACACCCCGCGGACCATCGAACGGCTGCGTGACCTGCGCCTGGCACGCCTGCGCCGCTATCGCCAGCGAGCGCATATGGTGGTTCTCGAGCTGGGTGCGCCCGGCGACTACGGAAGCGTGCTCGGCCTGCCCCTGTACGCCGAGTGCGTCCCGCTACGGTCGATCGGCGCCGACGCCTATGGCCGCACGCAGTACCTTGCCGCGGCCGCGGCCGCGGCCTGGCATGCGATGCAGGACGCGGCGGCCGCTGACGATGTCACGCTGCAGGTGGTCTCCGCCTTCCGCGGCTTCGACCGCCAGCTCGCGATCGTCCAGCGCAAACGGGAGGCCGGTCAGACCCTCGCGAAGATCACCGCCGTGTCGGCCCTGCCGGGCTACAGCGAACACCATACGGGCGCGGCACTCGACCTGACGACCCCCGGCGCCGCCGTGCTCGAGGCCGACTTTGCCGACACTGACGCGTACGCCTGGCTGACGGCCCACGCCGCCGGTCACGGCTTCCGCGAGTCGTATTCGGCGGGCAATGTCCACGGCCTCGCGCATGAACCCTGGCACTGGGCGCACGTCCCGACCCTCGAGCGAGCCGTCATTCTGGACCAGCCCGCGGTCTGACCCGCGGGGGCTTGCGGGCAAGCCTCGCTAGCGGAGCCGAGCGGTGTAGGCCGGCGCCCGCAGCACCGCGTTCACAAACAGGGGCTCCAGGCCGTCGAGGTAGGCGCGGACCGACGGATCATGGGTGAAGCCGATCACGAGACCGCGGCCGATCTCCTCGGTCACCACGAACGGCTTGTACGCCAGCTGACGACGGTTTTCCTCCCACAGATAGCCACTGACGAGCAGTTCGTCAGCGCCGGCGAAACGCGCCACGTTCTCGCCCTCGTCGAGCCGCATGGGACGGAAGATCCGGTCACCACGGATAAGCACGTTCAAGGTCGACGCCGCGCCGGCTGAGAGCCAGTGCTCGGGGTCCAGTTCGGCCTTCACCAGCACGCCAGAGACCGAATCGGGCGCCTCGCGCTTCGGCACGATCGACGCCGCGTAGGCTTCGGGAGACTCGATCTCGGTGCCCGGGATCCGGTTTGGCTCGGCGTCGTCTTCCTCCTTCTCCGCGCCGGGTTGGTCCTCGAGGCGGAAGGACAGCAGATCGACATCCTCGCTCGCCGCCCACGTGGTGCCACCGCCAACGGTGACGAGAACGCCACCCCGCTCCACCCAACCGGCAATCTTGTCGGTGCCACCGTTCCCGAGGGCCCGCGCATAGGCACGGTCGCCCCAGGTGTCCGGCAGGATCAGCACATCGAATTCGTCGAGCGGCGTGCTACCGGCCAGCGTACGCATCCGGATCGGCACGACCGGATAGCCGTATTTCTGCTCCAGCACGAAGCGGATCGCTCCCGGGGAGTAGACGTTCGTCGGGCGATCCCACGCGAGTCCCACCTTCGGTGCGGTCAGCCGCACGACGCGCCCGCTACCGAAGTTGGGCCCCTCGACGACCCAGGAATCGGACACGGCCGTGACGGTCGCCCCGCTCTTCGCCGCAACCGCCTCGATGGCTGCGGCGACGTCCGCATCGTTGTCCGCAGCGGTCATCACCAGGGTGCCCGCCGGCCAGCTGCGGTCCTCCTGGGTGAAGGCGTCCTCGGCCACGCGCAGGATGATGCCGTCGCGCAGCGCCATCGCCATGAATCGGGCCGTTGCGCTGTCCTCCCCTGGCACCAGCCATGCGAGTTCACCGCTGCCGCCGACGGTACCGGTGGCGCCCGTCTCTGCCGTGGCGCGCGCCAACCCCTCGGTCGTCGGAGCCCGATCGCAGGCCGCCGTCTCGATGTTGAACATGAGGGGAAGCGACCAGGCGGTCACGTCATACATCTCGTCCGGAAGATCCTGCTCGCGCAGTTCCTCCTGACGCGCGAGGAAAGCCTCGTCCATCGGAACATTCGGGTCCATCGCCACGCGGACGAAGCGCTTGGCCGGTTGAGCCACCGGCACCAGCCAGGTGCCGGCCGCCAGCGATCCGCCGCACGCGCGCCGCTCCTCGTCGAGGCGATAGACCTCGACGCCGTGGCGGGCCAGGAGCCCGGCGAGACGGTCAGCGCCCCCCTGGTCGGCCTGCGCTGGAATGGCCCAGGCGCGAACAGCTTCCCGGCTGCCCTCGGCAACGGCGGAGCGGCGGTAGTCGAGGAAGTCCTCCCAGAGCCTCATCCGGTTTCGCGCCGTGGTCTCGGCCGTCGCGATCGAGGTGACGAAGTGGTTGCGTACGGTTTCCGCGTAGGTGAGCTCGGTACCATCGATTCGGCGCGCCTTGAGCCCCCGGGCCGAGGCCTGCTCGTAGGTCATCGCGACGGCGCCGTAGTACGAGGGCCAGCTCGCGCCGTAGCCGGGATAGAAGGCATCGAAGATCTCCCGGGTGAAGTAATCGATGCCGAAGCGGTCGAACCACCGGGCATTGTTCCGACCGAAATACTCCAGGTTCGTCTTCTGGTCGCTCGCGAGATGCGGGTTGTACGGGACGGCCTCCGGGGCGAAGAAGTAGGTGCTATCCGTGCCCATCTCGTGCGCGTCGACGAAGGCGAGCGGAAGCCATTCGAGGAGTACAGCGATCCGCCCCCGGGTCTCCGGCTGGGTGGCGGGCAGCCAGTCGCGATTGAGGTCGAACAGATAGTGATTGACGCGCCCACCGGGCCATGGCTCATTCCGCTCCGCCGCCAGACGTGTCGCGATCGGCTCGAGGCCCAGCGCCGATTCGAATTGGTGGATGAAGCGGTCGCGACCGTCCGGATTCTGCACGGGGTCGATGAAAACGATGGTCTCTTCGAGAATCGTCTCAACCACGGGATCGTCGATGGCGGCCAGCAGATGGTAGGCCGCGAGCATCGCCGAGTCGCCCGTGGAGATCTCGTTGCCGTGCACGGCGTAGGAGAGCCAGGTCGTGCCCGGGAGCTCGTCGATGAGGCTTTCGGCACCGTCAGCAAGGCTCGCGACCCGCTGGATCTGATCCTGGATCGTGGTGAGCCGGGCGAAATTCTCGGGGCTTGCGATGATGACGTAGTAGAGCTCGCGCCCCTGCCAGCTCGTTGCATACGGAACGATACGAACCCGATCCGGCGCAGCCGCCTCGGCGGCGTCGAACCACGCCCGGAGCTCGGCATGCGTTGAAATCTGCTCCCCAGAAGCGTGACCAACGACGGACTCGAGGGTGGGGATGGCGTCGCTGTAGCGGGCGCCGGGCCAGAACTCGGTCGCCATCGCGGTCGAACCGACAAGCAGCAGGGCAAGGAACAGTCGCAGCACGAGGAATCCTCCAGACAAGGGGAGCGCAAAGCGCGGGAGCCTAGCACGCCGGCGCGAACCGGCGGCTGTCCGCGGCGCGAGCGAGATGGTGTAATGCCGCCTGCAACGACGAGGGCACGTGAAGACATGTTCGGACTCTGGTCCTGGTGGCGGGAGCGCCGGGCGCGCCAAAACCCGATTCCACGACCCCTATGGAACGAGGTGGTCGCGACGCTGCCGCTGGCGGATGATCTGGCACCGGCCGAGCGGGAAACCCTGCATGATCTCGCCACGCTGTTCGTGCACGACAAGGACTTCTACGGTGCCGGCGGCCTGGAGCTCGACGACGTGATGATCGTCACGATCGCGGCGCAGGCCTGCCTGCCGGCAATCCATCTCGGCTGGGAATGGCTGACGGGCTGGCACTCGATCTACGTCTACCCCGGCCAGTTCCGAACGGGGCGTGCGTTCCGTGACGAGCACGGGCTCGAGACCATCGACGATCGGGTCCTCTCCGGCGAGGCGCACCACGACGGCGGCCTGGTCTTCTCCTGGACCGACGTCATCGAGGATATCGCTGCGGGCAGCGACGGGCAGAACGTCGTGATTCACGAAATCGCCCACAAGTTCGACATGCGCAACGGCGACGCCGACGGCTACCCACCGCTGCGGCGCGGCATGTCCCGGCAGGGCTGGACCCAGGCGATGCGGACAGCCTACGACGCCATGAACGCCGAACTCGACCGCGGCCGTGATCCGGAGCTCGATCCCTACGCGGCCACCGAGCCCGCGGAGTTCTTCGCGGTCATGAGCGAGTACTACTTCGAAACCCCTCGCCTCCTCGGCCGCGAATTCCCGGCGGTCCGGGAGCAGCTCGAGCAGTTCTATCGCGGGGTAGCGGATGAGGTGAGACGATGAGAAGAACCCGGGTGAAGATCTGCTGCATCGCCGACACCGAGGAGGCGGACCTTGCCATTGCCGCGGGTGCCGACGCCCTCGGTCTGGTGGCTCGCATGCCCTCGGGGATCGGGCCGATCTCCAATGCGGCCATTTGGCGTGTGAGCCGCGGGCTGCCCGCGGGAGTGGACTCCTTCCTGCTTTCCTCGGAGACCGAAGCGGCCCCGCTCATCGCGCATGTGCATCGCTGCGGTACCCGGACGCTGCAGATCGTTGACCGCGTGGCTCCGGACGTGCGTCGGCGCCTCCGGGCTGCGCTCCCCTGGCTGCGCATCGTCCAGGTCGTCCACGTCGTGGACGCGTCGGCGCTCGCCGAGGCCGTCGAAGTCGCCCAGACGGCCGACGCGATCCTGCTCGACTCGGGCAAGCCGGACGCGGCCGTAAAGACGCTGGGGGGAACGGGCGACACGCACGACTGGTCGCTCAGCGCGCGCATCGTCGGCGCCTGCCCGAAGCCGGTCTGGCTGGCGGGCGGTCTTGTGCCGGAGAATGTCGGCAACGCGATCCGCGAGGTCCGTCCCTTCGGCGTTGATCTCTGCAGCGGGCTGCGCACCGACGACCGTCTCGACGCGCACCGCGTCACCCGCTTCATGGGCGCGGTTCGCGCCGCGGACGGCCGACCATGAGCTGGCACAACATCATCGGCAGCGTGGGCGTGCTGCTGATCCTCGGCACCTACCTCGCCCTGCAGCTCGGCCACATGCGGTCCTACCAGCCGATGTACTCGGTCCTGAATGGACTCGGGGCCGCGGCGGTCCTGGTCTCGCTCGTGGTGGACTTCAATCTGCCCGCCTTCATCATCGAGGCGGCCTGGCTGGTGATCAGCATCATCGGCCTCTACCGGGACTGGGGCAATTGGGGTACGGCGCCGGAGGATTAGCGCGTCCGCGTGCGCGCTGGACGCCGGCACGGTAGGCAACGGCAACGAGGCGAGAACTAGCTCCGCTTCTCGAGCTCCGCGAGGGCCCAGGCGACGTGCTCGCGGACCAGCGCCGAGGGGTCGTCGCTGCGCGACCGGAGCGCCGCGATCGCGCAATCGCTCGCGGGACCGTTGCCGAGGGCGACAGCGATATTCCGCAGCCAGCAGGCGTAGCCGATCCGGCGGATCGGCGAACCGGCGGTCCGGTCGAGAAACTCCTGCTCGGTCCAGGAGAACAACAGGACCAGCTCCGGTGCGTCGAGGCCATGCCGGGGCAGGAAGTCGCTCTCCGGCGTCGGCGTGGCGAACTTATTCCAGGGGCAGAAGAGCTGGCAGTCGTCGCAGCCGTAGATCCGATTGCCCATGAGCGGGCGCAGCTCCTCGGGAATCGAGCCGCGAAGTTCGATGGTCAGATAGGAGACGCAGCGCCGCGCGTCAACCCGAAACGGCGCCACGATCGCCTGCGTGGGGCATACGTCAATGCAGCGCACGCAGGTGCCGCAGTGGGCCGTGGCGGGGACGTCTACGGGGAGCGGCAGATCGGTGAAGAGCTCACCGAGGAAGAACCAGGAACCCGCGTCCTGGTGGAGCACGTTCGAGTGTTTCCCGATCCAGCCGAGCCCGGCCTTCTCCGCGATCGCCTTCTCGAGCACCGGCGCGCTGTCGACGAAGGCGCGGTAGCCGAAGGGTCCGATCGCCTCCTGGATCCGGTCCGCGAGCCGCTGCAGACGCCGCCGAAGCACCTTGTGATAGTCGCGCCCGAGCGCATAGCGGGAGACGAAGCCGCGCTCGGGCTGGTCGAGCAGCGCGACCGGATCGGCCGCGCCCGGTGGATCGTAGTCCATCCGCACGGAGATCACCCGGACGGTGCCGGGTACGAGCTCGGCGGGTCGGCTGCGCCGCCTGCCGTGCCGAGCCATGTAATCCATCTCGCCGTGAAAGCCGTCGGCCAGCCAACGCTCCAGGTGCGCCTCGTGGTCCCCGAGCGCCACGTCAGCGATGCCGCAGGCCTGAAAACCAAGCTCCCGGGTCCACGTCCGAACCCGGTCCGCGAGCGCATGCAGAGCGGCCTCCGAGAGCGTCGAAGTCCCCGTTGCGGGCCTGTCTTCTGGCGGCGTCATGGCCAGGGATTCTGTACCATGAAGCGATGAATGTCGTCCCCGCAGGACCGCCGCTGCACGGCGCCACTCCGCTCTACACGGCGGCCGGTACGCGCGCCCTCGACCAGGCAGCGATCGAGGGCCACGGGATACCCGGCTACCTCCTGATGTCGCGTGCCGGCGAGCGAGCGTTCCTTTCGGCCCGCGCCCGCTGGCCGGAAGCCAGGCGCTGGCAGATCTACTGCGGCGCCGGCAACAACGCCGGCGATGGCTACGTCATCGCCCGGCTCGCGCGTGAGCACGGCATCGACACCGTGGTGACCGCGCTGGTGGACCCCGAGCGGCTGCGCGGTGACGCGGCCACCGCCTTCGCGGCATTCCGGGACGGCGACGGGAGCACGACGCCCTGGACGGGCGAGCCGCCCGACGCCGAGCTGGTTATCGACGCGCTGCTGGGAACCGGCCTCGACCGCCCCGTCGAAGGCGCCTTCGCGGCGGCGATCGCCGCCATCAACGCCAGCGGCCGCCCGGTGGTCGCGATCGACATCCCGAGCGGTCTCGCTGCGGATTCAGGCGGAATTCTCGGCAACGCGGTGCGTGCCGTGATGACCGTTACGTTCATCGGCGGCAAGCAGGGGCTTTTCACGGGCCAGGGTCGGGCGTGTACTGGCGAGCTTGTTTTTGATCCGCTTGGCGTGCCGCGCAAGATCTATGGGGACGTGGCCCCGAGCGCGTGGCTACTTGACCAGCGCACGCCAGCGAGCTATCTCCCCGCTCGCGCGCCGGATACGCACAAGGGCAGCTTCGGTTTCGTCGCCGTCGTCGGGGGCGATCGCGGCATGCCGGGCGCCGTCCAGCTGGCCGGCGAAGCCTCGCTGCGCACCGGCGCCGGGATGACCCGGGTCGCCACCCATCCCGACCACGCCTCGCTCATACCGCTCTCCTGCCCGCCGCTCATGGCGGCGGCCGTCGCCGACGCCCGGGCCGTGGCCGCGGTCCTCGACTGGGCCAGCGTGCTGGCCCTTGGACCCGGGCTGGGCCAGTCCGACTGGTCGGAGGCCGTCTTCGAGGCGGGTATGGCCAGCGACCTCCCCTGCGTCGTCGATGCCGATGGCCTCAACTGGCTGGCCGCGCGCCCTCGGCGGCGCGATGACTGGGTCCTCACGCCCCATCCCGGCGAGGCCGCGCGGCTCCTCGACCGGGAGACCGTGGACATCCAGGTCGATCGCTTCGGCGCGGCCCGGGAGATCCAGGCGCGCTACGGCGGCACGTGCGTCCTCAAGGGCAGCGGCACGATCATCGCTGCGGAACATTGGACGGCGGTCTGCCAGGGCGGCAACCCGGGCATGGCCACGGCCGGCATGGGCGACGTACTGACCGGCGTGATCGCGGCCCTGATCGCCCAGGGCCTGACCGCGGAAGAGGCCGCTGCGGTCGGCGCCTGCGTCCACGCGGCGGCGGGAGATCGCGCGGCAGGTGCCGGGGAGCGCGGCCTCATTGCCACCGACGTGATCGGCGAGCTACGCGCCGTCGTCAATCCCGGCGCGTGAAGCCCCGCACCCTCGACGAGGCGGCGCTCACGGCCCTCGCGGCGGCGGTCGCTGCCGCCCTGCCTCCCCATGGCCTCGTGATCCATCTCGACGGCGACCTCGGTGCCGGCAAGACGACCTTTGTTCGCGCTCTACTCCGTTCCCTGGGCCACGGCGGCGCGGTGAAGTCGCCGACTTACGGCCTCGTCGAGCACTACGAGATCGCCGGTCTGCGGCTCTCGCACCTCGATCTCTATCGCCTCGAGGATCCCGAAGAGCTGGAATTCCTCGGGATCCGGGACCTCGACGGAGCGCAGACAACCCTGCTCATCGAGTGGCCGAACCGCGGCGGTGGGATGACGCCGGCAGCCGACCTCCGGATCGCTCTGGCCCACGCGCCCGACCCGGCCCGGCGTGTCGTGACGCTCCAGGCCCTCACCGCAGCAGGCGACGCAGTTTTTCGCTCTATTAATCAATAAGTTAAGAGCGATTCCCGCTAAAACTGTTGAAAAATCCGGTCTAATCGGTTAATCATTTGTACTGGACGAACGCGCCCGGGGCTCGGGATCGAGGGGTTGATGGCCAGCAAAAAAGAGTGGTTGCTCAGGCTGACCGTCGTTGCCCTGGCGCTGGGCTGCACGCACGCGGCCGCCGTCGATATCGATGGCCTCCGCGTCTGGGAAGGGCCGGACAAGACCCGCGCGGTTCTCGACCTCGACGGACCCGTCGACTATCGCGTCTTCACGCTCCGAAATCCCGATCGTGTGGTGGTCGACATCGAAGACGTCGTGCTCCCGGAGGGCATCGCTCCCCCGGCCAGTGACGGCAAGCTCATCGCCGGCGTGCGGACCGGCAAGCGCAATGGGGATGGCCTCCGCGTCGTCTTCGATCTGAAGGCGACCACCCGCCCCAAGAGTTTTCTGCTGCCCCCGGTCGAGCCGTACGGCCATCGGCTGGTCATCGACCTCCACCCGCAGGGAACGGCCGCGCCGGCGCCGACCAAGCAGGCGTCCGAAGTGCAGGCCCAGGATCGCGATATCGTCATCGCCATCGATGCGGGGCACGGTGGTGAGGACCCCGGTGCGATCGGCCCCTCGGGGACCTACGAAAAAGACGTGGTGCTCGCGGTCTCGAAGGACCTCGACGTCATGCTCGACGCCCTCCCCGGCTTTCGGGGCGAACTCGTGCGGACGGGCGACTACTACATCCCGCATTTCGACCGCCACGAGAAGGCGCGACAGTTCGGCGCGGACCTGTTCATCTCGGTGCATGCCGACGGCTTCTACGATCGCCGGGCCCGCGGTTCCTCGGTTTTCGTCCTGTCGAACCGGCGTGCGACGAGCGAAGCCGCGAAATGGCTCGCCGACCGGGAAAACCGTTCCGACCTGGTCGGCGGTGTGAAACTCGACGACAAGGACGACATGCTGGCCGCGGTGTTGCTCGACCTGTCGCAGTCGGCCGTGAAGGACGCCAGCTACGAGGCCGCTGACGCGGTCTTCAAGTCAATCTCCCGGATCGGCAACACCCACAAGAAGCGCGTCGAAGCCGCGAGCTTCGCCGTTCTCACCTCGCCGGACATCCCGTCGATGCTGGTTGAGACCGCGTTCATCACGAATCCGGAGGAAGAGAAGCGCCTCAAGACCCGGCGATTCCAGAAGCTCGTCGCCCAGGCGATTGCCGACGGTGTCGTCGACTACTTCGCCGAGTCGTCCCCGCCCGGAACCTACGTGGCGAAGCACGGCGTCGAGCGTAATCAGCATATCGTCTCGCGCGGCGAGACCCTCAGCGGGATTGCCGCCCGGCACCGCGTTACGCTGGCCCGCTTGCGCGCGGCAAACAGCATCGACGGCGACCTTGTCCGGGCCGGCGACGTCCTCACGATTCCCGCGGGTTAGGGGCTGACCGCGCGGCAGCCGGGCGGAACGATTGCAGCATGCGCGCCTTGACCCATGTGCTCCTCGCCCTTCTCGGCCTCCTGCTGACGCATCCGGGTCTTGCCCAGCAAGACGATGTGCCGGTCGGCGACGAGTTCGGGCGCGAAACCCCTCGAGGCACCGCGCTCGGCTTCCTTGCGGCCGCGGACCGGGACGACTACGAAGCCGCCGCGCGATACCTGGACCTTCGCAACCTGCCGGCCGATGCCGCCGCCTTGCCAGGGGAGCGGCTCGCGGAGCAGCTCGAGTTCATCGTCGAACGTAACCTGCGGCTGGATCCCGAGTCCCTGAGCGACAGCCCCGCCGGCGCGCCTGCCGACGGCCTGCCCGCCTACCGGGACCTCGGCGCAGTCCTCCAGACTCCGGCCGGCCCCGTGGAGCTATGGCTGCAGCGCGTGCCGGCCGATGCGGGCGTCGATGGCTTCATCTGGAAGATCTCGAACCGATCGGTTGCCCGGATCCCGGAGCTGTACGAGCTTTACCGCTACCCCGGCTGGGTCGAATCCTTCCGCGACGGCTTCCCGCTCGATGGGAGGCTGCTGGGCGTCGCGGTCTGGAAGTGGGTCCTGTCCCTGACGCTGACACTGCTGCTCCTGCCGCTGGCGTGGGCGCTCCTGGCCGCCCTGGCGCGCGCGGCGACGGCAAGCGACAGCGAACTGCGCCCCGCGCTTCGCCGCTTCCTCTGCCGGCCGGTGCTGGCGTTGCTCGTCAACGAAACCTTCGGCTTCTGCATGGCGCGCCTGGGCCTCGGCCTGACCGGCCAGCAGATCGCCCGGACCGAAACGCTGCGGACAATTCTCATCGTCTGGGTGCTGTTCGGGCTCATCGAGCTGATCCGCGTCTGGCGGCGGCTGCGGTTCGAGGCCGAGGGACGGGCCGATGCCGCCATCCTCGGACGCCCGATCGCGCGGGCGCTCAAGCTCCTGACCGTGGTGGGCGCGACCCTCTACTGGCTCGATGGGATCGGTGTCGACATCACGGCGCTGCTTGCCGGCCTCGGTATCGGCGGCGTCGCGCTGGCGCTGGCGATGCAGAAGCCGATCGAGGATCTTCTCGGCGCGGTCTCGCTCTACTCCCAGCGCCCCGTCGAAACGGGGCAGACGATCCGCTATGCGGGCGTACTGGGGCGTGTCGAGGAAATCGGCTTACGCACCACGCGCATCCGCACGGTTGCGAACACGGTCCTCTCGGTTCCCAATTCGAGGCTGGCCTATGACGACCTGGAGAACATTTCCGCTCGCGCGCGCATCCTCTTCGATGAGGTCATCAGACTGCGGGCCGACACGGACGCCCCGTCCATCGAGGCGATCGTTGCCGCCATCGAGCGGCTGCTGACCGAGAGAGTGGACGTCCTCGAAGGCCTGCAGCGCGTCCATCTGAGGCAATTCGGCGAATACGGGCCGGAGCTCCGGGTCCAGTGCAACATCGATACGGTTGAAATGGATGCCTATCTCCAATCGGCCCACGAGATCAACCTTGCCATCCTGGCCATCGTCTACGAAAGCGGTGCCGCACTGGCCCGCCCCGAGCTGCTCCAGCGACCGGGCAACTGAAGCCCCGAGCCCTCGAATCCGATCTATAATCGCCTCCTCACCGCAAGGGGCAGGAACTACCATGGCCGCGACGATGCGCGCGCTCGTGAAGCGTCATGCCGAACCCGGCATGTGGATGGAGGAAGTGCCAATCCCCGAGGCCGGTCCCGGCGAGGTCCGCATCCGGCTCGAGAAGACCGCGATCTGCGGCACCGATCTCCACATCTTCCTCTGGGACGAGTGGTCCCAGCGGACCATCAAGCCCGGGCTGGTGATCGGCCACGAGTTCGTCGGCCATATCGAGTCGATCGGCGCCGGCGTGCGGGGCTACGAGGTCGGACAGCGGGTCTCCGCGGAGGGCCACATCGCCTGCGGCGTCTGTCGGAACTGCAAGCGCGGCCGGGCGCATCTGTGCGTCAACACGGTCGGTATCGGCGTCAATCGCAACGGCGCCTTCGCCGAGTACATCGTCGTGCCCGCCACGAATCTCTGGTCGATTCCCGACGCGATCGCTTCCGAGCTCGCCGCCTTCTTCGATCCTTTCGGCAACGCGGCCCACTGCGCGCTGAAGTTCGACCTCATCGGCGAGGATGTGCTCATTACCGGGGCCGGCCCCATCGGCATCATTGCCGCGGGCATCTGCCGCCACGTCGGCGCGCGCCATGTCGTCGTCACCGACGTGAACGACTATCGGCTCCGGCTCGCCGAGGAGATGGGCGCCACGCGGACGATCAACGTCATGAACGAGTCGATCCACGAGGTGACGGGCCAGCTCGGCCTCGAGGGGTTCGACGTGGGCCTCGAGATGTCCGGCAATACGAAGGCCTTCGAAGACATGCTCGAGCACATGTATCCCTCGGGCAAGATCGCCCTCCTCGGCATCCTGCCGCCCGACGCGCAGATCAACTGGGACGAGGTGATCTTCAAGGGTCTCGAGCTCCACGGCATCTACGGACGCCTCATGTACGAGACCTGGTACAAGATGACCCAGATGCTGCTGACGGGCTTCCCGCTGCACCGCGTCCTGACCCACCAGATTTCCATCGACGACTTCCAGGACGGCTTCGAGCTCATGCGCTCGGGCCAGTGCGGCAAGGTCGTCTGCAGCTGGACCTGAACCCTAAGGAGACACCATGGCAAACGTGGCGCGCTACCGCGACGAACTCGAGTCGATCGATGCCCAGGGCCTGTTCAAGCGCGAGCGGGTGATCCAGACGCCGCAGCGCGTCGAGATCGCCGTCGGCGAGG
>JBCCZC010000091.1:0-15790 GCA_039188505.1 Pseudomonadota bacterium | reverse complement strand
GTCGAACAGGACGTCGCAGCGATGGAGGCTGACGTTCCCGCGGAGTTTGTCGGCGAGCTCGAGCATGCGGAGAACCAGCTGGCGCTCGAGCGCGCCGAGAATCTCACGGTGCAGTATGGCAAGGCCGTCGAGGACATTCGCGAGAAGCTGGCTGAGCGCGAACGAACGCTGAAGCTCGATCGCAATCTCAAGCTCCAGCGGATCGAGCGCGCGGAGAACATGCTGACTTCCTTCGAGATTCGCGCGTCCCAGCCCGGCTTCATGATCTACGGATCACATCCCTGGATGGGCAATAAATTCTCGACTGGCGACACCGTCAACACAGGATGGGAGATTGCCCGCGTTGCCGATGACGGTACGGTGCTGGTGATCGCCTGGATCAACGAGGTCGACGCGCCGCGTGTCGAGGCGGGTAGCGAGGTACTCGTTCGCTTCGACGCGCTGCCGGACGCCGAGGTCACGGGCGTACTCGAATTGCTCGGAACCGCACCGGAGGAAAAGGCCGACTGGGGCCGCGCGGCTTACCACCGTGCAGAGATTCGACTGCGACGTCTGCCGGAAGGGGTCCTCCTACCCGGCATGAGCGCGCTGATCGAGGTTCCCGTTTCGGAGGACAACGCATGAGAAAGCTGATCCTGATCGCCCTGACGGCGGGGTTGCTCGGCTGCGGTGCCGAAGCGCTCGAGGACACGCGACCGGCGCCGGTAACCACAAGCGCCAGTATCGACGCCGTCGTCCGCGCCAGCGGAGAGATTGCTTCGCGACAGTCGGCGATCCTCGGGCCACCCGCGGTCGAGAATGTCTGGAACTTCACGATTGCGTACATGGCGCCGGAGGGCACGCTTGCACGCCCAGGCATGCCGGTTCTTCGATTCGAGACCCAGGAGCTTCAGGAGCGGCTGATCGAAAAGCAGGCCCAGCTCGACAATACCCAGAGCCAGCTCCGACGCGCTCAGATCGCGAACAAGGAACAGATCGACGAGCTCGAACTCGAGATCGAGCGGCTCATCTCGGAGGCAGACAAGGCAGCACAGAAAGCCGCCCTACCGGAATCCGTTCTCGCCAAGAAGGATTACCGGGAACACCAGCTTCGCGATCGGCTCGCAAAGCAGCAACTCGCCGGGACGCGGGAGCGGTTGACACTGACGGAGGAGTCGCTGCGGACGGATGAAGCGCTCTTGCAGGCCGACGTCGCCAAGCTGGAACGCGAGGTGGCGCAGCTGACCGAGTCGATCGACCGGATGACCGTCAAGGCGCCGCGCGACGGGCTTGTCCTGCACCTGCGACGCTGGGGTCGCGAGAAGATTGCCCAGGGTGACCGCGTCTGGTTTGGCATGCGCGTCATGGAACTGCCGGATCTCGCGCAGCTCGTGCTCAAGCTCGAGGTCGCCGAGCGGGATCTCAATCGCATCGCTGAAGGCTTGCCGATCGAATTCACGATCGACGCCAGTCCCGATCAAGCGTTTACGGGCCGCATCGAATCCCTCGGGCGCATCGTTCGAACGCGATCAACGAATCAGCCGGCGATGATCATCGACGCCGTTGCCAGCATCGATGCGCCGGACGCCGAACTGATGCGGCCCGGCATGCGCGTCAGCGCCGAAATCGTCCTGGAGGGCGCGTGATGCAGCGTCGCCTCATGGTTCTCTCGCTTGCTGGCGCGCTGATGCTCGCAGGCTGCAGCGAATCACGGAAGACGCCGACGGTTCCGGTGGTGGCCGATCATTTCAAGGTCATCCTCGTCGCCGAGGGCGAACTCAAGGCCGCGCAGGCTACCCCGATCACCGTCCCGCGCCTCCCTGGGGCCCAGATCCTGTCGTGGTTTCAGGACGCTAATACCGAGGTCAAGGAGGGGGATGTAGTCGCACGCTTCGATCCGACCAACTTCCGTCTGGAGCTCAACGACGCCCAGACCGAGCTCGACAAGCTGTCGCTGCAGGACCAGGACCTGCGCCGCGAATTGACGTCCGCGCTGGTAGCCCTCGGGCATGACCAGGATGAGGTCGAGTACGAACTCGACATGGCCAACCGCTTCAACGTCGACAATCCCCTGCTCTATTCGCGCCTCGAGATGATCGATTCTGCGCGCGATGAGGCCTACCTCGGCGCTCAGCAGGAATTCTACGGCGTCAAGGAAGGGCGTTACGAGGAGAAAGCAGGCGCGGAACGATCCGTACTCGAGACGCAGCGATCGGTCCAGGCGGCGAAGCTTCAGCGTAACGAAGGAAGCCTCGCGCGGCTCGAGGTTCGTGCCCCCCATGACGGCCTGTTCATCCCGGAAAAGAACTGGGTTGGCGAGCCGCCTCGCGTTGGACAGTCCGTCTTCCCCGGTTCGCGCCTGGCGTCACTGCCCGACCTCTCCGAGATGCATGCCGTGGTCTTTGTGCCCGAGAAGGAGGCCGTCGGTCTGAAGGACGGCCTCGCCGCGAACATTGTCGTCGATGCCTTTCCTGAGCGGCCCATGACCGGCACCGTGCTCTCCGTCAGCAAGACGGCCCAGTCGCGGTCTCGCAACAATCCGGTGAAGTTCTTCACCGTCACGCTCGCGCTCGAGCGCTCCGAGCCCGAATGGATGCTCCCGGGTCGACGTGTCACGGTCGAGATCATCGCCGCCGATGTCCCGGACGCGCTCGCCCTCCCCAACCAGGCCATTTTCCAGGAAGGCGACTCGGCGTGGGTTTATCGCGGTGACGGCAGTGACTTCGAGCGTGTTCCCGTTACCCTTGGCGTCCGAGGCAGCGCACGGTCTCAGGTCGTTGCAGGGGTTGATGCTGGTGACGTGGTGGCGCTGATCGAACCCGCTCAGCTGAGCATGCGCAACGGCGAGGATGCCTGATGCAGACGTCCAGCCTTGCAGCGAGTTTCCGACAGGCGCTGGCCGAGATGGCCGCGCACAAGCTACGAACGCTCCTGACCCTGCTCGGCATGGTTTTCGGCGTCGGCGCTGTGATCGCCATGTTGAGCGTTGGCGAGGGCGCACAGGAAGAAGCCATGCGCATGATCGACACCATGGGCGTGCGCAATCTGGTCGTTAATGCGCGCAGCTTCGACGAGGACACCTTGCAGGAGAATCGCAAGGACTCCCTGGGTCTGACCCGAAGCGACATGCGTGCCGCGATCGAAACGCTCAACGGCGTCGAGGCCTGGGGCGCCGAGAAGCAGATCAAGACCTACGATCTCTTCAGCCTCAACGGCCGCAGTGACGCCTCGGTGTTCGCGGTCAGCCCGAGGTTCTTTGATCTTTCGAATCTCGCGGCAAGCGCCGGACGGCTATTCGACGACGACGAGAACCGCGCTTACGACCAGGTTGCCGTCCTGGGTGCCGGGGCAGCGGCGGACCTCTTCCCCGGGCAGGACCCGGTCGGCGGTCGGATCAAGGTCAATCACCTCTGGCTTCGAGTCGTTGGCGTCCTCGAGGACCGCAACCTGAGTCAGGACGAATTTCAGGGCGTCAAACTCGGGGACGAGCGCAATCGCGTCTTTCTCCCGCTGGCCACCGCGCTCAAGCGTCTGAAGTTCGACGCGCTGGAGGATGAAATCGACACCTTCCGCGTGCGTCTCGCCGATGGCGAGGACCCCGAGGTTGGCGCGCTGGCGCTGTCCCATCTCATTGACCGGCGCCACGGCGGCATCGATGATTTCGAACTCGTCGTGCCGGCCGCCCTGCTGAAACAGCAGCAGCAGACCCAGCGCATCTTCACGATCGTCATGTCGTGCATCGCCGGGATCTCGCTGCTCGTGGGCGGCATCGGCATCATGAACATCATGCTGGCCACGATCCTCGAGCGGACCGGTGAGATCGGCCTGCTGCGAGCGCTCGGCGCGCGCAAGGCCTACATCCGCCATCAGTTCCTCGTCGAAAGCTTCACGATCTCGGCCTCGGGGGCCCTGCTGGGAATCGTCTTCGGGCTGATCCTGGCGCTGGCGATCCAGCAGCTCGCCGGCTGGGCCGTCGGCTGGTCGATCTCCGCGATCGTGCTGGCCGTCGTCATCTGCCTCGTCACCGGCGTGCTCTTCGGCTGGTATCCAGCCTCCCGGGCCGCCGACCTGGACCCGATTCGAGCGCTCCAGTCCGACCCGGTCTAGGCCTGCATGCAGGCGCCTCCGGGCGCCTTCCTGTAGGCTCTCTTCACCCAGCGTGCATGCGCCGCTGTGCTCACTGCACGCCAAATTTCCCCTGACCCAACCGAGAGGGTCCACCTCGTGCGAAAGCTTTTGACGCCCATCCTCCTCGTGCTCGCAGCCCCGTTTGCCGTTGCCCAGGAGACGATTACCCCCAATGACATCGCCGACGATCGCAGCGGCGCCTACGCGTTCACGAACGCGACGGCCACCGTGGCGCCCGGCGAAACGATCGAGGATGCGACGATCCTCATCCGCGACGGACGCGTCGAGTCGGTCGAGGCTGCTGGCGCCGTGCCCGCCGGCTACGCGGAAATGGACCTGACCGGGCGCCACGTCTATCCCGGACTGATCGACATGTACTCGGCCTACGGTGTACCAGCGCCCGCGAGGCCTGCCCCGTTTTCCTTCAACCAGCCGGAAGTGATCGAGCCACAGCGCCCTGGCGCCTACAACGCCAACGACGCGATCCGCTCGGACCACCGCGCGGCAGACGTCTTCGCGGCAGATCCAAAGGGCGCAGAGGCCTGGCGCGGCATGGGGTTCGCAGCGACCATGACGTTCACTGCGGACGGCATCGCGCGCGGCACCGGTGCGCTGGTCAACCTGACCAGTGACAGCGACAACGAGGCGCTGATCAAGAGCGACGCCGCGGCGCTTTATTCCTTCAGCAAGGGCAGTTCGAAGCAGAGCTATCCGATCTCGCCGATGGGCGCCATTGCTCTGGTTCGCCAGACGCAATACGACGCTCGCTGGTACCAGGCCCAATCTCCGAAGCCCTTCACCGACCAGGCCCTCGACGCCTGGATCGCCAATCGCGGCTTGCCTCAGATCTTCGAGGTCGACAACTGGATGGAGGCGCTGCGTGCGGACGCCACGGGCGATGAGTTCGATGTCCAGTACGTCATCAAGGGGGGCGGCGACGAGTACCAGCGAATCGACGCCATCAAGGACACCGGTGCTGCCCTGATCGTCCCCGTCGACTTTCCCGGCGCCGAGGACGTCGCAGACCCGCTGGCAGCCAATCGCATCAGCCTCGAGGAGCTGAAGCACTGGGAGCTAGCCCCCGGCAACCTCGCCGCCATCGAGGCGGCCGACATCACCTTTGCCATCACCAGTGGCGGTGACACCAAGAACTTCCACAAGAACCTCCGCAAGGCCATCGAACGTGGGCTGAGTGAGGAGGCGGCGCTGGCCGCGCTGACGACCACGCCGGCGACGCTGCTCGGGGCCGGAGAGGATCTCGGCCGGATTACCGCCGGGTCTCACGCCAACCTGCTGATCACATCGGGCCCGCTATTCGCCGAGGACACCGTCATCCAGGAGAACTGGATCGCCGGTACGCGCCACGTGCTGGCGGTGGCTCCCGAGGACTTCGCCGGTCGCTACGAGCTGATGGTCGGTGACGCCTCCTGGACCCTCGACATCAGTGGTGACCCCGGCAAGCAGAAGGGTGAGATCGTCCTCCCGGAAATGCCCGAGACGGAAGCCGAGGCCGCGGATGAGGACGCAGAGGGCGGAGACAAGGCGCCGAAGAAGCCCGAGACGCTGAAGGTGGACGTCAAGTTCGACGAGGGCGGTGTCAGCATCGCGTTCGCTCCCGAGAAGGACGCGGACAAGATCCGACTGACCGGGTGGACCGTTGCGAATCGGTGGTCCGGTCGTGGCCAGCTCGGTGACGGTGCCTGGACCGCCTGGACCGCCCGACGCGCGGGCGACGTGCCGGAGCCCGAAAAGGACGGGGCCGAGGGTGACCAGAAAATGGCCGGCAAACCCGGCGACGCGGAGGGCGACGCGCCATCGGGTGACGAACAGATGGCGGGCAAACCCGGCGACGCGGAAGACAAGTCGGCGGAGAGCTACGGCGACATCATCTACCCGTTCGTGGCCTACGGGACCAGCGAGAAGGCGTCGGCGGAGGACGTGCTGATCCGCGGCGCGACGGTCTGGACCATGGAAGACGAGGGCGTTCTCGAGAACGCCGACGTCCTGATTCGAGACGGCAAGATCGCCGCGGTCGGGCAGGAACTGTCCGCCGGTTCGGCCCGGGTGATCGATGCGGCCGGCATGCACGTCACGCCCGGCATCATCGACGAGCACTCGCACATCGCGCTTTCCGGAGTGAACGACGTCGCCATGAATTCGGGCATGGTCCGCATGGGCGACGTGGTCAACTCCGAGGACGTCAATATCTACCGCAACCTCGCCGGCGGCGTGACCGCGGCGCAGCTGCTTCACGGCTCCGCGAATCCCGTCGGCGGCCAGTCGGCGCTGATCAAGATGCGCTGGGGCAGCCTACCGAGCGAGATGCTGATCGACGACGCCGCGGGCTACATCAAGTTCGCCCTCGGGGAGAACGTGAAGCGCTCCCGCAATGCCGCGTCGATCCGTTTCCCGCAGTCCCGGATGGGCGTCGAGGCGGCCTACCGCGCGGCGTTCACCGAGGCGCAGGCGTACCGGTCCGCCTGGGACGAGTGGAACGACCTGTCCCGTCGCGAAAAGTCCCGGACGCCGGCGCCGCGCCGCGACCTCGTCCTCGACGCGATGGCGGAGATCCTTGCAGGCGAGCGCTTCATCAGCTGCCACTCGTACGTGCAATCGGAGATCAACATGCTGATGAAGGTGGCCGAGGACTTCGACTTCCGCATCAACACCTTCACGCACATCCTCGAGGGCTACAAGGTGGCCGACAAGATGGCAGCCCACGGCGCGGGTGGCTCGTCCTTCGCAGACTGGTGGGCCTACAAGTGGGAGGTCCGCTACGCCATCCCCTACAACCCGGCGCTCATGCACCAGGCGGGCGTGGTCTCGGCCATCAATTCCGACAGCGCCGAGATGTCGCGGCGCCTGAACCAGGAGGCGGCCAAGTCCGTCAAGTACGGCGGCGTCAGCGAGATCGACGCCCTGGCCATGGTGACGCTGAACCCCGCCAAGCTTCTGCGCCTCGACGACCGCATGGGCAGCCTGAAGGTCGGCAAGGACGCGGATGTCGTGATCTGGAACGAACATCCGCTGTCGATCGACGCGAGCCCGGAGACGACCTTTGTCGACGGCGTTGCGCTCTACGACCGCCGGCGCGACGCCGAGCTTCGCGAGGCGTTGGAAGACGAGCGCGCCCGCCTAGTGGCCAAGATGGCGAAGGACGGAGGCGGCAAGGGCAGCGGCGGCGCCAAGCGGCCCTGGGGGCATGCTCACCAGGTCTGGGAATGCGAGAGCATTCACGGCTACGAGCACGCACTCGGCATTTCGGCGCACTGAGGGAGAGGACCATGAAGAAGATCATCCTTGCAGCAATGATCGTCGGCGCCAGCAGCGTCCAGGCACTGACGCCGAAGCCGGCCCCCTCGCAGCCCGGCCCCATCGCCATCGTCGGCGCCACGATTCATGTGGGCAACGGCTCGGTCGTCAAGGACGCGACGATCGCCTTCTCGGACGGCAAGATCACCGCCGTAGGCGCGGGCATCGATACGGCCGGCCACACGGTCATCGACGCCGAAGGGCATCACGTCTATCCAGGGTTCGTTCTCCCGGATTCCGACCTCGGCCTGAACGAGGTCGGCGCGGTACGGGCCACGGTCGACGACACCGAGACGGGCAACCTGAACCCGAGCGTTCGCAGCCTCGTCGCCTACAACACCGACTCCGAGCTGATTCCCACGCTGCGCTTCAACGGCGTCCTGATCGCGCAGGTCTCGCCGGGCGGCGGCATCGTCAGTGGCCGCTCGTCGATCGTCCAGCTCGACGCATGGAACTGGGAGGACGCGGCCGTGGTGGCCGACGACGGTCTGTTTTTGACCTGGCCAGCCAAGATGGTCGGGCGCTTTGACTGGTCCACCTTCGAGTTCAGTTTCCAGGAGAACAAGAATTACCGTTCGCAGGTCAACGCGATCGAACAGGCCTTCCTGGACGCCCGCGCCTACATCGCCGCCGGCGACGACGCCCAGCCGAACGTCAAACTCGAGGCCATGCGCGGCCTTTTCGACGGGTCGATGAGCCTTTTCGTTCGCACCAACGATCCGGTGGACATGGTGCGCGCCGCCGAGTTCGCCCGAGGCCAGGGCGTCGACCGGGTCGTGATTCTCGGCGAGGACGGTCTGCTGGATGCGGCGGAATACCTCTCCACGAACGACATCCCGGTCATCGTCGGCGGGGTTCATCGCCTGCCCGAGCACGACCACGACCGGGTCGACGCTCCCTTCCGTCTCCCTGGCGAACTCGTGGCTGCCGGCGTGAAGACGGGGCTGACCTATCCGGGCGAGAACATGAACGGGCGAAATCTGCCGTTCATCGCGGGCACGGCCGCGGCCTACGGCCTCAACCGCGAGCAGGCGCTCACGATGATCACGCTGACGAACGCCGAGATCCTCGGGATCGACGACCGCGTCGGCTCCCTCGAGGTCGGCAAGCACGCCACACTCTTCATTTCGACCGGCGACGCCCTCGACATGCGGGGCAACGACGTCACGCACGCCTTCATCGACGGCCGAAAGATTCAGCTCAAGGGCATGCAGCAGGAACTGTACGAACGTTTCGAGGAGAAATATCGCGACGGAGAGTGACGCCGCTGCTCGCCGGCGCAAGCATCAGCGGCGGGCCTGCCCGCTCTGATGCTTGCCGCCGCTAGTGGAAATCGAGTTTCAGATGCGGCGTCAGGCGGTGCATGTTCCTCATGACCTTCGCGTGCCAGGCGCAACCCCGAGATCCGAGCACGTTGACATCATCACCGAAGCCGAGAACGGGGCCGGTGAGCTTTACGGCCTCGAGCGCCTTGTCGCCTCGCTGGCCCGGCACACGGAGTCGTAGAGCCATGACATCGTCGATCACGCCATCGGCGAACTACGGCAATTCATCGGCGAGCAGGACGTACCGGGCGACATGGCCCTTGTCGTCGTTCAACGCCAATAGTCCGGCAGCCGCAAACGATGCGGTATCGCGAGTTCACACCGGCTGATCGGGGCGAACCTGTGTTCGCGCCGCCACCGCTGGTCACCAAGCTCGGCTATCATCTGGCCCATGCCGCAGCGCTTCGCCAGCCAGCACACCACCTCGTTTTCCGCCCTACTCTCCCAGCTCGGATGCTCGCTGGCGATCACCACCTACGACACCGGCCAGCTCGTGCTGCTGCGAGCGCGCGGGCCCGCAGCGCTGAACACCCATTTCTGCGCTCTGCCCCGTCCGATGGGCTGCGCGGCGGACGCCGAGAAGCTCGCTATCGGCACCGGTCACCAGGTGGTCGAGATGCGCAACATGGTCGCCGTGGCCGAGAAGCTCCCCGGCGACGTTCGGCACGACGCGTGCTACCTGCCTCGCCAGGTCCACGTCACCGGCGACATCGACATTCACGAGTTGGCCTACGCGGCGGACAGCACGCTGTGGCTCGTCAATACGCGCATGTCATGCCTGTGCACGCTCGACCGCGAGCACAGCGTCGTCCCGCGGTGGCGCCCGCCGTTCATCTCCGGCTACGACGTGAGCGATCGCTGCCATCTGAACGGCCTCGCCATGCGGGATGGCGAGCCGGCCTTCGTCACGGCCCTGGGTACGAGCGACGCACCGGCTGGCTGGCGCGAGCACAAGATCGCGGGCGGCGTCGTCATCGATACCACCGACGGCAGCACCGTTGCCGGCAATCTCTCGATGCCCCACTCCCCGCGCTGGTACGACGACCGACTCTGGGTCCTCGAATCGGGCGCCGGCACTCTGATCACGATCGATCCCGGCACCGGCGATCGCCGCGTGGTCGCGGAACTGCCGGGCTTCACCCGGGGTCTCGCCTTCGCGGGCCGCTATGCGTTCGTCGGTCTATCCGAGGTCCGGGAGACGAACGTCTTTGCCGGCCTGCCGCTTACCCAGCGCACCGCTGAGAGACACTGCGGCGTCTGGGTCGTCGACATTCGCACCGGGGAAACGGTGGCCTATACCGTGTTCCGCGGCGACGTCCGGGAGCTGTTCGCCGTCACCCTGGTGCCTGCGCGGCATCCACACGTGGTGACGCCTGACGAACCGCTCGCCCGCAGCTCCTACGCGTTGCCGGACGAGGCCCTCGGCGATGTCGTCCCCGAGGATCCGCGTGTCGTGCGCTTCCAGCGCGCGCTCGCTCTGGCCAGATCCCAGCGCTTCGATGAGGCGATTCCAGCGCTCGAGGCCGTGCTGGCGGAGGAGCCCGACCATGTACAGGCGCTCTATCACCTGGGCGCCTGCCACATCGCAGAGGATCGGTGGCTACGGGCGGTCGACGCGCTCAGCCGCTGTGTCGCAATCCGTGCAGATCACGCCGAGGCCCAGAATTCCTTGGGCATGGCCTATAGCTGCCTTGGCGACTGGGAGACGGCGATCGAGCGCTTCGAGGCAGCGATCGCGGCCGATCAGGCGTTCGCCACCGCCCGCTTCAACCGCAGTCTGGGTCTGCTGCGCCTCGGCCGGTACCGCGAAGGGTGGCCCGACTACGAGTGCCGCTGGCAGCTACCCAGCTTCGAGCGCCTCGTATGTCCGCAACCGGAATGGCAGGGCGAGGACATCTCGGGCAAGGTACTGCTGGTACACACGGAACAGGGCGCCGGGGACGCCATGCAGTTCGCCCGGTTCCTGCCCATCGTTGCCAAGCGCTGCCGCAAGCTCATCGTCGCCGCCACCGAAAACCTCAAGCCGATCCTCCAGCAGGTCGAGGGCGTCGATCACGTGCGCCTGCCGGGTCGCTTCGAGGCCGACACCTTCGATGTGTTCTGCCCGATCATGAGTCTCGCCCATCGCCTCGAGATCGAGCTCGACACGATACCCGCGGCGGTACCCTACCTCACCGCCCCGCCCGACCTTCGCGTGGACCCCGTGCCCGACCGCGGCCGTCCCAGGATCGGATTCGTCTGGCGCGGGTCCCCGACCTATCGCTTCGAACGCCAGCGCGGCCTGAGCCTCGAGCTGCTGGCGCCGCTGGTCGACTTGCCCTTTGACTTCTACACGCTGCAGACCCCGCTCGACGAGGCAGACCTCACGCGCCTCGAAGAATTCGGCATCGAACCGCTGGAGCCCGACAATCCGGCGAAGACCCATTTCGGGCGCACGGCCGCCTGCCTCGGTCAGCTCGACCTGCTGATCTGCTCGGACACGTCCGTCTCCCATCTGGCCGGAGCCATGAACCTGCCGACCTGGATCCTGCTGCACCACGAACCGGACTGGCGATGGATGACGGAGCGCGAGGATTCACCGTGGTACCCGAGCGTGCGCCTGTTCCGGCAGAAGACGCCCGGCGACTGGCCCGCCGTCATCGCGCGCGTTCGCAAGGAACTCGAGCTGCAGCGCTTCCCCACCGAACGGGACTGACGGAGGCCACAGACGACTCCTGGCGACATCGACAGTGATTCCCGTCGCCACCCCGGGCGGCATGAATGTGACGCGCATCCTTCACGAACCCGTTTGGGGCTCCTAGACTGGGACGCATGTACGTCCGCTCCCGGGGGGAGTAGCCGATGGACCGCCGACTGATTTCCATTGCCATCGCCCAGGCTCTCGTGAGCGGTGCAGGCGCGGCCACGTTTGTCGTCGATAACGACGGCACGGGCCAGGGCTGCACGCTGGCGGATGCCATCAATGCCGCGAACACGAACCTGGCCGTTGGCAGCTGCGAGCCCCAGGGTGACGGTGACGACCTGATCCTCATCGACGTCGGCGCCTCCGGTGGGACGGTCACGGTCACCGCCGATCTGTCGCCACTCTTCGAGCCCGTCATCCTCCGGTCGGCCGACGGTCAGGTGGCAACGATCGACCTCAACGGCTTCAGCCCCCTGGAAACCCAGGGCAACGGCGGCGTCGTGGTCATCGAGGACCTCACCCTTCAGAACGGTCGCGGCCTCGACGGGGGTGCGATCCTGAATTTCGGCGACCTCCTGATCACGAGCGTGACGATCACGGCCAATCTGGCGACCCGCGGCGCCGGCATCCAGACCGTGGGTGGTTTTCTCACCATCGACAGCTCGACGATCGCCGGCAACTCACCGATTCCCCTGACCGAGGGCTTCGGCGGCGGCGTGTTCTGTCGCAGCGGTGGTGCCGTGACGATCATGAATTCGACGATCAGCGGCAATACGGCCACCCGCGGCGGTGGCATCGCGGGGATCGAGGACTGCGTCTTCGACTTTCTCCGGACAACGCTGACCGAAAACTCTGCATACGCGGCCGGCGGAGCCGCCTACATGAACGGCATCAATGCCGTCTTGAACTATAGCCAGGTCGACGACAATGCCGCCTTCGGCAACGGCGCGGGCATCAATGCCCTTGCTAGTGACCTGACCATTAGCGATACCACGATTTCGGGAAATTCGGTTTCGGCTGACGTCGGGGCGGGCGGCGGTATGTACGTCCGCGACGGCAACGTGCGCGTGGCGTCGAGCACGATCAGCCGAAACGGCGCAGGCACGCAGTTTGGGAGCGGCGGCGGCATCTTTGTTCGTGACACCGAGCTGATCACCACCAGTACCGTCTTCTCCATCAATACCGCTTTCCTCGCCGGGGGAGGTGCCATTGCGGCGTTCGGTGGAGACGCGACGCTGACCGACTCGACGATCAGCGGAAACGAGGCCAGCTACGGCGGCGGGGCGAGTTTCATCGACAGCCCGCTAACGCTGGACGGGGTCACGATCTCACAGAACACGGCCGATCTCGACGGAGGCGGTTTGCTGAGCATCGGAGACAGCATCAATGCGGTCGCGGTCACGCTCGCCCAGAACGTCTCCGGACAGGACGGCGGCGGGGCGTTTCTGCGCGGCCGCGCGGAGGTCAGGGACAGCACGATCACCGGCAACCGGGCTGACCGAGATGGCGGTGGCCTGACCATCGAAGATGAGATCCAGATCACCCGCAGCCTGATCGCCGACAATTTCGCGGGGCGCAACGGGGGCGGCATCGACGACAGGCTCAGCGGGGCGCGTATCCTCAGCAGTGACATTAGCGACAACACCGCCGTCGCCGGCGGGGGTATCTCCAGCGGAGATTCCTACGCCGGCCCCAGGGCCAACCCCGCCTATATCTACTACTGCGACTTTTCCGGCAATACGGCCCTCGAGGACGGCGGAGGCATCTTCAACGACGATGGCCTCATCCGCATCGCGGGCACCACAATTGCCGGAAACTCGGCCAGCAACGGCGGGGGAATCTGGAACAGCAGCGCGCCCCTGACGATCCAGAACGTGACACTCGATGGCAATGCGGCGAGCGCGGGCGCTGCCATCGGTTTCTTCGAGCGCCAGGCGCCTCCGGTCCGAATGGACCTCCTCAATGTGACGATCACCGACAACCTCGTCCCAGCATTCCCCCGCCGCGGCCAGGTCGGCGGCGCCGTTCAGACCACCGGCGCGGCGAGCTTCACGAACACGGTGATCGCCGGCACCGAAGGCGGCACGGACTGCGCGGTCGCGATGCTGAATGGCGACATCGCGAACTTCTTCGGCGACGCTTCCTGCGACGGCGTGATGGACGGCGATCCTCAGCTCGCCCTGCTCGGCGACTTCGGCGGTCCCACCCGCACGCGGGAGCCGCTCGAGGGCAGCCCGCTCATCGACGCGGGTGACGGCCAGAGCTGCCCCGACGTCGATCAGCGGGGCATTCCCCGGGACGCGAACTGCGACATCGGCGCGGTGGAGCGCTTCGAGGACGAGGTGTTTCGCAGCAGCTTCGAGGTAGACGAAGGCCCGCCATGAGCCGTGCCGCGCTGGCGGCAGGACGAGCTCTCAGTCGATACCGACGCTGAATCCCCGTGGCGCGCTCGTCTCGTGCTGCTGCCACATGCGCTCGAGCGCTTCCTCGAGGGCCCGGGCGTGGACCGTAGGATCGGAGTACGGCCCTTCGGCCACGGCCTTTCGCACGCCCGCCTTCAGCGAATCGAGTTCGCCGGGCGCGTTGATGAGCGCCAGCGCCCGTTCGACGAAGGCGTCCCGATCGTCGCAGACCAAGGCGTCCAGGCCGGTGCCGGCGTGGGTCATGAGTGATGCCGAAAAGCGCTCGTAGACGGCGTCACCGGGGGCACAAAGCACCGGGAGGCCGGCGAGCATCGCGTCCATCGCCTCCACGTGCGCGCCGCACCCGAAATTGTCGACGAACAGATCGGCGAGCGCGAGCCGGGCAATATGCGCAGCCGCGTCCTCGACCGGTTCGCTGAACAGAATCCGATCCGCCGCAACGCGGCGGCGTTCGAATTCGGCACGCAGGTTACCGCACCGGTGCTCCCCGTCGACGAACAGCCAGAGCACGGCCTGCGGTGCTTGCTCCAGAATCTTGGCCCAGGCGTCGACCGTTTCCGGGTTCAGCACGTCGGCCGCGCACGTCGACACGAGGACGAAGGCCTCCTCGGGCAGGCCACAGGCTGCCCGGGTCTCGTCCCGATCCGCCAGCGCTGCGGGGTCGAGGGCCTTGAAGGGCACGTAGCATGTTGGGAGGTAGACCACGCGTTCGGCGAAAGGGTGTTCGTCGTTGCGCGGCAGAACGATCGGGTCCTGCAGCGTGTAGTCGATGGCGTCGGCCGACCCCCACCCCTCGGGGAAGCCCATGCCAGCGACCATGACGGGAGCGGGTCGCAGCGTTGCCAGACGGGGCGTACCGCCGCGCCCGTGCATATCGACGTCTACCAGGATGTGCTGGCGGTCGTCGTGAATGCGGGTCGCGGCCTCGACCACCCGAGAGGGATGCAGATCGACGAAGTGCTCGACCGCGTCGACAATGGCCTCTCGCCCGGCAAAGCCGTCGTCGGGTCCAGCCGAGTACAACGTGACCTCGAAGCGTTCCCGATCGTGCGCGCGCAGCAGGCTTCCGAGCCAGTCCGTGGTCGGGTGCCGGCGCAGGTTCGAGGTGAAGTAGGCGACCCGGAGTCGCTCGCCGGCTGCCCGTCCCGGACCTTGCCAGCTCAGCTCCTCGCGCCGTTGCCGGGCTTCCTCCCAGATGTGCGCGGCCGTCGACCGAATGGCCCGACGGACGAGATCAACCGGAAGCCCGAGGGTGATGAGCTGCGCCGGCGGGATCGGGTTGGGCCGGTCGTTGGCAAGCTCAGCCTCGAGGCCCGCGACCAGGGCCGTATGCATCAGGTCATGATCGCGCCAGAAAAGCTGCGTCTGGGCGAGACGCGCCAGGGCGTAGGCGGCACGGAGATTGTCAGGCGCCAGCTCGAGGGCCTCGACCAGGTTGTCCGCGGCATCCTCGGGCGCCTCGTCCGTGATGAGCGCTGCCAGTTCGATCCGCGCCTGGATGTTGTCCGGATCGTCGAAGATCATGTCTTCGAAGGTAATTCGCGCCGCCTCCGCATCGCCTTGCTTTACGTAGGCCGCTGCCAGCCGCAGGCGTGCATTCGCATCGGCCGGATACAGCTCCTCGAAGAGCTTGAGATGGCGAATCGTCTCGTCGTAACGCTGTAGCGCAAAGGCCGCATGGCCTGCCAGGCGGAGCGCTTCGAGGTCCTCGGGCTGATCGAGGAGGACCATCTGGGCCTCGTCGAGCGCCTGCTCGAAGCGATTGAGACGCATCAATGCCAGCGCATAGTTGGAGCGCGCCAGCCCCCAGTTCGGCTGGTAGGCGAGCGCGTTCTCCAGCAGCCGTGCTCCCGCGTCCGGGCGACCGGCGGTCACGAGGGCGAGCCCGAGCATGCGCATCGCTTCGGTATTGGTTTCGTCGCCCTCGAGGACCTCGCGAT
>JBCCZC010000090.1:0-15849 GCA_039188505.1 Pseudomonadota bacterium | reverse complement strand
GCCAGATCGACGTCACTCCCCTGCTCGCCGGCCTGGAAGTCACCATCGCACCTGAGGAATAACCAAGGCGTTTGCGACGCACAGCGTCGCGCCGCCGGTCACTGCCCGACAGCTACGCTGACGGGCCGGGTCTCCCACTCGCAATACCCCTACCCCGTTTGCGACGCACTGCGTCGCGCCGCCGCACATCAGCGCCTCATCCATTACGAAATGGCTCCGGCGCGGTATTCCCGGAGCACAGGTAGCAGGTCGTAGTAGGCGTTCCGGACTTGTACCTCGAAGGCGACTCGCAAGCGCCGATCGGTTTCCAGAATCAGCATACCGTCCCGCAGGATGCGATGGACGAGATCGGGCGATGCGTCGTTCATCACCACCAGCTGCACCGGTCGTTCGAGCCGACCGGTCAGTGAATCCTGATCCTCGAATGGCTGCCCGAGGAGGGTCCGGGGCGGCGGAGCGCGATAGAGGACGCCGACATCAACGTCGCTCCCGGCCCTTGCATTGCCCTTCGCCACACTGCCATACAGATACACGGCGACCACCTCGCGGTCCTCCGCGAAGTGACTGACGAGTACGTCGATAATGGCCTGCCGGTTCATCCCGATAGGTTAGCCTCACTGGCGCGACGACCCAAATGTCGGGAACACTCTGCCTGTCGTAGGAACGGGTAGGAACGGGCAGGCGCGTCAAGCGCGCCGCCCCACCTCAGCGCCGAAACACCGCCACCAGAAACTCCTGCACCGAGGGCGAACGCCCGATCGGCTCCATGAACACGATGAAGAGGTTGGCCCCCACGGCGACCCAGGTCGCGGGATGCCGAAGAGCGCCGAAGCGCCGCGCCACCAGCAGCGTCAATCCGATGATGACCGCCTGGGCGACATAGATGGGCGGCATGATGGTCACGTCCGGCCAGTCGTCGGCATTCACTCCGAGCCACGCGTTCTGGATACCCCTTCCGAGTGCAGGCATCAAGATGAGGAAGACCGTCGAGATCAGCCACCAGGCGTGGTCCTCGAGTGACCGGCGCTTGAGAATGCTCATGACCACTGCGAAGGCGAATGCCGTGACCAGCACGATCTCCCCCGCCATCACGCCGAAGAAGAACCAAGGTTCGAAGGGCCCGAAGCGCTCGGGCTGGCTGGCCGCCAGCTCCGTGTAGTTGATGTCGCGCGGCAGCATGCTCAGGGCCGTGATCGCCATGCCCCCTGCCAGAAAGATGCCGATGATGCCGTTGGTGCGATGCGCCTCCATGCGACCGTGCGTGGCGAGGTAGGGCTGAACAATCAGGTAGAGATACCAGGCCGTCCCGTTCCAGTAGTGCACATGGACGGACCAGGCCTCTTTGGTGAACGTCGGCCAATAATCCATGAAGATGCCGAGCTGCATCAGCACGAAGACGAAGATCATCCATCGGTGCGTTCGACGATAGGCGTCCATCAACGGTTTCCCCGTTCTCTTTCCTCTCCCAATGCTTTCATCGGAAAAATCGCACGCGGCCCCAGGACCCGGGATACTCCCGGACCACCCGTACGGCCCCCTGAACCACCCGCCTGCGTCACGCGGCCTCAACGGTGCTCGCGGCCCACTGCAGCGATGAGCGATGCGTTCCGCCTCTTCTGGCAGCCCGGCTGCACCAGTTGCCTGCGAACCAAGGAGTTCCTGGGCGAGCGGGGCATTCCCTTCGAGTCGATCAACGTGGTCGAGGCGCCCGACGCCATCGCGGACCTCCAGCGCCTGGGTTTTCGCAGCGTGCCGGTTCTCGCGCGGGGCGACGTCGCGATTGCCTGCCAGGACCTCGAGGAGATCGCTGCGTTTCTCGAGGTCGACTACAAGGCCACGCGGCTCGACGTGCCCGCGCTGGTCGAGCGCCTGGACCGGCTACTCGAGGCAGCAGGGCGCTTCACGCACCAGTTTTCGAACGAGGAGCTTTCGCGGCACTTCGTCGGACGGGAGCGCCCGTTCCGCGACCTCGCGTTCCACATCTACATGATCCCGGCTGGCTTCCTCGCCGCGACTCGCGGCGGGCGGCTCGAGATGGCGCATTTCCTCGAGACGCCACCGGCGGACAAGCGCTCGGCCGATGCCATCGTCGGCTTCGGCGAATCCGTGCGTGAGAACCTTGCGGCCTGGTTCGAGCAGTGCCGTGACAACCTGCCCGACGAGGTCGACACCTACTACGGACGACGGTCGCTGGTCACCGTACTCGAGCGGACGACGTGGCACGCGGCCCAGCACTGCCGCCAGCTCGAGGCCGTGCTGAGGCTTTTCGGACACGAGCCCGATGGCCCGCTCGGCGACGCGGAGCTCGGCGATCTCCCTCTGCCGCGGCACGTCTTCGACGACGAGATGGCGCTCGCCACGGCGGACTAGATCCGTCCGCTCAAGCGCCGTCGAGGCTCTCCCGTATCTCGCTGGCGAGATCGCAGGCGGCGTTGACGAACGCCGCGATCGCCTCGGGTTCCGCCAACCACTCGCTATGCTCGTCGATCACTTCCTCGAAGGTCACGGCAAGCTGGCTCGTCTCCTTCGTCACCATGGGGCCCATGAGACCCGCGAGCCCCGTAGTCGACACCCAATGCTCGAGCGCCTGGGCGGCCCCGTCGGCGGCCTGGAGCGTGAACCGCCGGTCGCCGAAACCGTTGACCTTCACCTCCGAGACCTCCGGCCGGTAGTTCACGGGCCGCCGCGGGTAGCGGATGTCGAAGATCAGCGGGAGCGGCGCCGTGAATTTCACGACGATCCAGGTGTAGGCCAGGATCTTGTCGGCCATGTCCCCGCGAGATTTCACCGCCCGGCGCAGGCCCGCCGTGAACGTGAAGCCCTCGCCCTGGCCTTCGATCAGGGGTTTGCCGGGTTCGTTAACGACCCAGCCGTTCGCCGTCGCGGCGGCGTCCCAGGCTGCAGGGGATGCCTTTGCCGCGCCGATCTGCCGCTTCGCCTTCGACACGGACCGGTAGATCACGACCCCGAAGATCGCGGCTAAGACCAGCCAGCCGAACGCCTCCGCGGATGCCGGTTCTGGAAGCCAGAGCGCCATCAGTTGAACACCAGCGCGAAGGCAAGAAGACCGAGGATGATCACCAGGGAGATGGCGAGGCCCACGCCGGCGAACGCGGCAATCACGACGACCATGAACGCCGCGGGGTTATTGCGCGTGAGCTTGCCGAGGCGACCGATCTTCTGGGTGATCTTCGGCGGCGGGAGCGCTTCTGCCGTCGCGGCGGCCTCCCAGGCAGCAGGGGATGCCTTTGCCGCGCCGATCGGTCGCTTCGCCTTCGATACGGACCGGTAGATCACGACCCCGAAGATCGCGGCGAAGACCAGCCAGCCGAACGGCTCTGCGGATGCCGGTTCTGGAAGCCAGAGCGCCATCAGTTGAGGAAGAACACGAAGAGGAAAAGTGCACCGACGACCAGCAGCGACAGGCCCAGGCCCACCACTGCGATCGCGCCCAGGAACGCGATAGCGCCACCGGCCGGATTGTCACGGGTGAACTGGCCGATCCGACCGATCTTTTCCGTGATCCGCGGTGGCGGGATGGACTCCGCGGTCGCGGCGATACGGCCGAGGCGATCGAGCACGGAGGCGACCCAGTCGGGCTCGAAGTCATCGCGGGCGAGGATGCCGCTGCCGTAGTGGAGTTCCCCGGGCTCGAAGTAGACGCTGCCCTTCACGCCACGCTCGGTTTTCTCTTCGATCAGTCCGGCGATGTCCTGGACGATTTCGGATCGTTCCAGCAGCGAGCGGCCCCAGGAGAGGTCCTTCGCAACGCCCCGGTATTCCGAAAGCTCGGCCGGCATCGTTGTCAGCACCTGCTGGCGCCTCCACCGGTAGATGCGCCGCATCAGGCCGTTCTCGGCAAAGCTCGCGACCACCAGATAGAGGCGCGTCGGCACGGTCGTCGACAGCTGGATCCGCAGGCGGAATCCCAGATGCCTGCGCGTCTTCACGTCACCGGCGTACTGGGTGCGACTTTGAATGCTGATGACGATCGTCGTCTCCCGGCCCTCGACCTGGCCCGTCCAGATCACCGCGCCCTTGCGCGCGGATCGCTCGAAGCCCAGATCGATCAGCCCCTGACCCAACGCGTCAGTCTCTTCCGGATTCGTGGCGGGCGCCGCGGCGCCCGCCTCTATCATTCGCGCGCCTCGATGGCTTCGATGGCAGCTTTCGCAGCCGCCTCGTGCTCGCCCGTCACGGTTCGAAGCATCATCAGCGGTCCCGGTCCGCCGAGGGTCGCCAAAGCCTCGATGATCCGGGGCTCCCACTCAGGATTGCCCACCGCCATCATCAGTTCGGACTGGACTTCTTTGCGACCATCGCCCTGGGCCGCCAGGTAGATCGCGGCCTCGATGGCGGCGGGGCTGCCGACGTCCTCCAGCGCCGCGATCGCGCTCTCGACGTCCTTTGGCGGGTCGGGTACCCGGGCGGTCGCAGCGGGCGCGGACGCTATCGCTGGCATCGATGGAGTGGGCGCGCCGGCGAGCATGCCCGCAGCGGCGCTCCGCACGCCGGCCTCCGGATCGGATTCCGCGATCGCCGCCAGGGCGGCTTCCGTATCACCGGACACTCGGGTCGCGCGAGCTGCGTTCAGGCCGATGTCGAGGATCGCTCGTACTTTCCCTGAATCGTTAATCCGGCCGGCTTCGAGCCATTCCCACGTGTAGCCGTCGAGGTTCCAGTCTTCATCGACCGCTGCAAGCACGGCCGCCCGCCCCGCTGCGTTCAAGTGGGGCAGGATGTTTCCCGGCTCGCCGTAGAGGAACACGGCCTCATCGAAAGCGGGATCACCGCTCGAAATACGCTCGTCGTCGGAGAACTCACCGATGATGCTCTGACGGAGGCTGGCGCCGACGATCCGACCGTACGGGCCGCCTTCGGGAGAGAGCACGAAGCGGGTGAAGAACTGGGATGACGAGGTGCTGCTACCCGGCCCCTGCGTCGTGACCTCGATCCGGACGCCGACGTCGTCGATGCGGCCGTTGAGCTTCGGTCGGGTCCCCGACTGCTCGTAGCTCAATCCTAGGTCCGCGCCGAGCTGTTGCATGGCGGACTGGCTGCTGCCGCGGTTCCAGCTCTGGTAGGCAAGGAACCCCGCAAGGGCGATGCTGCCAAGGACAAGGCCCTTCACCCCACCGAAGGCCTTCAGCACGGATTTCTGTTCGCTCATGGTTGCTCCCCTTCGAATCGCAACCGTTACGATAGGCGGGGAGCGAGCGGGTGAAAAGCCTTTGGGCTACTGAACGGTCAGTGCGTTGTCGAGCATGAGCTCGGAGCCGTTCACGAAGCGGCTCTCGTCGCTGGCGAGATACACGACCATGTGCGCGACGTCCTCAGGACGCCCGACGCCCGGCCCGCCCTCGGGATTGTCCGGATCGGGCGGATCCATCCCGAGCGTCCGATTGGCCTCGCGGACCATCGGGGTGTCGATGGCGCCGGCATGAATCGTGTTGCAGCGGATGTTCATGCCGTTCATCTGGCAGTACACCGCGATCGACTTGGTCATCGACCGCACGGCGCCCTTGGCGGCGGAATAGGCGAAGAAGACCGGATAGCCCATGTGCGTGGCGACCGACGCCATGTTGATGATCGAGCCCCCTCCGCGGCGACGCATGGCCGGCATAGCGGCCTTGCAGCCAAGGAAGACGCCTTCGTTCATGATCGCGTTGTGCTTGCGGAACTGCTCAAGCGAGCAGTCCTCGGGCGTGGCGATGATGACGATGCCCGCGTTGTTCACCAGCACATCGAGGCCGCCGTAGGATTCCTCGGCTGCGGCGACGACCTCGCCCCAGCGGGCCTCGTCCGAGACGTCCTGTGTCATGAACATGGCCGTACCCCCTGCCGCGCTGATCTCGTCGACCACGGCCTGCCCACCGGCTTCATTGACGTCCGTAACCACCACCGAGGCACCTTCCGCCGCCAGCGCGATCGCGTCTGCCGCTCCGAGCCCCGATGCGCCGCCCGTGACGATCGCGACCTTGCCTTGAACCCTTCCCATGCTCGACCTCTCCATCAGCTCGGAGCACATTAACAATCAGGCTGTCCTGTTTCAAACACTCCTGACTTTTTTCTTGTTCAGGTGCGAGGACCTGTGTATCTTCGGGCACGGAGATTCATCGCCAAGGGGAGCTGCATGGCGGCTAAACAGCCGAAACGCTCGAAAGCATCGGGACCCGGAGAGGCCGGCTGGCAGGCGCAGAAAAGCGCCGCCACGCGCGACCAGATCCTCAATGCGGCCGTGCGCTGTATCGTCGACCTGGGCTATTCGAACACCACGACGATGCGCATCGCCGAGCGCGCCGGCCTGTCGCGCGGCGCCACCCTGCACCACTTCCCTTCGAAGATGGACATCATCCGCGCGGCGGTCGATTTCCTGCATCAGAAGCGCCTGAAGGCCTTCGAGCGATCCGTAAAGACGCTGCCCCAGGACGAGGACCGCATCAAGCTCGCCGTCGAGGCCTACTGGGCCCACGTGACCCACCCCCTGTTCGTGGCATTTTTCGAGCTTTCGGTCGCCGCCCGCACGGACAAGGAGCTAGCCGACATCCTGACGCCGGCCCAGAAAGCGTTCGATGAGGAGTGGTACAACACCGCTCAGAAGGTCTTCCCCGAGTGGCAGGCCGATCGCGAGGCCTTCGACCTGGCCCTCAATCTCTGTCAGCAATTGATGGAAGGCATGGCCATCGGCTTCTTGACTCACGCCCGTGAGGGGCGGGATGAGCCGCTTCTCGCGTTCCTCGAGGACACGCTCCACCGACTGATTCCGAAGTCCTAGTCGGGGGATCGTCCCCGACTCGACTCCTCTTGCCGCGTCTTGTCGCGGTGTCTCGCTTGGCTCTTTTGGTGTCGCGCCCCTGCCGGGGCGCATAAATCCAAAAAACCAGAAAAGCGAGAAAGCGCGACAAGACGCGCGCCAAGCCCGTCAGGCGGAAGCGAGCGCCTCTCTCGCATGCCCCCGAATGGCCTCGAGCATGGCGTGAAGCCCGTTGCTCCGGGTCGGCGACAGGTGGGACTTGAGGCCGATCTGCTCGACGAAGGCGGGCTCCGTTTCGAGGATCTCCTGGGCGGGGCGGTCCGAGTAGACGCGAAGGACGAGAGCGATCAGACCGCAGACGATGGCGGAGTCACTGACGGCGTTGAAGTGCAGCCTGTCCGCGTCGCCGTCGACGATCAGCCAGACCTGGGACTGGCAGCCGTGGAGCCGGTTGTCCTCGGTCTTCTGCGCGTCGGGCACGCCGGGCAGGCGCTTGCCAAGGTCGATGATGTACTCGTATCGATCCATCCAATCGTCGAAGAAGGCGAATTCCTCGACGATCTCCGCCTGCGCGTCGGTGGTCGCGCTCACTGCTTTCTCCACTCCGCCGTGCCGTCGGGTCGATCCTCGATCGTGATGCCCTGGGCGGCCAGCTCATCGCGGATACGATCCGCCGTCGCGAAATCTCGCGCCTCGCGGGCGGCCTGGCGCTCGGCGAGGAGTGCATCGATCGACGACGTGTCGACGCCCTCGTCGGCGCCCTCGGCCACCTCGCCCTTGAGCCAGGCTTCCGGATTGGCCTGATAGAGGCCGAGCAGCTGCCCGGACGCCAGCAGCAGCCCCTTCAGGTGAGCGCGCTCGTCGTCGTCAGTGGCTCGATTGGCCTGGCCGACGAGGTCCGAGACCACGCTGAGCGCGCGCGGCGTATTCAGATCGTCCTCCAGCGCCTCGACGAGAGCTGGCGGCGGCGCCACGTCGGCGGCCTCGACAGTCCGGAGTTCGTGGAGGCAGCGGTAGCCGCGGTCGAGCGTTCGCCGCGACTGCATGACCACATTACGGGACCAGTCGAGCGGCTGTCGGTAGTGAGCGGTCATCAGGACGAGGCGCAGCACCTCGCCCCGGTACTGCTCCCGCAGCTCCCGGATCAGGACCACGTTGCCGATCGACTTCGACATCTTGTCGGCTTCCATGGTCAGGAAGCCGTTGTGCATCCAGTAGCGTGCCAGCGGCTTGCCGCCATGCGCACAGCAGCTCTGGGCAACCTCGTTCTCGTGGTGCGGAAACACCAGATCGATCCCGCCGCCGTGGATATCGATGGTCTCGCCGAGATGCTCCTCGGCCATGACCGAGCACTCGAGGTGCCAGCCCGGGCGCCCCCGGCCCCAGGGGCTCTCCCAGCCGGGCTGCTCGGGCGTGGAGGGTTTCCACAGAATGAAGTCGCCCGGGTGTCGCTTGTAATCGGCCACCTCGACGCGGGCACCGGCCACCATCTCGTCGAGGGATCGTCCCGACAGGTGGCCATAGGTGTCGTAGGCGGTCACGTCGAAGAGGACGTGACCTTCGCTCGCATAGGCGAAGCCGCCGTCGATGAGGGTCTGCATCATGCGGATCATGCCGTCGATGTGCTGGGTCGCATGCGGCTCGATCGTTGGGTCGAGCACGTTGAGCGCGCGCACGTCTTCACGGTAGGCATCGGCGTAGCGCAGGGCGATCGTCTCGATCGTCTCGCCCTCGTCCTCGGCCTTCTTCATGATCTTGTCGTCGATGTCCGTGATGTTTCGCGCATAGGCCACCTGCGGATACAGGTGCTGCAGCAGGCGAAATAGAATGTCGAAGACGACCGGCGGGCGCGCGTTGCCGATGTGGGCGTAGTTGTAGACCGTCGGCCCACAGACGTACACCGTGACGCGATTCGGGTCGAGCGGTTCGAAGGTGTCTTTCGCGCGCGTCAGAGTGTTGTAGAGTCGTAGGGCCATGCCGCTCACATCGCTATGTCCAGAGGTGTGAAGGTATGGCCAGCGACGGTTCGTCGCAAGACCATTCGACCATCTCAACCAAGGAGTCATCCCTTTGTCCTCGAAACCCGTCGCCGTCGTCACCGGTGCCGCCTCCGGCATTGGCCGCGACCTGGCCCTCGAACTGGACCGGCGCGGCTACCGCCTTGCCATCTGCGATCTCGACGAGGCCGGCGTTGCCGCCACCGGCGAGGCACTGACGGACGCCTTCGGCAGCGCGGTTGACGTCCGCTCCCGCGAAGCCGTCGAGGCCTTCGCCGGTGAGGTAACGGAGGTGCTGGGCGCGCCGGACCTGGTCGTGCACAACGCCGGGGTGAATCTGGCGGTGAAGGTCGAGGACATGGCCCTCGAGGACCTCGACTGGGTCATGCAGGTGAATTTCTGGGGCATGGTCTACGGCTGCAAGGCCTTCCTGCCGTCGATGCTCGCGGCGGGCGGCGGCATGCAGGTGTTCATCTCCTCCGTTTTCGGCATCGTGGGCGTCCCGACGCAGTCGGCGTACAACGCGAGCAAATTCGCCATCCGCGGGTTCGCGGAATCGCTCCGGCAGGAAACCGAGGGCCGCATGAACGTCCTCGTCGTCTGCCCGGGCGGTGTTCGGACCAACATCGTGCGCAACGGCCGCATCCACGACTGGCCGACGGGCAAGGGCCGCGACCCGGCAGCCGCCTTCGAGAAGGCCGCTCGGCTGTCGTCCCAGGAAGCCGCCTCCCGCATTGCCAAAGCGATCGAACAGCGCGACACGAGGCTCGTGCTGGGCAGCGACGCGCGTTTCCTCGACGCCATGCAGCGGCTGCTGCCAGGCAGCTACGAGACCGCGACTCGGCGACTCATGGGCCTGCTCGATCGCCGTTCCTGAGCGGCGGCCCGAGCGGGTCGGTGCCATCGCTCTGCGCGCTCGTGCATAATGCGGCAGGGAGAACGCTCCGGCCACGACCGGAGCCATCGACGACGCGGAGGGGCAGTCGGTCGCGACCGCACCCCGCCTTGCTGGCAAGGACATAAGCCGAAGCGTGGAACTCAGGCTGCACCGACTGCTGCCGTTCATCCCGCCGCACCTGGCGCGGAAGATCATCGCGGATCCCTTCTGGGAAGAACATGCCGACTCGGACGTGGTGAGCGGGGCTATCCTGTTCGCCGACATTTCCGGCTTCACCCCGCTCACGGAGAAGCTCGCGGAAGCGGGCAAGGAAGGCCCGGAGGAGCTGACCCGGCTGCTCAACGAGTTCTTCACCGTCCTGATCGACCGCCTCGAGGCCGAATCCGGCGAGGTCGTCAAGTTCAGCGGTGACGCCCTCATGGTCCTGTTTCCTTCCGGCAAGGACGGTCTTCCAAAGGCCACGCGGCGGGCCATGCAGGCCGCCGAGGGCCTGCAGGAAATCGTCATGAACATGGGCACGCTGGAGTCGTCCGTCGGACCGGTTTCGCTCGCCATCAAGATCGGCATCGGCGTCGGCGACGTACTGGCCATGGAGGTCGGCGGCCTGCTCGGGCGCTGGGAGTACGTGATCGCCGGCGACCCGCTGCGCCAGGCCGCGGCCGGCGAGAGCCAGGCGTCGCCGGGCGAGATCGTCGCGAGTCCCGAAGCCATCGACGTCGCGCATCCCGACCCGATCGAACCGCGCAAGGTCCAGACCGTCGCCTTTCCCAAGCTCGAGAACTTCGACCAGGTCGAGAAGACGCTGCGCCGGTTCGTGCCGGGCGCCGTGCTCGGCTGGCTCGAGACCCAGGATCGCGGCTGGCTCTGCGTCCTGCGGCCGATGACCGTACTGTTCATTGGCACCACCGAGATCGCCCACGAGGATCCGGAAGACCAGGAGGCCTTCCACGAGATCGTGCGGGCCGTCCAACGTACCCTCTACCGCTTCGAAGGCAGCCTCAACAAGGTCGCAGTCGACGACAAGGGTACGGTGATCATGGCGCTGTTCGGGGCGCCCCCGCTGGCGCATTCCGACGATGCGATCCGCGGCGTGAAGGCCGCCCTCGAGATCCAGGCCGTGTCGCGCCGCATGCAGCGCCCGGTGGCCATCGGTGTGACCACCGGTGTGATCTTCGCCGGGCCTGTCGGGAGCGAGCGGCGCTTCGAGTACACGGTGATGGGCGACACCGTCAACCTCTCCGCACGGCTCATGAAGGCCGCGGGGCTGGGCAACGTGCTCTGCGACGAAACGACCTACAAGGCCGCCCGCGAGAAGGTTCAGATCGAACGCCTGGAGCCCATCGAGGTCAAGGGTAAGCAGGACCCGATCAAGGTCTTCCAGCCGAACGACGAAAAGCTGACCTCGAGGCTCATCAGCGGGACCTTCCGGCCACCCCGGCGGGTCTTTGGCCGGGAGGACGAGGTCGGCGTCCTCAAGGAGCACCTCGGCAACCTCCGCGAGGGGGACGGGGGGCTCGTGCTGATCCATGCCGGCACTGGACTCGGCAAGTCACGGCTCCTGAAGGAGCTGGAGATGCAGGCCAAGATCCAGGGCCTGCCCGTACTTCACGGCGCGGGGCGCAGTACGGAACGCGACGTGTCGCTCCGCGCCTGGCAGACGGTCTTCGAGGGCTTCTACGGCATCGAGAGCGAGACCGATCCGGCCATTCGCTACAGCGCCGTACGTAGCCTGGTCGCCGAACTGACGCCGTCGCTGGTCGATCAGATCTCGCTCCTCGCCGAACCGCTCGGGCTTCACATCCCGGACGACGCGCCGGAGATCAAGCTCGACGCGGAGCTTCATCAGCAGAGCATCCTCAATCTGACGGATTCCGTGCTCAGCGCCTGGCTGAGCAGCCGGCCGATGGTCATCGTCATGGACGATGTCCAGTGGCTCGACTCCCGCTCCTGGGCACTTCTCGAACATCTGATCTCGCAGCACTGCGTCAAGGGGCGCCCGATGCTCGTCGGCCTCGCGGCGCGTCCGATGGAGCGTGACAGCGAAGGCGCACAGCTCTGGACGAAGCTCGCGGAACGGGACAATACCCACACGCTCGAACCGCGGCCGCTCGAAACCGACGACATTGTGGCGATGCTCGCCGACCGGCTCCACCTGAGCACCGAGCACGTGCCCAATCGGCTGCTGCAGTTCATCTCCGCGCGCTCCGAGGGCACGCCCTTCATCATCGAGGAGCTTGTGCGGGCGCTGTCTGACCAGAGCCTCGTCGAGGTGTGGAAGGACGAGAAAGCCGGCCACAACCGCTGTCGGGTCTCGACGGACCTCACGGAACGCACCGAATCCCTGCCCGGCTCGGTCCGCGGCCTGCTGCTCGCCAAGATGGACCGGCTCTCAGCGGACCAGCAGCTGACGTTGAAGGTTGCGTCGGTGTTCGGCCGGACCTTTCCCTTCGAAGGTCTCGTGGAGGTCCTCGAGGAGATCAGCGAGTTCGACGTCGAGAAGATTCAGGAGCATCTCGACGCCCTCGCGGACATGGAGCTCATCGACACGGAATCCACCGATCCGGAACTGATCTACCGTTTCGGGCACCAGGTGACTCAGGAAGTCGCCTACGATTCAATGCTCTTCTCGCAGCGCCGCAAGATCCACCTCGGCGCCGCCGACTGGGTGATGCGTCAGCTCGGCGAGGGCTTCGATTTCGAGAACACGCGGGTTGTCGATCTGGCGGAACCCCACAAGGGGCTCTCGCCGCACTACGAGGACCTCGCGCGCCACTATCGTGCCGCCGGTGACGGTGAGCGGGAACTCGTCTTTTCGGTTCTCGCGGGCCACCGGGCCAACCACCTCTTCCGCAATCAGGAGGCGGCCCGCTACTACGGTCGAGCCCTCGAGCTGATCGATGAGAGCGACCTCGAAGGCCGCTTCATGCTGCTTCGCTGCCGCGAGGAGGTCTACGCCCGGCTCGCCAGCCGCAGCCGACGCAAGGCCGACCTCATCGCGATGCAGGACATCGCCCGGCAGATGGGCGACCACGCCGCTCGCGCCGAGATCTCCATTCTCCAATCGGTCTACCAGTTCACCCATGGACGGCTCGATGCCGCCGGGGACCTGGCGCGCTCGGCCATCGAGCTTGGCCAGGCCGCCAACAGCCATGTTCTGGAGGCTCGCGCCCGCCTGCGTCTGGGACTCGTCGAGATTCGCGCCGGTCATCCGCGCGAGGGCGGCGCCGAGCTGGAATCGGCGCTCAAGCTCGCGCGAAACGCCGGCGACAAGGCTTTCGAGACCGAGGTCACGATCTCGCTGGCCAGACACGCGGAGCGCGCGGGCGAATTCAGGCGCTGCCTCGCCTACTGCGAACAGGCCCTCGAGCACGTGCGCGATACCGGCAACATCGGCAATGAAGCCCGAATCCTGCGACGCATGGGTTCGGCGCGCCTCGACCTGGGCGACCACGACGAGGCCAGCGACCTGGCAGATCAGGCCGAGGAGATCCAGCGGCAGATCGGCGATCGCCGCCAGGAGGCGGTCACGATCGACCTACACGGTTCGATCGCGGTGGCGCGCGGCGACTATTCACGCGGCAAGGCCTTCTTCGAGAAGAGCCTGGGTATCCGCCAGGCCATCGGCGATCGCGGCGGGCAGCTCCGGTCGCTGACGCTCCTGGGTGAGGCGTGCCTGCACCTGGGCGCCTTCGAGAAGGCCCGCCTTTGCTACCAGCAGGCGCTCGAGGACGCGAAGGAGCTCGGCATGGCGTACGATCAGGCCGAGATCAACGCCCGTATGGTCATGCTCGAACACGCCGTCGGCGAGAATGAGAAGGCCAAGCAGTACGGGCTTCAGGCGGCCAAGACGCTGTCGAAGCTCAATCACCCGTCACTTCTTGCGGTCGTCCTCACGAGTCTCGGCCATGCCTTCGCGGAACTCGGCGACTACGGCTCGGCCGCGGCCGCCTACGGCAACGCGAACCGCGTGCGGACCCAGCTCGGCCAGCGGGCGAAGCTGATGGAAACGGTGGCCGGGTCGGCGCTGCTCGATCTGCGCCAGGGCCGCGGCGAATCGGCGACGACGAAGATCGAACCGGTATACACGCACCTCGCCAAACGGGGCTCCGACGGCATGGAACAGCCCTACCGTGTCTACCAGACCGTATTCGAGGTCCTGGAGAACGCGGGCGACGAGCGCGCCGCCAAGCTGATCGCGCTGGCCTACGAGTCACTCCAGGCCGCTGCCGAGGCCATCAGCGATCAGATGCTGCGGGCCAGTTTTCTCGAAGACGTGATGGAGAATCGCGCCATCTCGTATTACTACCAGGGCGTCAAACGACGCGGCGGACTCTAATTCAAGCAGGAGAGAAACCACATGAACCTGATGGACGCGATCATGGACCAGCTCGACGAGAAGGCCATTGGCAAACTGGCCGGCGGGCTGGGCATCGACGCGGGCAACGCCCAGCAGGCCGTCACCGCAGCCCTGCCAACGATTCTTGCCGGCCTCCAGCGCAACGTCGCCGCCAGTTCGGATGGCGCCAGCGCGCTCGACCGCGCGCTCGACAAGCACGACGGCTCGGTGCTCGGCCAGCTCGGCGACCTGCTCGGCGGCGGCAGCTCCTCCGATGGCTCGGCGATCCTCGGCCACATCTTCGGCGGAAAGCGAGAGCGGGTCGAAAAGGGGGTGTCGTCCGCGGCCGGAATCGATTCGTCGACCGCCGGCCAGCTGCTCAGCACCCTGGCGCCGCTGGTCATGGGGGCGCTCGGCAAGGCCAAGCGCGAATCGGGCCTTGGCGCCTCGGACCTCGGCGGCCTGCTCGAACGTGAGCAGGAGAACGTCCGCAGCCGCCAGCCTGAGGCGAGCGGCATGATCGGCATGCTTCTCGACGCCGACGGTGACGGCGACGTCGACTTCAGCGACATCGCCAGCCGCGGCGCAGGCCTCCTCGGCGGACTCTTCAAGCGCTAGCCCCCCCGGTCGGCGACCGTCCCGGTTGCCGGCCTGATTCATCTACTCGCAACACGCCGGCGTTAGCTTCATTCGAGTTAACGTCGGCGGCTGTTACAAAACTGTCATAGTCGCGCAATACGCTTCGCCGGTTTGGTGGCGCCCAACCGCCCTTGTCCCTGGGGATTGCTGCATGTCTATGAGGTTTCTGGCCCTGGTCGGGCTTCTGTTTGCTACCGTCTCGGCGGCACAGGAACCGGCATCGAACGACCAGGCTGAACTGTCGATCTTCGTCTTCGAGTCGCTGACGCCGGCCGCTGGCGTCGAGATTCGCCTCGATGGCGAGGTCGCGGCGACGACGAACGAGAACGGTGCCGTCTTCCTCGAGCTCACGCCCGAAGGGCACGAGGTGGCGCTGGATCCGCCCGGCGCCTCCGAGACCGTTGTCATTCCCCTGTCCCTGGTTCCCGGCGAGAACGCCCAGATCATCATCCGTTCGCTCGCGGACGGACGCGTCACCACCGACATCGAGAGCTCCAACAAGGCCACCGAGTCCGGCGGGACCGCGAGCAGCGGCGCGGAAGAGCTGATCCTCGGCGACCCCGGGACGCTCAGCGCGCTGGTGTTCTCCGCAGATACGGGCGAACCCGTGCCGAACGCGCGCGTCTTCATCTCCGGCACCCCGCTCGACCTGACCACCGATGACGACGGCCGCTTCTCGGTCGAGCTGAACGTCGGCGTCTACTCCCTGTCGGTGCTGCACGCCGACCACGCGACGCTGACCCAGGACGGCATCGAGATCGTCAGCGGTCAGGAGACCGCCATCGACATCGAACTGGTCCCGGCCGGCCTCGAGCTGCCGGAGTTCGTGGTCCTCGAGCCCTACGTCAAGGGCTCACTGGCTTCGGTGATCGAGGAGCAGCGGACTTCGGCCGGCGTGACCAACGTGCTGGGCTCCGAGCAGATCTCGCGCGCTGGTGACAGCGACGCCGCCGGCGCGCTGAAGCGGGTGACGGGCCTGACGCTGGTCGACGGAGAGTTCATCTACGTTCGCGGACTCGGCGAGCGCTACGCGACCACGGCCCTCAACGCGGCCGCAGTGCCGAGCCCGGATCCCACGCGCCGCGTCGTTCCCCTGAACCTCTTCCCCGCCTCCATCATCAGCTCGGTGGTCGTGTCGAAGAGCTACTCGGCCGATATTCCGGCGGGCTTCGGCGGCGGCGCGGTGGAGATCCGCACCAAGGCGATCCCGGACATTCCCTTCTTC
>JBCCZC010000089.1:0-15978 GCA_039188505.1 Pseudomonadota bacterium | reverse complement strand
CGTCAGGTTCTAATTGTTAAAACTGTTTTCCCGAACGACCAATCAGGGGATTGCGTCGTTCGGGAAAACAGTTTTAACAATTAGAACCTGACGATCGCTTCAACTTTCGCGCGCGGCAGGGCACCGTCCCCGGTCTGGATGAGGGGGGGATGCCCATGCCGCGCGTCGTCACAAGGATCGTCACTGCACTGCTGGCCTCGTGGGCCTTCGTCTCACTGCCCGCCAGCGCCCAGCAGGATGCCGTCAAATCGCTGGTCTTCCCGAGTGACGGGACGGCCCAGAACGGCGAGACAATCCGCTACCGCATCCAGGTCCAGTGCTCCGACTTCGACCTCGACTGCGGCCTGACCGACGTCGTCGACAATCTCCCCCCGGAAGTCCTCTTCTCCTCCTGCCAGGGCTCCGGTGGCTTCACCTGTGACCCGAGCGCTGCCCCGACCGTCACTTGGTCCAACCCCAACTTCGGGGCCGGCGAAACGGTCGACCTGATCATCGAGGTCACGGTCGCGCAGGGCGTGCCGCCGGTAACGCCCATCGTCAACTCCGGCACGATCACCCAGCGCACCGATCCCGGTAATCCGGTGCCGTTCGTCACGCCGCCCGGCGACACGGTCACGACCGAGCCCGGCATGCCGCAATACGTCGCCCGGAAGACCCGGGTGAGCCCCCCGCCAGCCTTCGATTTCCCCGTGGTCTACAACGTCCAGTTCTGCTCGGCGACCGGCGTCGGCAACGTCTCCCTGAACAATATCGAGATGGTCGATACGTTCCCCGCCGGCGCCACGGTCCTGACCGCCAGCGGCGGCACGGTCATGGGTAACACGATCACCTGGGATGCGGCGAATCTCAGCGAATTCAACGACGGCACCTTCGATTTCAGCATTCCCGATGCCTACGCCACAGGCAGCCAGGGCTCCGAACGCTGCATCACGCGGAGCGTCACGCTCGTTTACCCGTCCGGCACCTTCAACGCCGATATGGACGACATGGAGGCGGTCAGCAACGCTGTCGCCATCTCCGGCGACCCCGCGTCGGGACCTCCGGGTCCGATCGGCGACAGCGACACGGCGGACGACACGATCATGATCGGCAACGCGGCGGTTTCGGTGAGCAAGTCCGCGCCGGACGTCGAACTCGCCACCGGCGGCCCCATGAGCTGGACCCTGTCGGCGAACAATAGTGGCTCGAACGTTCCCATCCTCGGCCTGGAACTCCACGAGGCGATCCCACCGATCAGCGATACGGTCAACAACCCCATGATGAATACGGCGCCGCAGACGATCACCAGCGGCAGCTGGAACTCGCCGGACTACTTTGACGTCGCGGGCATGATGCAGACGAGCGACGTGCGTGCCGTCATCGAGGTGGCCGTGGATGATGGCGTCAACGATCCGGGCAGCCCGGCGGACTGCGCGAACGAGACCTACACCCAGACGCTCGGCAGCAACGTCACCGGCATCGCCGGCAGCACCTTCGACCTGTCGTCGATCACGCCCGCGCCCACGTGCGTTCGTTGGACCTTCACGGACATCACGGCCACGTCGAACCCGCCGGGCGCGATTCCCCTCGGCTGGTCCTTCAGCTCGACGTTCGTGCTCGATACCAATTCGGTGGTGGAGGCCGACGACCCCGACGACGGGATGGCCCCGATCCGGATCCAGAACTGCCTGTACGCCCGCTTCGACGCCGATACCGATCCAGCCACGATGGGGCTGTCCGACCAGCTCGGCTGCGGCACCGCCAACATCGAACTCGGAACCGCAGCGGTCAGCGCCACGAAATCCCGCGCCGTGTTTACGCCGGAAGGCAACAGCCGCTCGGGCGACCCTTTCCCGGGCGACGAGATCGTCTACACGCTCCAGCTCAGCCACGACAACGACAGCTCGACCGGCGATTTCGTCAATCCGATCATCGCCGATCTCCTGCCCCTGAACGTCGAGTTCCTGAGCTGGGAGTCCTACAGCGACAACCTGTCGACGTCCGTCTTCCCGTTCTTCGAGCGCATCGACAGCTTCGATGCGGGTCGCACGCTGCTCCGCTTCTCCTGGAGCGACCCGGGCGAGGCGCCGGCCGGCGCCGTCGACTTCTTCGGCGCCCCGATCAACCCCGTGACCGACTCGAATCCGGCGACCTTCAGCGAGAGCGAGGATCCCGTCCGCATCGAGGTCCGCGTCCGGGTCACCGACGGCACGGCCCCGGGCACCCTGCTCGAGAACCAGATCGTCGTGTTCGACCGGGGACCGCGCGTGAGCTGCTCGAGCGGCACGCCCATGGCCGAGGCCGCCGGCATCGACCTGTCGGGCAACGACGCCGACGGCGATGGCACCGCGGACAACGACGTCTTCTGTCCCAGCCTGACCAACACGGCCGCCGTCGCGTCGGCTGCGGTCCTTGGCGGCGCCAAGTTTGTGCAGGGCAATGGCGAGGCCGATCGGCTGAACGTCGACAACCCCTTCGCATCACCGGAAATCGTGGACCTCGCGTGCCCCGGGGGGCTGATGGACTTCACGCGGACGCCGTGCGTGGCGCAGACCGATCATGAGCTGGAGCCGAACTCGGACGCGACGTTCACCTACCGCGTTCGCGTCGTGAACTCGGGTAACGTCGGTCTCACCAATTACGTGCTCTACGACGTCCTTCCCGACCTCAACGACACCGGCGTCGGCCCGGCGCTCTTCGGTCTGCCGCGCGGATCGACCTTCCGGCCCGTGCTCGACGGTTCGATCACCCTGAACGCCGGACTGTCGGATGTCACGCCGACGGGCACCGTCATCGAGTACACGACCGAGCCGCTCCCGTGCCGTAGCGAGCTCGAGGGTCTGCCGCCCTTCGAGGACTGGCCGCCGGGCTGCGTCGACAGCTATTCGACGACGCTTCCGGCCGACCTGACCACCGTCACCGGCTTCCGGATTACCATTCCCTTCGGCGATGGTGGCGTCGGCTCACCCTGGGGGCCCGCGGAAACCGTGGTCTTCGAGGTGCCGATGCGCGCACCGGAGGGATCCCCGATCTCGACGCCGTCGCTCTTCGAGGACGGCAACAGCGCGAATGATCTCTTCAATCCCGCGTGGAATACCTTTGCCCACCGGGCGCAGCGAACGGACGACAGCTCCTTCCTGCTCGCGGCCGAACCGCCCCGGGTCGGCGTGATCCTGCCCGAGGCCTACCGCCTGGGGAATCTCGTCTGGCTCGACGTCGACCATGATGGCGTGGCCGAGGACGGCGAACCCGGCATCGAAGGCGTGCGGGTCAGCGTCCTGAGCGACGAGACGGGCGATGGCGCCAGCGCCGACGATCGCCTCTTCGGCACGACGACCACCGATGCGGACGGCAAGTATGCGTTCTCGGGTCTTCCCGCCGGCACCTACTACGTGGTCGTCGAGGACGGCCAGAACGGCATGGGCGGCCCGCTTGCCGACCTGTTCACCTCGACCTTCGGTCAGGACACGCCGGACAGCGACGTCGACAACCGCGACGATGGCACGCTCGTCGTGACGGGCCTCGGTGGCACCGACAAGGACGGCAACGCCACCGGCAGCACCTTCGACGGCCTCGCCTCGGCCCCCGTCGTCCTCGGGCCCGCTGACAATGAGCCGACCAACGAGCGGCTCCGGTCCGATGACGCCACGGACGACGATGACGACGCGTTCGCCGACAACTTCTCCAACTTCTCGATCGATTTCGGCTACTACCGACCATTCGCTCTGGGCAATCGCGTCTTCCTCGACGAGGGCGCGGGCACCGACTTCAACGACGGTGAGCTCGACGCGGGCGAGGTCGGCATCGACGGCGTGACCGTGCGTCTCCTCGACGCGAGCGGCGCCCCCTATGATTCCGACCCGGACACGGGCGGCATCCAGCAGCCGACGACCACAACGGCCAGCGGCGGCTACTACCTCTTCGACGATCTCCCACCGGGCGACTACCGCGTCGAGGTCGAGCTGCCCCCGAGCCTGGTGAACCTGGCATCGAGCACCGGCGCCCTCGCGACGATGCCCTTCGAGCCCGCCGGGGACCCGGATGACGACACCGATTCGGACGACAACGGTACGACCGTGACGCCGGGTTCGCGGTTCCGCTCCGGCGTGGCGACGCTCGGGTCGGCGACCATGCCCGCCGAGCCCACGACCGATGCGGACCGCGCTCCGATCACGAACCCGCAGGGAACTGCCTCGGACGGGTCCGAATTGCCCGATAACCAATCGAACCTCTCGGTCGACTTCGGCTTCTTCACCTCGGTCTCCATCGGTTCGACGGTCTTCGAAGACCCGAACAACAACGGCGTCCAGGACGGCGGGGAGCTGGGCATCGACGACGCGGACGTCGGCCTCTACGCGCCGGGCCCCGATGGCCTGGTGGGCACCGCGGACGACATCTTCGTTGCCAGCACGACCACCAGCGGCGGGGGAGACTACTTCTTCCGCGATCTTCAGCCGGGGGACTACTACGTTCAAGTCGAGACCACGAGCTTCGGCGCGGGTCGGGGCCTGGAGACATTCCCGACGTCCTCGCGGCCGACGGCCACGTTGGACGACAACGTCGATGGTAACGACGATGGCGCCCAGTCCGGTGGCGGCACCGTCGTGCGGTCGCCGATCATCAACCTTGCGATCAACGGCGAGGTCGCCGGCGACGCCATGACCGGCGTCGAGAACTTCCAGGGCGGCGCCCAGGACGACGCCATCGACGAAGACAACGGCAACATGACCGTTGATTTCGGCTTCATCCCGGCGGCGCAGCTGGTCAGCATCGGCTCGACCGTCTTCGAAGATCCCAACGACAACGGTTTCCAGGACGGGACCGAGAACGGCATCGACGGCGTCTCCGTCGAGCTGCTGCAGGACACGGACGGCAATGGCGTCATCGAGGGCGCTGAGACGACGGCCTTCCTGACGACCACGACCGCCGGCGGCGGCAACTACTTCTTCGGCGACCTTCCGCCGGGCAACTATCAGGTGCGCATCCCGACGCCGCCTGCGGGCTTCCTGCTGTCCTCGACGCCGACCGATACGGCGGACAACGAGGAAGACGGCGATGACAACGGTTCCCAGCCCGGGGGCGCCGGCACGGTGGTGACCTCGCCGCTGATCGAGCTGCTGCCGGACGACGAGCCCACGGGCGACGGCACCGCCGGCGACGATGAGGACGCCCAGGCGGGAGACACGGACGACGGCATCGACGACAACAACGGCGACATGACGATCGACTTCGGGTTCGTCAACGTCGCCGTGGCAGCGGAGGTCGTCTCCGTCGGCTCGACCGTGTTCCTTGATGCCGAGAACAATGGCCTCCAGGACGGCACGGACGCCGGCATTCCCGGCGTGCTGGTCGAGCTCAAGCGCGCGGGCCCCGACGGCATGATCGGCACCGCGGACGATATCGACCTGACGTCCCAGCTCACCGATATGGCGGGCAACTACTTCTTCGACCAGCTGCCGCCCGCGACGGACTACTACATCGAGATTCCGACGCCGCCGGTCGCCGCACCGCTGTCGTCGACGCCGACGTCCTTCACGGACGACCGGGTCGACAATGATGACGACGGCGACCAGCCGGCCGGACCGGGCACCGTAGTGCGGTCACCGCTGTTCGCGCTGGCCCCCGACGACGAGCCCACCGGCGACGCGATGACCGGCGACGAGTTTGCCCAGGGCGGCGACGCCGACGACGGCCCCGATGACAACCACGGCGACATGACGCTCGACTTCGGCTTCTTCGCCGCCGGCGTCGCCGACGTGGTCAGCGTCGGTTCCACGATCTTCGAGGATCCGAACAACAACGGCGTCCAGGATGCTGGTGACACCGGAATCCCGGGGGTCGACGTCCAGCTCTGGGATACCGGCGCCGATGGTCTCGCCGGTACGGCGGACGATTTCCTCGTCTCGACGGACACCACGGACGGCATGGGCGATTACTTCTTCCCGTTCCTCCCCGCGGGCGACTATTTCATCCGTATCCCGACGCCCCCGGCGACCGCGCCGCTGTCAAGCACGCCGACCAGCGCCATGGACGACAACACCGACGGCAACGACGACGGGGCCCAGCCCGGTGGCATCGGTACGCTCGTCGAATCCCCGGTCTTCAACCTCGCCGTTGGGGACGAGCCGCAGGACGACCGGGAAACGTTCCAGGGCAACCTGCAGGACGCCGCGGACGACGACAACGGGAACATGACGCTCGACTTCGGCTTCGTGCCGGTGCTCGACATCGTCGCCGTGGGCTCCACGGTCTTCGAGGACGGCAACAACAACGGCGTCCAGGACACCGGTGAGCTCGGGCTCCCGGACGTGGACCTGCAGCTCTTCGATCCGGGCAATGACGGGGTGATTGGAGGCGGCGACGACTTCCTCATCGCGACGACCACGACGGACGCGAATGGGGACTACCTGTTCGACCAGCTGCCGGCGCGGGACTATTACGTCCAGGTCGCGGCCTCGAGCTTCGACCCGGGCCGAGGCCTCGAGCTGCGGCTCCTGTCCTCGACGCCGACGGCGACCACCGACGACAACGTCGACGGCAACGACGACGGCACCCAGCCGGGTGGGTTCGGCACCGTAGCGCAGTCCCCGGTCTTCGATCTCGCGATCGACGACGAGGTGGGCGATGCCTTCGAGACCTTCCAGGGCAACATGCAGGACAACGACGGCATCGGCGCGGACGAGGACAACGGCAACATGACCGTCGACTTCGGTTTCGTGCCCGTGACCGACGTGGTGGCGCTGGGCTCGACCGTGTTTCTGGATCCGAACAACAACGGCCAACAGGACGGGGGCGAGGCCGGCATTCCGGGCATCGTCGTCGAGCTGTACCTCCCCGGTGACGACGGGGCCATCGGTGGCGGCGATGATCGCCTGCTGACGACGACCACGACCGACGCCCAGGGCGACTACCTGTTCGACAATCTCCCGGCCGGCGCCTACTACGTCCGCATTCCGACACCGCCCGCCGCGGCGCCGCTGTCCTCGACGCGGACGTCGCGCCTCGACGACTCGACGGACATCGACGACAACGGCGAGCAGCTCGGCGGCATCGGCACCGAGGTCCTGTCGCCGGTGGTCACGCTGCAGATCAACGGCGAGCCGGACGACGGCGACGAGGCCGGACAGGGTGGCATCCAGGACGCTGGCCTGACCGGCGCGGACGACGACAACGGCGAGATGACCGTCGACTTCGGCTTCGTGCCGGTGCTGGACGTGGTCGCGATCGGCTCCACGGTCTTCGAAGACCCCGACGACAGCGGCACCCAAGGCCCGGGCGAAGATGGTCTGGCGGGTACTACGGTGCAGCTGTTCTCCGCGGATCTGAATCTACTCCTGGCCCAGACCGTCACCAACAATGACGGGAACTACCTGTTCGACAGTCTGCCGGAAGGCGACTACTTCGTGGTCATTCCCGCCCCCCCGCTCGGTGCACCGCGCTCCTCGACCTTCGACGGTACGGCGGACAACGGGCAGGACGCCGACGACAACGGCACCCAGGACGTCTTCAACGGCCCGGCGCGCTCTCCGGTCATCCAGCTCCGGATCGACGGCGAGCCCGACGGCGGCGACGAGTTCGCCCAGGGCGGCACCTTCGACAACGGCCCCGCTGTCGCTGACGATGACAACGGCGACATGACCATCGACTTCGGCTTCATCCCGGAGGCGGATCTGGTGGCCATCGGGTCGACGGTCTTCCGCGACATCAACAACAACGGGCTCCAGGACCCCGGCGAAACCGGCATCGCCGGCGTCACCCTCGATCTTTATCGGGTTGGCCCGGACGGGCTGCCGGGCACGGCAGATGACGAGTTCTTCGGCACGACGGACTCGGACGCGAATGGAGACTACCTCTTCACCAACCTGCCGATCGGCGAGTACTTCGTGGAGATTCTGACGCCGCCCGCCGACGCACCGCTGTCCTCGACGAACACCGATCCCGAGGACAACGCCGAGGACGGCGACGACAACGGCGATCAGCCCGGTGGTGCCGGGGCCGTGACGCGGTCACCGGTCATCGCGCTGGAGGCGGGTACGGAGTCCACTGACGAGACCGGGCAGGGCGGCAACCAGGACGACTCGGACGATGCGGCCGGCGACATGACCGTCGACTTTGGTTTCGTCGATCCGGCCTCACTGGTCGCCGTCGGCTCCACGGTGTTCGAGGACCCGAACAACGACGGTCGCCAGAACGTGGGTGAAGCGGGTATCGACGGCGTGACCGTCGAGCTATGGCTGCCGGGTGGCGACGGCATGGTCGGAGGCACCGACGATGTCCGCGTTGCCGACACCGTGACGGACCCCAATGGCGACTATCTGTTCGAGAACCTGCCGCCGGGACGCTATTACCTGCGGCTGCCGACGCCGCCGGACGGACTGGCGCTGTCCTCGACACCGACAGCCGTCGATGACGACGGTGTCGATGGCGACGACAACGGGATCCAGCCGGGCGGACTGGGCACGGAGACCGTTTCTCCGGTGTTCTCGCTGGACATCGATTCGGAGCCGGTGGGCGCCGCCGAGTCTTTCCAGGGTGGACTTCAGGATCCGGACGACGACAACGGCGACATGACCCTCGACTTCGGCTTCCTCGCCGTCGACGGGGTGGTCTCGATCGGATCGACCGTGTTCGAGGACCCGAACAACAACGGTATCCAGGACGACCTCGAAGCGGGCTTCGCCGGCGTCGAGGTGGTCCTGTACGCGCCGGGCCCGGATGGTGAAATCGGCGGCGCTGACGATGTCAGGCTCGCGGCGACCACCACGGATGCCAGCGGCGACTACTTCTTCGGTGATCTACCGCCCGGCCTCTACTACGTCGAAGTGCCGATGCCGCCTGATGGTGCCCCGATCTCCTCGACGCCGACGTCAACGGCTGACGACGGCATCGACGGCGACGACAACGGCGCGCAGCCGGACGGTGCCGGCACGGCCGCCCGGTCACCGCTGATCGCGCTGACCCGTGGCGGGGAGCTGACGGCGGAAGGTGCCCAGGGCGGTGCGCAGGACGATGCCGACGACAGCAGCGGCGACATGACCATCGACTTCGGCTTCGTGCCGGCCGAAGGGCCGGTGTCCATCGGTTCGACGGTCTTCGAGGACCCGGACAACGACGGCCGTCAGGGATTGGACGAGGCCGGTATCCCGGGCGTCGTGGTTCTGCTCTACGGCGCCGGCCCCGACGGCCTCGTCGGTGGTGGCGATGACATCCTCGTCGCGGAGACCGCAACCGATGCGGCCGGTGACTACTTCTTCGACAACCTGCCGCCGGGTGACTACTACATCGAGCTGCCGACGCCACCGGCGGGCAGCCCCCTGTCCTCCACCCCAACCTCGACCGCAGACGACGGTGTCGATGGTGACGACAACGGCGCGCAGCCCGACGGCGCTGGCGGCCTCGTCCGGTCTCCCGTTGTTCGGCTGGCGGTTGGCGCCGAGCCGACCGACGAAGCCGTCCAGGGCGGCGGGCAGGACGATGGTGACGACACCAGCGGCGACATGACGCTCGACTTCGGCTTCGTGCCGCTCGACGGCGATCCGGTGTCGATCGGTTCGACGGTGTTCGCCGACCTCGACAACGATGGGCGCCAGGGCGAGAGCGAAAACGGTATTGCGGGTGTGACCGTGAATCTGGTCGATCCCGGTCCCGACGGCCTTGGCGGCACGCCCGACGACGTTCTGCTCGCAACGACGACGACCGACGCCGACGGCAACTACTTCTTTGGAGATCTCCCCCCGGGCGACTACGTGGTCGAGATTCCGCAACCACCGGTACTGCTGCCGCTCTCCTCCACGCCGACAACGACCGTCGACGACGGGATGGACGGCGACGACAACGGCAGCCAGCCGGCAGGTCCCGGCACGGTCACCCGCTCGCCGGTCATCAGCCTCACGCCCGGCGGCGAGCCGGTCGGCGAAGTCGGGCAGGGCGGTGATCAGGACAGCGCTGATGGCGACGCCAACGGGGATATGACCGTCGACTTCGGGTTCGTTCCGCTGGGTGATGGCGTCGTCTCCCTCGGCTCGACCGTCTTCTTCGACGGCGACAACAACGGCATTCAGGATGCCGGTGAGAGCGGCATCGCGGGCGTGCCCGTGCAGCTCGTCGATCCAGGCCCCGATGGCATCGTGGGCACGGCGGACGATACGCTCCTGGCCGAAACGGTTACCGACGCCGATGGCAACTACCTGTTCGACAACCTCCTGCCTGGCAGCTACGGCGTCGTTGTACCCGTACCGCCTGCCGGCGCGCCGCAATCATCCACGCCGACCGCACTGGACGACGATGGGATGGATGGCGACGACAACGGCGCCCAGCCGGACGGGGCCGGAACGCCCGCCTTCTCGCCGGTGGTCACGCTGCTGCCGGGCACGGAACCCACCGACGAGGCGGGCCAGGGCGGCGATCAGGATGGCGGCGACGACGGCAGCGGTGACATGACCATCGACTTCGGTTTCACCGACGTCGAACCGGTCTTCGACCTCGCGCTGCTCAAGACCCTCGCCGACGGGCAGCCGTCCCAGGTATTCATCGGCGACGTGGTCCGCTTTGCGATCACGGTCTTCAACCAGGGAGACACGCCGGTCCAGCAGGTGATGGTCGTCGACTATCTGCCGACCGGCTTTACGCTGGTGGACGACGCCTGGACGACCGAGGACGGTCTGGCCGCGACGCGTTTCATCGATGGACCGCTTGCTGCGGGTGACTCGCTCACCGTCGACATCGCTCTCCTGGTTGGCCCGGATGCGGCGACCGACAGCGTGAATGTCGCCGAGATCGGGACCTTCGAGGATCCGAATGGGACGACGCCGCCGGATGTCGATTCGGTGCCCGACGTGGACCCGGGCAATGACCCGGGTGGGGAGGCCGGTACGCCGGCGGACGACGAGACGGGTGGTGACGGAACCGGCTCGTCCGGCGGCGATCCGGATGGCGACGAGGACGACTCGGATCCGGCAGGCGTGGAGGTGATCGGGAATCCGGGGCCGACGGGAACCTTCGATCTCGCGCTGACCAAAGGGTTGGCCGAGAACCAGTCGGATCAGGTCCTGCGCGGCTTCCCGGTGAACTTCAGGGTCACCGTCACCAACGAGGGCACCATCCCGGCGGTCGACGTGATCGTGGTCGACTACCTTCCGGCAGGGCTGACGCTGATCGAGAACGGCGTCTGGACGCTCGTCGATGGCCAACCGACGACGACGATCTCGCGGCTTGAACCCGGCCAGTCCGTGGAACTGGCGCTCCGCGCCGCCGTGAACCGCGACGTTCGGACAGGCACGGTGCTCGTCAACGGCGCCGAGGTCGTGGAGGCCAATGATCCCTCGGGCAACGCTCCCCCGGATGTGGACTCGATGCCCGATAACGATCCCGGCAACGATCCACCGACCGAGGATGATTCCGGCAGCTCACCGCCCATCGAAGTGGTGGACCCCGCACCGATCCCGGTCCTGTCGCCCTTCGGTCTCGCCGCGTTGATCGTCCTGCTGCTCCTGTTCGGCGGGCGGCGAGCTACGGCGCGGATCTGAGCTGTCAGGCGGCGTGGCCGCTGACAATGGCGCGGCGCGGTCGGGGGTAACCCTCGACCGTCCGCGCAGCGTCGCCCGGGGCGAGGAAGTCGGCGAGCGAGTGGAACGGCATCCAGTCCGTCGCTCGCTGTTCATCGAGGTCCGTGATGCTCTCGTCGATCACCTCGATTTCCACGAAGCCCACACGCTCGAACCAGCGAACCAGGGCTGCCGTCGAGGGGATAAACCAGACGTTGCGCATCTGCGCATAGCGATCCCTCGGCGTCAGGACCGTCGTGTCGTCGCCCGGTACGACGATCGTCTCGATGACGACCTGACCGCCCCTGCGTGCCCACCGGCGTAGGTCGGCAAGATGTCCGAGTGGCCCCCGCTGGTGATACAAGACGCCCATCGACAGCACGATGTCGAAGTCGGCATCGCCGACGAGCTGCTCCGCGCGGAGGGGCAGCACCCAGTTCGGTAACGGTGGCAGCAACCGGGCGACGGCGTGAAACTGAGCGACGTAGAGCGGCGTTGGATCGACGCCAACCACGGCCTTCGCGCCTGCGCCGAGCATGCGCCAGCCGTAGTAGCCATTGCCGCTGCCGATATCCAGTACGGTGGCGCCGTTGAAATCAACGGCCCGGGCCAGCCGATCCCACTTCATCCACGACTGCCATTCGCTATCGATGGCCACGCCGTGCAGGTCGAAGGGGCCCTTGCGCCAGGGCACGAGGACGCGGAGCGCTTCGCCGAGTACAGCCGGGCACGACGACGCCCGCGCGGTCACGGCCCGAACACCGAGCTCCGCCGTACGCCCGGGGAGCTCCGGTAGACGTTCGATCGCTGCGAGCCAGCGCGGGAGATCGCCATGGCGAGCATTCTTGAAACCGGCGTCCAGAGCCGCGGGGAGTTCGTCGGCCGGCAGCGGGATGCGCCGGCAGACCGGATGGGCCAGCAGATCCTCGTAGAAGGCCGCGCTCACTTGAGCGCAATCATCGAGGCGAAGGTGTAGCAGCGGAACCAGATGGCAGCGCTTCGGAACCCGACGCCGAGGAGGCGTTCCCGGTGCGCGCCCCAGGACTCCCGCACGAGGACGTTCTCGAGCGATGCCCGCTTACCGCTGATCTCGAGCTCCGAATAGCCCTGGGCGCGCTTGAAATCGTGGTGGAGCTCGCCAAGCAGGGCATCGCGCCCGGGGTCCTCGTCTTCGATCTTCTCCGACAGCACGAGGGCCCCACCGGGCTCGAGCGCAGCGGCGATGCGGGCGAGAAGCGGGCTTCGGTCGTCCGGGTCGATGAACTGGAGCGTGTAGTTCATGACGACGAGGGAGGCCGGCTCGAACTCGACGGTCGTGACGTCCGCCTCGCGGACCTCGACGGGCGTCGCCGCCGGATCGCGGTCCATGATCCGCCGGCAGCGGGCGACCATGGCCGAAGAATTGTCGATGGCGACGATCCGGCAGCCCGGTACACGCACGTTGTGCCGTAGCGCCAGCGTTGCCGCTCCGAGGGAGCAGCCGAGATCGTAGAGGCAGGTCCCGGCCCGAGCGAACCGTTGCGTGAGGGTGCCGATCTGGTCGATGACCAGGCCGTAGCCCGGCACGGAGCGGGAGATCATGTCGGGGAAGACATCCGCCACGCGGCCATCGAAGGTGAAGGGCGTTCCGGACGCCTTCGGATCCGCGAACAGCGTGTCTCGGCCTGATCTCGGGTCGGTCATGGGCGGAGCATAGCATCGCTTCTGGCGCATCGCGGCGCGTGTTCGTGGCCCGGCAGCGGTGGGCCCTTGGACGGCACTGGTCGTCCGCCTCACGGAGGGTTCACCAGATTCGCTAAGCTAGGACGATGAAGCCGCTTCCCGTTCGCATTGGCATTCACATCGGCCTGCCGAAGTGCGCGTCGACCTCACTCCAGCTGCGCATGATCGACGCCAGCGGCGCGAACTACCTGGGCAAGCAGCTGCCGGGAAGCGACGAAGCATTTCTCGATCAACGACTCACGGAACTTTTCAGAACCCGGCTGCCCTACGATCCTGCGGCGGCATTCGACCTGGCGTCACACCAGCGTGTGCTCGGGGAGATCATTGCCGCGGCCGGCGCCGATTCCAGGGCATTGATGCTCTCCGATGAGCTGCTCTCGGGCATCGGCTTCCGCAACGTGCCCAGACGCCAGCTCCTGGATCCGGAGACGATCTTTCGTCGGCTCGCGGGCCTGTTTGCCGAACCGAGGGTGCTGATCGTTGTCCGCTCCCAGATGCCCTTCCTGCGGTCCTACTATGCGGAGCTCGTCGGGCACGGCTATAACGCCTTCTTCGACACCTTCCTCCGCACGCAGTTGGCTTCTCCGCTGGGACTCGCTCAGGTCCTTCGCTATGACCGCTACGTGGCGCTGGCGCGACGGATCTTTCCCGAGGTCGAGGTGGTTCCCTTCGAGGGCCTCGTGGCAGGGGAGCCATCGACGCTCGATGCACTCGAGCGCTTCGGCATCGACGGGCGGGATCTACCCCGGACCAATCCGTCGCTCGAGAAGCAGAAGCTGGTGCAGGTCCTGCGGTCCAACATCATCAAGCCGCGAAACTTCGGGCTCCACACGCCGCTTGGCGATGTCGCCGATGTCCGGGAGCTGGAGCGCCGCCGAAGAGAGAATGCCGATCCCCTGTACCTCGTCGATCGGGAGCTCGCCGCTCGCTGGCAGTCCCTGTCCGCGCGGGCGAACGAAGGTCTCGAGGCATTGACCGGCTGGCGCCTCGAGTCGCCGTGATGCGACCCGCGGTCAGGCGTGCGCGAGGAGGTGGCGCACGACGAGCTGAGGCGTGATGTTGCCCATGTACTCGTTGATCTCGAGCGCGTAGGCCAAACGGAGTCGCGCCGCCTGAGGAACGCTATCCAGCGGGCGATTGAAGAGCAGGGCGTCCAGATCGGGGCCGCCGCCCTCGGCACGCACGCGGAATTTCGAGTGCCGTACCCCGATCGCCCGGCGATCGACCACCGAGAACCAGCCGTCGAAGAGGGCCTCGGGGAAGCCCTGGCCCCACGGCCCCCAGTCCCGCAGGGTGCCCGCGAGTTCGACCGTGAAGTCGGTCGGACCGAGTTCGCCGTCGGTCACGATCTCGCGCTCGAGAAGCTGAGGATCGAGCAGGTCGGCGGCGCAGGCCTCGATCGCGGCCGAGAAGCCCTCGAGCTTCGCCCGATCGAGGGTCAGGCCCGCGGCCATCGCGTGTCCGCCGAAGCGGGCGATGAGACCGGGATGCCGGGCGTCGACCCAGGCGAGCGCATCCCGGATGTGGAAACCGGAAATGGAGCGCGCCGAGCCCTTCAGGACGCTGCTCCCTTCCGCTTCGGGGGCGAAGGCGAAGCTCGGCCGGTGCCACTTCTCCTTCATCCGCGATGCCACGAGGCCCACGACGCCCTGATGCCAGGCGTCGTCCACCAGACAGAGGATCCGCCGTCCTGAGTCCGCCGTCTCGACCTGGGCGAGCGCCTCGTCCTCCATGTCGGCCTGGATCCGCCGCCGCTCGTCGTTGAGGCGATGGAGGGTCGTGGCGAAACCGCGTGCTTCCGCTTCGGTTTCCGCAAGCAGGCAGTTGATGCCGATCCGCATGTCGTCGAGCCGACCTGCGGCATTCAGCCTCGGCGCCGCAGAGAAGCCGAGGTCCGCCGCGGTCACCCGCCCGAGATCCCGGCCCGCGAGGGAGAGCAGGGCCGCGATGCCCGGTCGGCATCGGCCGGCCCGGATCCGGCGGAGGCCCTGACTGACCAGGATCCGGTTGTTCCGGTCGAGGGGGACCAGGTCGGCCACGGTTCCCAGGGCGACCAGATCGAGCAGATCCGTCAGCTTCGGTGGCCGCCGGCCCGAGCCGAACCACCCAGCTGCTTCAAGCTGCCGCTGGACCGCCAACATGGTGTAGAACGCAACGCCGACACCGGCGAGGCACTTGCTGGGGAAGGCCGCGCCGGCAAGGTTGGGATTGACGACTGCGTGCGCAGCGGGAATCTCCTCACCGGGCAGGTGATGATCGGTAATGACCACGTCCGCACCGGCGCGCTTCGCGGCGTCGGTGCCACGGACGCTGCTCACGCCGTTGTCGACGGTGATCAGCAGCCTCGCGCGCTGGTCCCGCAGCGTGTCCTCGACGAGGGTCTCGCTGAGGCCGTAGCCATGGGCGAAGCGGTCGGGGACGACGAAATCGACATCGTGGTGGCCCATGGCCCGGAGAGCGAGCACGCAGACGGCGGTACCGGTGGCGCCGTCGGCGTCGAAATCGCCAACGACCAGCGTCGGTTCGTCGGCCTCGACAGCGCTGGCGATCCGCCGCGCGGCCTGCTCGAGCTGGCCGAGACCAACGGGCCGGAGCAGATGTCCGAGCGCGTAGTCGATTTCGCCAAGTGATTCGACCCCCCGGCTGCCGAGAACGCGGGCCAGCACGGGGTGCAGCCCTTCGCGATCGAGGCTCGCGGTGGACGCCTGACGGCGGCGGATCCGGAGGCTGTCCG
>JBCCZC010000088.1:0-16004 GCA_039188505.1 Pseudomonadota bacterium | reverse complement strand
GCAGATGGGAGGTCTCGAACTCCGGAGACGCGAGGATCTCGGGTTCGTAGATGAAGAGCACGACGGTCTCCTCGTCCGCCGCGGCCGCGGCCAGCGGGGCGTGATCGAGGAGTCGGAGGTCGCGCTTGAGCCAGACGACAGAACGCATCGACCCAGAGTGGTCAATGCGGTGCGGAAGATCCGTGAATCAGCGACGTCGCGTCGCCGTTTCGCTCCCCTTGACCGACCGTTGCTGCTCGCGGCGCTGCTCCTCCGCCGGCGTCGCAGCCGGCAGCTTGCCCGCTTCCCCGGCGGGAACCGGCACGTGCGGATAGAGCACGTCGATCAGTTGATCCAGCTTGTCGAGGCGCATGCCCGCCCTTGGCTATGGACTCGCTGCTTGGACGCTTCTCGAGGGCAAAGGGTTACATCGGATCGAGGCGAAACGTTGACTTTTTCAGCGTCAGCTGTATAAAAGACTCACAGAAACATGGATTTAGGAGGATAATCTGTGAATCTGGATGAGAAAGTACCCGGAAAGCGCGAAGTCAACGCCAACCGGATCGAGCTCGCGCGCACCTTCGCCGACCTCGGCGACGCGGAAATGGCCATGGATCTGCTGACGGAGGTCATGGACGAGGGCAACAAGGCCCAGCGCAGCGAGGCCGAAGCGCTCTACACCGAACTACACTGAGCCCGAGCGCCCACGGCGGGCGCGCTACATGGCCGTCAGGCCACCGTCGACGATGTGCTCGGCGCCGGTGGTGAAGGTCGACTCGTCGCTGAGCAGGTGCACCAGGATGCCCGCGATCTCGTCGGGCTCCGCGATCCGCCGCTGCGCGGAGTTGCGCGCCAGCTTCGCTTCCATCCGCTCCGGATCTTCAGCCGCGTCGATCAGCTGCTGGACCATCGCCGTCCGCGTGAAGGCCGGATGCACCGAGTTCACGCGCACGGGCACCTTCCCCAGCGCGAACTCCACGGCCATGCTCTTGGTCAGCATGCGCACGCCCCCCTTCGAAGCCGAGTAGGCCGCCATGCCCGGCCCGGACACGATGCCGGCCACCGAGCTCACGTTGACGATGCTGCCGCCGCCGGTCGCGACCATGAGCGGCACGGCCTCCTGGGAGCCGATGAAGATGCTGTCGAGGTTGATCGCGAGCATCTGCCGCCAGTCCTCGTCGCGCAGCTCCATGAAGGGCCGGGGCGTCCCGATTCCGGCGTTGTGGACCAGGCCGTCGAGCCCGCGGAAGTGATGGCGGGTCTGCTCGATGACGTCTGCCCAGACCGCTCGATCCGTCACGTCGTGGGCGAAGAGCAGTGGCTCCTGGGCCAGCTCGCCCGCATAGGCCTCCATGCCCGCCACGTTCATGTCCGTCAGCACGAGGCGCGCGCCCTCGGCGTCGGCGCGACGGGCAAACGCCTCCCCGAGGCCACCGGCGGCCCCGGTGATCAGAACGACCTTTTCTTGAAGACGCTGGCTCATGCTTCTTGCTCCTTGCCGAGATTCATCAGTGCCGAGGCAATCGTGAGGATGCCGTGGCCGGTTGCCCCTGCGGGGGTGGTGCCGCTTGCCTTCGCCGCGAACGCGGCCGACAGGTCCACGTGGACCCAGCCGGTACGCCCCTCGTCCGGAACGAACCGCGACAGGAAGGCCGCGGCGTTGCTGGCGCCGGCAGGTCCGCCGCCCTTCACCGGCCGGCTGTTCATGGTGTCTGCGTACGGGGACGGGCACGCCGACCGGTGAAAGTCGTCGAGGGGCAGCGGCCAGTGGCGCTCGCCACAGTCCTCGGCCAGCTCCAGGAACCGCCCGCGTAGCACCGGGTCCCGGCAGAACACGGCGTTGTACTCCGCACCGACCGCGTTGTGGGCCGCCCCCGTCAGCGTCGCGGCGTCGATGATCAGCGGCGCGCCACTCTCGCCGGCGCTCATCAGGCCGTCGGCCAGGACGAGGCGCCCCTCGGCATCCGTATTGGCGATCTCCACGCGGACACCGTTGCGGTACTCGATGATGTCGCCGAGCTTGTAGGCGTGCCCGCTGATGAGGTTCTCGGCACAGCACAGGAAGAGCTTCACCCGACGCCGCAGCCCGCGCCGGATGGCAAGACCCAGGGCGGCGGCGACCGTGGCGGCACCGGCCATGTCGAACTTCATCGAGAACATCGCCTCGCTGGCCTTGATGCTGTAGCCACCGCTGTCGAAGGTGATGCCCTTGCCCACGAGCGCCGCCGCGACCGGCGCATCGTCGTCACCGGGGTTGTAGTCGACCTCGAGCAGCACGGGCGGCCGGTCGCTGCCGCGGCCGACCTGCCAGATCCCGTGGTGGCCTGCTGCAGGCAGCGCCTCTCCCTCGATCACCGTCGCCCGCGCGTTCTCCGAGCAGCGGGCAAGGAAGGTTGCCGCCCGGTCCGCGAGGTCCCGCGGCGCCAGCTCCTCCGGGGTCGCGTTCGCCACCGCGCGGCTCCATTCGAAGGCCGCAAGGCGGTCGTCGAGCTCGCAGCGCTCGCTTTCGGGAAGCTCCGCCCAGGTAATCTCGCCACCGCGGGCGTCGAGGAAGCCCCGCGAGAAGGACCACTGGGACGCCAGCGGCCAGGCGCCGGTCAGGGCGACGTGCGCGATCCCCTGACCGCGGATACGTCGGCCGGCGGCGCGCAGTGCCCGGTCGGGGTCGCTGGCGTGGAGGTGAACGACGAAGCCGGCGGCATCGGCGCTCAGGAGCACGTTCTCCGGCCACGGCGGACCGGCCTTGTCTCGGGTCAGACGAACCTGCAGGCTCATGGGGCGAAGTCTCCAGCGAAGGACGGATGGGCACCATACGGCGCGGGCGCGGGAATTGGAACGGGCTTGCGCTCGCTCAAGTGACCGTCCACAGTCGGAAGCGATCATGGGGGCTTGGAACTGCGGGGAGCGAATCGATGTTCGAAGCCGTCGAAGTCGGACGCAAGGTCAGCAAGGAAGATTTCAAGGCGCGGGAGCCGGAGCTCCATGTGCAGCTGCTGAAGGCTCAGCGTTCGCTGCGCAAGCAGGGTACGCCGCTGATCATCGTCGTTGCCGGCGTTGAGCTCGCGGGCAAGGCCGACGTCGTCCGCCGGCTCAACCGCTGGTTCGACGCTCGGGGGGTGGAGAACGTCGCCTTCTGGGACCCGACCGACGAGGAAACCGGCAGGCCCTACTACTGGCGCTTCTGGCGACGCATGCCCACGCGCGGCAGCATCTCGATCATGTTCGGCTCCTGGTACTCCCGACCCATCGTCGAGCACGCGCACGACACGATCAACGACGGCGATTTCGACCGCGTCATGGACCGGAACCGCCGCCTCGAGCGCATGCTGCGGCAGGACGGCGCGCTGATCGTGAAGTTCTGGTTCCACCTCGAGCGCAAGGAGCAGCGGCGGCGGCTGAAGAAGGTGCGCAAGGAAGGCGCGAACATTCACCTCGACCAGCAGGCGCAGTTCGCCGAGCGCTACACGGATCTCGCCGCCACGGCAGAGCGAGCGATCCGCCAGACCGATACCGGTGAATGCCCCTGGTTTCTCGTCGAATGCGGCGACAAGCGCTACCGGGACCTCACCGTCGGGGAGACCCTGCTCCAGACGATCGACCACTTCCTCGAGAAGGGCAATGGCAACGGCCAGAGCCAGGCATTTCACGAGCTGACCCCGATCGACATCGCCGGCGCCGACACGACGATCCTGGACCGCGTGGAACTCGACCAGGCGCTGGACCGGGAGCGCTACAAGGAAGCCCTCGAGCAGCACCAGTCCCGCATCCGCCGCCACGCCTGGGAGATGTACGAGCGACGCCGGAATGTCGTCGTGGTCTTCGAAGGGTGGGATGCGGCCGGCAAGGGCGGCGCGATCCGCCGGATCGTGGCAGCGGTGGATCCGCGCCTCTACCACCTCATCTCCGTCAGCGCGCCGACCGACGAGGAGCTTGCGCACCACTACCTCTGGCGCTTCTGGCGCCACATCCCGCCCGCAGGCGGCATGACCATCTACGACCGCTCCTGGTACGGCCGCGTGCTGGTGGAGCGAGTGGAGGGTTTCGCGTCAGCGGCCGAGTGGCAGCGCGCCTACCAGGAGATCAACGACTTCGAGGAGCAGCTGGTGGAGCACGGCACGGTGCTGCTCAAGTTCTTCATGCACATCAGCCCCGAGGAGCAGCTCCGCCGCTTCGAGGAGCGCGAGAAGACCCCCTGGAAGAAGCACAAGCTGACCGACGAGGACTGGCGCAATCGCGACAAGTGGGACGCCTACGTGCAGGCGGTCAACGAGATGGTTTCGCGGACCAGCACCCACTTCGCGCCCTGGCACATCATCGCGGGCAACGACAAATATCACGCCCGCGTCGACGTGGTACGGACCTTCGACGAAACGGTCACGGCCGCGCTGAAAGCTGACAAGGACTGACGGCCGCCTCAGTCGTCGAGTGCCACTCAATCCCGCCCGTAGCAGTACCGGTCGCAGAGATCGCGCCCGCGGGCGCGCGCGTCGCGGATTTCCTCGAGCGACAGCCGCGCTTCGGCCACCTCGACCAGTTCCGAGAGATCGTAGTGAAAGGCGGCAATGCTGTTGTCAGATCCCGAGACGTCGAGGACCCGCTGCGCCTCCTGGGCTGCGGTCGCGTACGCGAGCAGCTCAGCGTAGTCGAGCTCGAGCAGCTCCTCCGCGAGGATGGCTTCCGCATAGGCGTAGAAGCCCCGGGCTGCGCCGGACCGGACGCCCAGGGAAAGCGCGGTCATCGCCGTCGAACGATAGCGGTCCAGGTAGCCGGGGACCCGGAGTTCCAGATCGATCAGATCGTCCCGACCCAGGGTGACGAAGCCGAAGACAGCAAGCGGATGACGGCCGCGAATCGCCTCTTCCAGCCATTCGTAGCGCTGGCGCTTGGCTTCCCATTCTGAAACGTCGTCGCAGACGGGCTGGCGCTGAGGCATCAGATCCATTGCGTCGAGCATCCTGTCCTGCATCTCCATGTCTTCGCTCTCCAGCGCCTTGATCGCGTTGACCCGGGCCAGCATGAGCGCGACGGATTCGGAGGTGGCAATGGCAACGCACTCGTTCCAGCGCACGTACTGCACGTACGCCCCTTCGGCATCGATGGCTTCCTCCTCACCGTGGAGCAGGTAGGGTGCGCTCCGCTGCTGCTCGACCGAGGCGCGGATCGAGCCGAGCATCTCACCCGTGAGCGGCCCGTCGGCCGCAGTAGTCTCCTGCCGGGCGGGCCCCACCGCTACACCGGCGGTCGCGGATTCCCGAAGGGCGGCGGCAGGGGCCCGCTGGCCCGGCTCCGTCGGCGCTGGCTCCTGGACCTTCGCGGGGGCCGCGGCGGACGCGGTGTCGTCGCTCATCGTCGCCGCGCGCTTGCCGGACAGAAAACCGGCTGCGGCGACAAGGCCCAGCAGCGCTGCCAATATCAGTCGTTTCTTCATGGGTCTTCCTCGCTCTCCTAGCGTGGAACACCGGGCGGCGCCGGCAGATCAGACGTGAGTCAGGTATCCGCAGTCGCGGCCGGCGGCGGCTTCAACCCGTGGCCGCGGTGGCGGATGCAGGTCTCCGTCGAGACCGCGCCCTCCTCGTCCGCGTCCACCCGGTAGCCCGTACCGGTGCGGTGGATCTCGAGGCTGGTTGCCGGGCTGACGGGCGAGCTTGCGATCTCGAGCACGATCCGCGTCGCGTCGCGGCAGACCGCCTGGTAACCGATCTTCGTGCCGTTCTCGGCCTCGAAGTGGCCGCGGCCGTTGAGGCGGACCCGGGGAGCGCCTTCGCCGAACACGATCCAGGGGCCGTCATCATCGGTGCCCTGGGTGACCTTGAGCCCCGACATGTCGTCGCCACCGCCATCGCAGAGGTAGATCCCGTCGAGGACCGGACAGTCGGCATTGACGGTCAGGGAAAGAACGAAGAGCAGTGCGGCAGTCATGGGGCGCACACTGGGCGATGGCGAGAGGGCGGTCAAGGCTCGCCGGCGAAACGACGGCGCGGCACGGCGTCAGAAGCGGAACTGGAGGCCAGCGTTGAGCTGGAACTGGCTGTAGATATCGGACTTGACCGCGATAACGCAGCCGCCGGCGCAGAAGCCGGCGAAGCCGCTGTTGAAAAACGTTCCAAACCAGCGCGCCTCGAGCCGCAGCGCCAGGTTCTCGGCGAGCCGATACTGCGTGCCGGCGCCGACGTGGAGGGAGAAGCGCGTGTCGTCATCGAGCGTCCGGTCATCGGGATCGAAGATCGTCGCTCCCGCTCCCGCCGTGACGAAATGCTCCCAGGGGCCCTGCGGGTAGTAGCTGAGGCCCGTGAAGTGCAGATGCGTGACATCCATGTCCGGCTCCGCCAGACCGGCGTTATCCCCGAAACTTCCCTCCGAGCGACTCAGGAACACACCGGCCCGCTTCGTCGAGTCGACCCCCCAGTCGAAATCGATCGCGAGACCGAAGGCGGCGCCGCCGTCCAGCTCGATCTCGTCCCCGGGCGAGCCCGGAAGCCCATCGAGGGCCGCATCCGGTGCCTCGGCGGCGATCTCGAAATCGGCGTTGTACTGATGGCCGCCGAGCACGGCGACCTCGACGGCAGCCGCGGGCGAGGCGAGTAGCAGGGCGGGCAGGACGTAGGACGCTCTCAAGACTGACTCCAGGCTGCGGCACAGGATTCGAGGTCGTCAGCTTGCTCGATCAGGGAGGGTCGATCAACGATCCGGACCTGAATTCCGACGTTCCCCGACCGTTGCGGAACCGATACCCGATTTCGGGGGTCGAAGACTTCATGGACTCTGCCCGACGTCACTGCGCCGCCCTCATTTTCGCGCTCGTCGCCCTGGGTGGATCGCAGGCGGCCGAGGCGCGCACGGTCTTCCGCTGCATCGCGCCGGACTTCACCGTGAGCTACCAGGAGATGCCCTGCCCGGCGGGAACGGCAGAGCTCGAGCTCCCGGTCGATGAGCACGACACGGATTTCGGCGGGACGGGCGACACGCCGGCGGATGAGCCGGCGGCCGAGCAGGATTCCGCGACCATCATCCAGATCCTGACGGGGCCGGAGCCCGATCCCGGCGCCGAACTCGTGACCTGGGAGGAACTGGAATGCCACGCGGTCGGCTATTTCGGCGTTCGGCGGCACTACCCGTTCTTCCGCAACGCGCCGGGTGCCGCCTGCCACACGATTCAGCGAACGGCGACGCGCCGCGACCGGTGCCGACAGCTCGACGCCTACCACGAGGAATACCGGGTCTCGAGCATCACCTGGCGAGACCGTCGCGAGGAGCTCATCGAAGCCAAGAACCAGATGGCAGCAGTCGGCTGCTGCAATGCGTACTCGGACACCTCGCTCGGCAACGCACGCGCCTTGCCCTGCCAGGGAGCGAGGGCCTTCGACTGGTAGGTCTACGCTCGTGAGGCCTCGGCGGCGCGTCGCAGGCGGTCGTTGATGGCGCGGCCCACACCCTCATCGGGAATCGGCACCACGCGGATCCTCCGGACTCCCTGCGCTTCGAGTTCGTGGAGGACGGCGAAGAGATTCGCGGCCGCCTCCTCGAGATCGCCGCATTCGCTCAGGTTCATGACCGTTCCATAGCCGGCCGGCGCGGGCGCGCTGCCGAAGGTCACCAGGGCCTCGTCCGGCGCGCCCTCCGGCGGCGGACCCAGCAGCACCGGGCAGCGCGGCGCGTAGTGGCGAAACGCGGAGCCCGGGGCCCGGGGCGCGTCGCCACCGCCGCCGCTTTCCCCCACGTCACCGACTGCCGCGATCAGCGCTTCCCGGGTCACCGTCCCGGCTCGCAGGATCTCCGGCGGATCGACGCTCACGTCGACGACCGTCGACTCCACTCCGCGTCGGGTGCGACCGCCGTCGAGGATCCAGTCGATGCGATCGCCAAGCCGCTCGGCGACATGCCCGGCGGTGACGGGGCTCAACTCGCCGGAGGGATTGGCGCTTGGCGCCACGAGCGGGAATCCGCAGGCCTGCAGCAGCGTCCGCGTCGCCGGGTGATCCGGGCAGCGGACGGCGATGGTGGCCAGACCCGCGCTCGCGCGCTGGCACACGGCGCAGGTCGCGGTTCGGCTGGCGACCAGGGTCAGGGGGCCCGGCCAGAAGCGTTCGGCGAGCGCCCGCGCGCGCGCATCGAGCTGCGCGTCGCGGCCCGCCGCATCCACGTCGAGGTAGTGCGCGATGAGCGGATTCGCCGCCGGGCGGCCCTTGGCCGCGAAGATCGCCGCGACCACATCGTCACGCCGGGCGTCACCCGCCAGCCCGTAGACCGTCTCCGTGGGCACCGCAACGAGTTCGCCATCGGCGAGCCGCGCTGCCAGCAGGGCGATGTTCTCGGTCGTTGCCGACAGGATACGGGCCAGAGGGAAATCCTCGCGGAGGGACGAATCGCGCCATCGTACCTCACCGGGCGATCAATGCAGCGCGGTGCCTGGCGAGCCCTAGTCGCTCGCGACCTCCACCGCCTGGCCCGGCGCCAGTCGCTCCGCACCGCGGACGATGACGCGATCCCCGGCGGTGATGCCTTCGGCAATCCCGACCCAGAGGCCGACGGTCACGACGACCTCCACCGGGAGCTGTTCGGCCGTGCCCTCAGCGGTCACGCGAAAGACGGACACGTTGCTGCCGCGTTCCACGAGGGCGTCCCGGGGCACGGCGACCAGGGTGCGGGCCGTCGCGTTCGGGACGCTGACGGTCACCGGCGTGCCGACCAGCCAGTCGCCCGGGGCTGCGCTCAAGCGCGCCTCGACCATGCGGGAGACCGGATCCCCAACGGGCACGACGGTGCGCAGCGGGTGGGCCTCCCGCCGATCGCCCCGGCGTACCGCGAGCGCTTCGCCCGCGACGAGGAACTCGGCGAGATCGATCGGGATGGGGACCGCGATCTCGAGGCTCTGCGTGTCCACCAGGCGCAGGACCGGCTCGCCGACGCTGACGTACTCGCCGAGGCTTGCCAGGCGCTCGATCACGTGACCCGGGAAGGGGGCGCGCAGGGCAGCCCGATCGAGGTCGTCGGTCGCACGCTCCAGCATCGCACGGGCGTCCGCGAGCTGGGCGCGGGCGCCGTCGCGGGCAGCCAGCGATTCGTCGAGCAGCGTCGCCGAGGCGTTGTTGGTCTTCGCGAGGTCCTGCGCCCGGCGCAGCTCCTCCTCACGCAGGCGCAGGTCCGCCTCCAGGCGCTCGACGGTGGCCTGGGCGCGCCGCTCCGCCACGTGCAGGAGGCGCGGATCGAGGCGCACGATGACGTCTCCTGCCGCCACCACGTCCCCGACCTCGGCGCTCCAGATGACCACGCCCTCGACCTCGCTCGCCAGCCGCGAGTCGTTGAGGCTGATGACGGAACCGGTCAGGTCCGCCGTGGGCGCCAGGGTCCGGATCTCGGCGGCCGCCACCTCGACCCGCGCGGGAGGAAACGCCATGGAATCCTGGGCGGACGCCCCGCAGACCACCAGCGCGGAGGCGAATGCAGCGAGCCGGGCGAGTTGCGTCAGCTGACCTCTCATGACCCGGCCGGCACGTGACGGCCGTCCCCCACGCGAGCGCCGCGCCGCCGCGCCGTAAGCTGCAGCAGGCTGGGAAGCAGGATGAGGGTGAACAGCGTGGACACGCTCATGCCCCTGACGATCGCCGCAGCCATGCCGCGGTAGATCTCGCTGCCGGACCCGGGCACCAGCAGCAGGGGCAGCATGCCGAAGAGGCTGGTGAGCGTGCTCATGAAGATCGGCCGCAGCCGATAGCGGAGCGCCTGGTGCACCGCGTCCACGCGGCTGAGCCCCTGGGCCTCGGCCGCACGGGTCTGCGCCACGAGCAGGATCGCGTTGTTGACCACCAGGCCGAGCAGGATGATGAAACCGATCATGCCCAGGAGGTCGAGCGGCAGGTGCGTGAGGTCGGGCGTGCCCTTCGTGAGGCCGATGGTGAGGTCCGCGATGCGGATTGCGATGACGCCGCCGACGCACGCAAGCGGAATGGAGATGACGACGAGCAGCGCGTCCTTCAGGGACCGGAACAAGCCCGCCATGATGAGGATCAGCAGGCCGAACGCGGTCAGGAAGTTCAGGCCGAGGGTGCCGATGGCACGATCGAGATCCTCGACGCTACCGGCGTAGGCGATATCGCCGTCCGCTGGCATCTGCGCGCGCAGCTGGGGTTCGATCTCGGTCTGCAGGCGCTCGACGAGGGCCTCGAGGGACATCCCGGGCGGCGGATTGACGATCAGGCTGTAGTTCCGGGCCCGGTTGATGCGGATCACCATGGCGGGCGAGGGAGCGATATCGAGGCGCGCCAGCTCGCCGAGGGGCACGACCCCACCCAGCGGCGTCGCGACGGGCATCGCCGCCATGCTCTCGGGATCGTCGAAGCGCGGCGTCTTGAGATAGATGTCCACCCGCTCACGGCCCGTGAAGTACTCACCAAGCCAGACGCCCTGCCCCATCTCCAGGATCACCCGGGTGAGGTCGGCGCGGGTCCAACCCACCTCGGCGAGCCGGACGTCGTCAGGCGTGAAGCGCAGCTCGTTCGCTTCCGCGAAGGGATCAGGCTGGGGCGAGGCCGAAGCGCCCGGAATGCCGCTCATGATCGCCTGCATGGCCTGGCCCACGACCGGCTTGAGCGCTTCGATATCGGTCGACGTGATGCGCAGCTCGACGCTGTTGCTGTCCTCGAAGCCGCCGAAGAGGCTGCGCCGCATCGTGAAGCCGAAGGTGTCGGGGACCCCCGCAACGATCTCGCTCTGGACATGATCCTTGAAGCCCTCCAGGTCCGTGCCCTCGACCGGGTTGATGGCCAGCCAGCCGCCACCGCCGCCGGGGAAGGACCAGAGGAAATAGTCCCGGACCTCGAAGTCATTCTCGCCGGCCAGATACGGCGCGAGGCGTTCGTTCATGAGCTGGGCGATCTCGCGATCCGACGTCTCCACGTTGGTGCCCGGCGGGAAGAACAGGAAGCTGTCGACGGTGTCGCGCTTCACCGGAGGCAGGTAGTTGCTCTCCGGCCAGAGCTGAACGGTGAGCGCCAACGAAATCGCGATGAGGCCGCCCACCCAGCCCAACCGTTTCGGCTGCGAATCGGTGAGGCCGATAATGCGATCGGAGAGGCGATCCCAGGCGCTGTCGGCCCGGGGCGTGGGCGGCAGGCGCCGGAGCCAGTAGCGGGCACTGGTGGGCAGCAGCGTGACCGCGACGATGAGTGAGATGGTGACGCCGATAGCGATGGTCAGCGCCAGGTCGGCAAACATCTGCCCCTCGACGTCTTCGAGAAACATGATCGGAATGAAGATCGCGACGGTCGTGGCTGTCGAGGCGAGCAGCGCCCCCCAGACCTGGCTCGTGCCCCGATCGCTGGCCTCCTCCGGGTCGGTCCCGCCCTCGCGCAGGCGCACGATATTCTCGAGCACCACGATCGCGGCGTCGAGGACCATGCCGGTCGCAAACGCCAGGCCGGCCAGGGAGATCACGTTCATCGACCGGCCTGCGAGCGAGAGCACCACGAAGGTCGCCAGCAGGCAGACGGGGATCGCGAGCGCGATGAGCAGGGTCGCGCGCCACTGCCGGAGGAACAGCCAGAGGACGCCGATAGCCAGGACGACGCCAGCGATCAGGTTGCCGCCGAGAAGACGGATCGACCGGTTGATGTAGACGCCGGGGTCGAAGCTGTATTCGGCGTGCATGCCGCGCTCTGCGAAGACACCGGCGTTCAGCTCGGCGATGGCCGCCTTGACGCCGGCCAGGGCTTCGAGAACGTTGGCGTCGGTAGCCTTGCCGATCGCAAGCCGTGCCGCGGTCAGACCATTGTGATAGATGAAGCCCTCGCGCTGGGGTGGGCCGTAGGTGATCTCCGCGACGTCCCCGAGGCGGATCGGCAGGCCACCCCGCCATTCGAGAATGAGGCCGGCCAGCTCGTCGACGTCGTAGCGACCCTCCACCCGCAGCGTGTAGCTCCGCCGGCCCACATCGACGACGCCCGAGGAGATGTCGGCCGAGCGGCCGATGCGGTCCGCGGCGCGGGCGATATCGATTCCGAGTTCCGCGGCCCGGTAGGGATCGACGATGATCTGCAGCTGATCGCTGGCGCTCCCCGAGGAATCGAACATGTCGACCTGGGACACCCCGTAGAGCGACCGCAGGCGCGGCACGATGACCTCGCGGAGAAAGCGCTTGTTCTCGAACAGCTGATCCTCGGTGCCCGCTGCCTGCTGGACGTAGTACTCGATCAGCTGGTCGTTGGCATCGCCCCATTCACCCATCATGACCTGGGGCCGTTCGGCGTTGGCGGGCAGCGGCCGCAGCCGGTTCAGGCGGCTGATGATGTCGATCAGGGCCCGGGTCATGTCGGTTTCGAGCGCGAATTCGAGCTGCATCCAGCCGAGGTTCGGCATGCTCCACGTCGCCATCTCGGTCATCCCCGGCGTGCCCTGAAGCACCTCCTCGATGGGCACGGTGAGCTCCGACTCGATTTCCCGCGGCGAGGCGCCGGGCCAGGTCGAAACGACGCTGATGATCGGTTTTTCGATGGGCGGCAGGAGCTGGGCCGGCATGTTGAATACGGACACGAGGCCCAGCATCACCAGCACCGCCGCGACGATCGCGACGGCTGCAGGGTTGGCGATACTGAGCTGCGTGAGGCGCAAGACCGATTCCCCCGGCTGCTGCAGGTTGGCCGACTGTCGGCATCGAAGAATCGTCGCAGCAGCCCCGGCCAGATCTGCTCCGCATTGTATGTCAGAACGCGCCTGGCGCGGCGCGCTGGCGCGAATCGGGCAAAAAAAACGCCCCGCAAGCGGGGCGCAATGGTTTGCTTTGGAGAGCAACAGGTGGACGGAGCCGGCAGAGAGGGGACGGCATCGCGTCGAACTGGGGCCATTATCTTCTAAATGATAATCATTATCAATAGCAATTCCCCGGATCGCGTCCGGATCTTGTTCAAATCAGCCAGGACAGGCACAGTTCATGGTCCTGACGCGCGGATCCAGCGCGGACAACGAGAGAGGGGAAGCAGCCATGAAAACCCGCGCCGCGGTGGCCTTCGAGGCCGGCAAATCGCTGGAGATCGTCGAGGTGGACCTGGCCGGTCCGCGAGCCGGTGAGGTCCTGGTCGAGATCAAGGCCACCGGAATCTGTCACACGGACGCCTTCACGCTCTCCGGCGACGATCCGGAAGGTGCGTTCCCGGCCATCCTTGGTCACGAGGGCGCGGGCGTCGTGGTCGATGTCGGCAAGGGAGTGACGAGCGTGAAGCCCGGGGATCACGTGATCCCGCTCTACACGCCCGAATGCCGCGAGTGCGACTTCTGCCTGAACCCGAAGACCAATCTGTGCCAGTCGATCCGGTCGACCCAGGGCCAGGGCGTCATGCCCGACGGGACCAGCCGCTTCTCGCTCGACGGCAAGCCGATCCTGCACTACATGGGTTGCTCGACGTTCTCGAACTACACGGTGCTGCCGGAGATCGCGGTTGCGAAGGTGCGCGAGGACGCCCCCTTCGACAAGATCTGCTACATCGGCTGCGGCGTGACCACGGGCATCGGCGCGGTCGCCTTCACGATGAAGGTCGAACCGGGATCGACGGTCGCCGTATTCGGTCTCGGCGGCATCGGCCTGAACGTGATCCAGGGCGCCCGCATGGTCGGCGCGAGCCGCATCGTCGGCGTGGACATCAATCCCGCGCGCGAGGAGATGGCCCGCCAGTTCGGCATGACCGACTTCGTCAATCCGAAGACCGTCGACAACGTGGTCGATCACATCGTCCAGCTGACCGGCGGCGGCGTGGACTACAGCTTCGAGTGCATCGGCAACACCCAGGTGATGCGAGACGCGCTCGAGTGCTGCCACAAGGGCTGGGGCGAGAGCTGCATCATCGGCGTGGCCGGCGCCGGCCAGGAAATCTCGACTCGTCCCTTCCAGCTGGTGACCGGACGCTCGTGGCGCGGCACCGCTTTCGGCGGCGCGCGCGGCCGGACCGACGTGCCGAAGATCGTCGACTGGTACATGGACGGTCGCATCGACATCGATGCGATGATCACCCACACGATGCCGCTCGACGAGATCAACACGGCCTTCGACCTGATGCACGAGGGCAAGAGCATCCGCTCCGTGGTGCTCTACTGATGGGTGAACTGATCGGCTCGAACCGCTGCTTCGGCGGCGAACAGCGGCGGTACCGGCACCGGTCTGCCGTGCTCGATTGCGACATGACGTTCTCGGCGTTTCTCCCGCCGGCGGCCCGCAGCGAGGCGGTGCCGGTGCTCTACTGGCTCTCGGGCCTGACCTGCACGGACGAGAACTTCGTCACGAAGGCCGGCGCCCAGCAGTTCGCGGCGCTCTACGGCATCGCCGTCGTCGCGCCGGATACGAGCCCGCGCGGTGAGGGCGTGCCCGACGATCCCGACGGCGCCTGGGACTTCGGCCTCGGCGCCGGCTTCTACGTCAACGCCACCGAGGCGCCGTGGGCGACCCACTACCGGATGTACGACTACGTGGTCGAGGAGCTGCCGACGCTGGTGAACGCGAGCCTACCCGTCGACGGTGACCGGGTCAGTATCTCCGGTCACTCGATGGGCGGGCACGGGGCGCTGACGATCGCGCTCCGCAACCCGGAGGCCTATCGCTCCGTGTCGGCCTTCGCGCCGATCTGCTCACCGATGAACTGCCCCTGGGGCGAGAAGGCGCTCGGCCGCTACCTCGGTCCGGATCGGGAGGCCTGGCGGGCCCACGACAGCAGCGAACTCCTGCAGGGGCCGGCGACCCGGATCCCGATGCTGATCGACCAGGGCGGCGCCGACACCTTCCTCGACGAGCAGCTGAAACCCGAGCTGCTGCTGGCGGCCAGCCGCAAAGCAAACTATCCGCTCACCTACCGCCTCCAGGAAGGCTACGACCACAGCTACTTCTTCATGGCGAGCTTCATGGAAGACCACGTGCGCTTCCACGCCGATCACCTTTTCTGAAGCGGGGTCATGAAAAGGGGTCAGGTACATTTTTCGAAAAGGGGTCAGGTACATTTTTCGTTCGAAAAATGTACCTGACCCCTTTTCGACATACCTGACCCCTTTTCGGACATCCGCAAGGCCCCTGGCGCCGAACCAACGGCGCCGTAGGCCCGTTTTCGACGAAGGAATGAGCAGCAGGAAAAGAAAAACCCCGCGCAAGGCGGGGTTTCTCGAAAAACTGGCGCGCCCGTAGGGATTCGAACCCCAGACCTCTGCCTCCGGAGGGCAGCGCTCTATCCAGCTGAGCTACGGGCGCGGATCCTTCCAGCCGGAGCCGGAAGGGTCGCGTAGTCTAGCCGAACCGCTGATAGCGGTCCACAGGCGAAGTCGGCTCGCTTCAGCCGGCCGGATCGACGACAGCCTCCGGCTCGGACGCCGGGTTCAGCATGTCGGTGACCGCATCGGCATTCTCGATCTGGTCGATCAGGTCGGCCGAGAACCAGCGGCCATCGACCTTCGTCATGTTCGCCTCGGTCTGCTGCTCCGAACCGAAGATCGAGTAGTTCACGGCGACCGTGGCCGAATCCCCGTCTTCCGAGACGACCTCGGTCGAGATCGAGTCCAGCATCTCGTCGATCGAGATGCCATAGACATTCAGTACGTTCTTCACGCCGCCCATGACCATGCCGGCCTTGCCCATGACACCGTCGAAATCGAGTGCCTGGAGGTCATCCATGGTGCTCAGCTCGAGTGAGCGGGCCGTTCCGACGACCGACTCGACGGCCTGGCGGGCCAGTGCGACGTCACCGAAGTTGATGCTCGAGATCTTCGTGAAGGCGGCGGCCATCGTCTCCTGGGCAGCCGTCTTCTGCTCCATGGTCAGGTCCTGGTTCTCCATCAGGGCCTGCTGGGCGGCCATCTGCCCGAAGCCGATCATCATCGGCATCTGGGCGGACATCTGCACCAGCTGGGGCTCGAGCTCCGCCATGAGCTCGTCGACGGCGCCATCGCGCGTAAGGCGGTCCATGGTGGCCGCGAATTCCGCCTTCTGCTCCTCGGTCGGCGGCGATTCGGTCTTGCCCTTCTCGAACTCCATGCGGAGCTGATCCATGCTCTCCTGCGGG